>JBDUUJ010000025.1:0-7107 GCA_039938575.1 Nitrososphaera sp. | reverse complement strand
AAAGAAAAAAAGACATCAAAAAAGGCAACGGTCAGGGCAACAAATTCAGACGGAAACTAAACTCATGGTCTTTTTACGAATTTCAAAGACAAATCCAGTATAAAGCAGCGTGGGAAGGCATTCCCGTCTATTCGTTGATCCTAAACGCACCAGCAAGCTCTGTCCAGTATGCGGAGGGACACTCCAAGAGGACAGGCTACACAGACGTACATTGTGGTGCAATAATTGTAGGAAATTGATGGACAGAGATGTAGTGGCATCTATGAACATTGCCTACAAGTGGCGGAGTAGGTTTTGCCATCCTAGAGGGCTTTCAGTTGAAGCAGTGAAGGGGAATGTGGGTTTATTTGAACCACTAATCTCGAGTCGATGGAAGCAGGTTGGCTGTTGGGTAACACTTTTCTGGTGTCCCATAGAGGTAACAGAACCAAATCCAGTGGTGTTGTGTAATTCCTTGTAACAAAGTCAGCTTGGCTCCGTATTAAACCGTACACAACGTCATCGTCGATATTACCATTTAGTCTACAAAATGAATTGGGCAACAACTCCTGAATTCCAATAAGAGTTTTAAGAAATCCCAGCAAACTAAATACGTGGACAGATTCATGCTGCATTTGAAAAATGCTGGATACGCCCCACAAGATACTGGAGATCTGCTTGCGAAAGCACGTCAGCTTGCATTAGGTCTTGACACCATAATTCGAGATTGCCGCGTCTCCACCAAGTATGTAGAGTTTGATGTCTCAATTGCCAAATCCAAAATTGATGAGCTTGTGCAAAAACTAAACCCTATTGCACCACTCGACCATGCAAAACATGTAGTCGAAGAACACATTGAAAAAGAAGTCGCAATCAAGATGGGAATAGATTATTTCAATGAAGAAAGATTCTGGGAATCACACGAAGTCTTCGAAGGTGTTTGGAAGAAATGCTACGAAGGCGAAAAAGAGCTAGTTCAAGGAATAATTTTGGTTGCTGCAGCCTTGGTCCACTACCAAAAGGCGGAAAACTCGATATGCATCTCGGTTCTCGGCAGAGCACTTGAAAAGCTTGCAAAGTCGACAGGCACCTACCATAACATAAACGTCGACACACTCAGGCAGAAGGTTCAACAAATAAGGAATTCCGGGCAGATCTCGCTTTTTACTATCTGATTAGCTGCAGTGCTGTTTTGAGAACCTGAGCACCTTCAAGAAGCCCTATACTGCCAACCTTAGCGTTCTTTTCTGTGAACCGTGTGCTATTGTCTTTTTTAACAGAGTCTCCCGACACCAGAACCGGGACTGGATCATCACTGTGTCCCTTGTTGATACATGGTGTAGAATGATCCGCAGAAATGACAACTGAGATCTTGCTTGTATCTATGTTGTCAAGCAAAGTGCCGAAAAATCGCTTGTCAATTTCTTCGATGTTTTTCATCTTGCCTATTGCGTCACCATCGTGTCCAAACTCGTCTGGTCCTTTTAGGTGCACGTATATTGCATTTTCAGAGTCCATCGCCTTTGCTGCGACCTTGGCCTTTTCTTCATAGTCTGTGAGGCCGCCTGCACTAAAGGTACGCATCTTTAGAATCGTAGCTATTCCAATCTCCACGGGCATATCGACGATACATGAGAACTTCATTGAATAAAGATCATTTATTGGCACAACCTTTGGGTAGTGGTTACCAGCGTCGCGTAGTAGTATACTGTTTAAAAGTTTCTTTCCTTGCTCTTTTCTCCTTTGGTTTGTCTTGCTTTGTTTGAGTATTTTCAGGGATTGTTCTGTGAACTCGTTTACAAGTTTTGCAGTCAGTGTCGCATTGGAGATATCCTTTAGCGGCAGGCATCTCTCTATTTTCAAGTAATCACCCACAGCCTTTGCTATTCCCATTCCGTCCACTCTTGAGTATGCCGGGTCAGTGTTCGTAATTTCGGCGGAAAGTGGCTTGCCATTGCATCTGATTCGCACAACGACTCTGTGCCCAATGGTGGGCGCGACCACAACCGAGGCGCCTGGTTCCGAGAACTTGATGGCACTTTCAATTTCTTTTGAGACTGCAATTGCATCTTCACGCTCTATTTTTCTTCCAGCCCTCCTGTCCACGATTATTCCTTCATCATCCAGAGTGGCAAAATTCCCCCGTAGTGCCAAATCGCCGTCTTTAAAGTCGATTCCAGTACCAATTGCCTCAATTACTCCCCTCCCTGCATACTCTGAATGCTGGAATTTGTACCCAAGCATGTTAAAGACTGCAATATCTGACTCCGGCGCAATTCCCTTTCCCACAGAGATCACCTCACCCATTGCCCCATTCTTTGTGAGCTTGTCAAGGTTTGGGGTTTGTGCAAAATCAAGCGGGGTCAGACCTTTTAGATCAGGGTGTGGCAAGTCGCCTACTCCATCAAGTAAAACATAGACCATCTTTACATCCTTATTGGAATTTATGACAATCTCCCCGTTTGAGGGCTGATCCAAGACCACTTTAAACTTTACACAGTTTTTTGATTTTCGAATTGCGATCTTTGAAAAGGTTTTAACTCACACATTTTCATACTATCGAATATGGGGAGTATGCGAAAAGACTACATTTCAGAAAGATTTGTCATAATAACCCAAAATGAAGAACATAATGGTGATACTAAAAAATGCGCCTTTTGCCCCGGCAATGAATCCATGACAAATCCTTCCTTGCTTTCATTGGTTGCAAAAGATGGAATGCTCCAAAGACTCCAAGACAGCGAGGACAATTATGTTGAAGATTGGACCGTCCGTGTCTTTGAGAGCAAAACGCCTGCCGTATCAGTCTCTGCAGAAAACTCGTACAGCGATCGGCCGCTTTACAGTGAACCTGCCTATGGCTACCACTACATCGTAGTAGCTTCTGAAAAACACAAAGACTCACTTTCCACAATATCTGTAGAGCAGTGGTCCAACATACTTGTTGTGATTCAAGACAGACTCAGGTGGCTATACACGCAACGTGGTGTCACATATGTAGCAATTTACGTAAACCATGGAAAAGAGGCAGGTAGTGCAACTGCGCATCCGCACATCAATATGGTTACATTTTCAACCATACCTCCAATCATAGAGCAAGAAGCGGAGGCATCGCACCGCATCCTAAATGAAAAAGGGGCATGTCCACTCTGCCAGACAGTCAACACAGAAACAGGAGGTCCACGTCAAGTACTCCAGACAGAAGGATTTTTGGCGTTTTGCCCATGGGCACCATCATACCCCTACGAATTTTGGATCTGCCCCAAAAAGCACACTACTAGTTTTTCAAAAATCACTCAAAAAGAAATCAATGACCTTTCTTTGATTTTGCGTGCAACGCTTGGAGGCCTTGCAAACTCACTTAAGAATGTGTCATACAACTTGGCATTCCATCTTTCACCTGAAAAGAAAAACAGTAGACAGATCCACTGGCACATAGAAGTCTATCCGCTCACGGCAGCTTGGTCCGGTCTTGAGCGTGGCTATGGCGTCTTTTTGAATTCAAGTCAGCCAGAAAAGGCAGCAGAACAACTTGGAGCTGCTTGTAGAAAAGAGCTTGCAGGCCTTGTCGGCATAATCTAGCACCATTTATTTATCGAAATTTATTTTTGCTAAACATGGCAGTGGAAAAGTATCTTGCAGTTGCGGCTTTGGGCCTGTTTGCAATGTTTGGCGGCGAGATCAACGTTTTTTATAACTATTTGACCTCACCACGAATTGAAGTCGAACCAGAACCGCAAATCCTCATGTACATCTCAATTGGTGTTGCTCCCGCAATGAGTATTGCAGGCACGGCGTTTCTCATGTCAAAAAGATATGGCTCCAAGCCTGTTGGCTCCATAATTATTGCCGGCGGTGTGGTTCTCTTTGCAAGCATGTTTTACGCAAACACTTTAGTTCCGCAAATAGATACAAACTATCGCATCTTTGCAGTGGAGGTAATCCCACCACTCTTCATGGCAGTCTCGATTCCAATTATTGGCATTGGTGCATGGTTGTTTAGGACAAAAAAGCGACCAATTAAAGAATATTTTTAGTGGTTGTATCTCATTCCGTTTGAGTGATGTTCAAATCCGAGCTTTTCGTAAAACGGTTTTACTTTGTCGTCACAGTCAAGTATGGTCTTGTAGCAGCCTTGTTTTTTGGCGTAATCTAAGACGTATTTGATCATCATTTCGCCTATTCCCTTTCCTTGGTGTCGTGCGTCAACTACTACATCCTCGATGTGTCCGACCTTTCCTCCACCATGTATGAATTTTTGTTCTACAAGCAGTGTGGTTGATCCAATGATTCTGTCTCCCTGCACTGCGACGAAGATGATGTGGTTTGGGTTTTTGCTCAACTTTTTTAGAATGGATTTCGCTTTTTGCGGCTCCAAGTCGCTTGCCTTGCGTAGGCTATCAAGACACTCCAAAAAGCCCTTGTCTATATCAGACTCGATTATCTTACGAATTGTAATCTCGGACATTAAATCTTGCCAAGCTTTTCTCTGAATTCAGCGTATGCCTTTTTGTAGGAAACCTTGTCGCCAATGTCGATAAAGCCGTTTTTTACAAGGAAGCTGTTTACGTCCTTTTTCTTTGCCAGCGCCTTCTTTATAACATCGTCCATGCCAAATGGTTTGCCAGACGGAATAAGATCAAAAACTCCAGGCTCCATCACATAACAACCTATATTGATGTTGGCAGTAATCTGAGGTTTTTCGTTCCATGCTGTGACTTTGCCTGACCGTGATGTCTCTATCACGCCATACTTTATTGTGGTCTTGTACTCGTTTAGACACATCGTGATAAAGGATTTTTTTGCCTTATGTTGGTGTATCATTTTTTTGAGGTTAAAGCTGTACACCGAGTCACCGTAGATACACACAAAGGTGTCATCAATAAAGGATTCTGCTGTTTTTAGTTGGCCTGCTGTTGCAAGAGGCCTGTCGGCTACTGCATACTCTATTTTGACTCCGAACCTGCTGCCATCTTCAAAATAATCTTCAATTGTCTTTCTCAGATAACTCACACATAGTACGATGTCGGAGATTTTGTTGTGCTTTATCCAGTTGATAAGGTGTTCAAGTAACGGCTTTTCGCCAAGCGGTAACATCGGTTTTGGTAAAAATGTAGTATAGGGCTGAAGCCTCGTACCAAGGCCTCCTGCCAAGATAACTGCTTTCACAGGTGTATGTGAAAATACAGAGTATTTATGTTCAGCCGCACAATTATCTTTGAATCACGCACCAAGAATTTTTGAAATCTTGTGTACCACATTTTGTGGGTTCTTGCCAAAGACTATAATCATAGGTTCTTTTCCAAAATCACCTTTGTGATATATGATGTCTGGAGCATACTGTGATTTCCTTATTGCATCATTTACGCCCCAGGAAATCGACATGTTTTCTTTTTGTTTGTGGGATCGTGGCTCTTTTGTTCTGTCGTAGCTTAGTATCTTGTTTTTTGTTTTTGCGAATCTGCTGAGCACGTTTTCATCAAATCTTACATTGAGTGCAGAGCGAATTTGCGGGAACTTTTTTTGTGCCGCGAGAACTGCTGTTGCAACATGCCTTGAACCTCCATACTCCAGACTTCCTGCAACCGTAACGCTACTACCTGTCCTGACAATCCTTCCCATGATTCCCACTACATCTTCAAGTGACTTTGCCCCAGACTTTGCAAAGACAAAATTCGTCTGGCATTCTGGAATAAGAGATGCAATCCCTTCAAGATTCACAAGCTTTTTGATTGCATCTCCAAGCTCAGACTTGATCTTGTCTTGGACGGGTCTTGCGATTTTGACACCGCTGCCGAGTTTTTGTGCAGATTTGATTGCATCATACGTGAATTTTTTTGCAAATTCGACAGAATCTCGCATTTTGCGCTTTTGTGCGAGTGCATAAGCCAGACTAACTGCAAAGATACATCCGCTGCCATGGTTTTGTCCTACAAGCATATTGCCTGATATAGAATAATGTTTTCCGCCCTCATATACAAAATCACTTGCTTTATTTTTTGTAAAACTATGCCCAGTAATCACCACATTCTTTGAGCCAATTGCCTTTGCAGCCTCTATGAGATCATCATAGCTGCGAATTTTTACTCCAGAGAGAATTTCCGCCTCACTTTGGTTCGGTGTGATTACATATGATATTGGCACAAGCAGTCTTTTGAACAAGCCCAAGGCTTCTTTTTTTAGCAGCAGGCCACCGGTCGTCGACCTAATCACAGGATCCAAAACAATTGGAATTTTTTTTCGCCTCAGAGCCGAGTGAATCTGTTTTATGGCATCATGCTCATAAACCATACCTATGGTGATTACATCCACATCAAAATCTTCAAAGATTGCATCAAGTTGTGCTGCAATCGATTTTTTTGAGACCGATTCTACATGTGTGAAATTCTTGGAATTCTGAGCAGTTATTGCAGTGACGACCGAAAAACAATTGGCCCCCAATATCTGAGCTGTTTTGATATCAGACTGTATTCCTGCACCAGATGATGGATCTGAGCCACCAATGCAAAGTATGTTCACAATATTTTGTGAGTGAATCGTATGTAATAGGATTATGCAGACGCGTATGAGTTTTGCAGTTCTGTCGGGTTGTCGAGGAATAATCATAATGCATACTACCTCACGACCTCCAACTTGCTTCCATCGACTCGGGATTAGCGGTTCAAATAAATCCACTTCCCCCTTCACTGCTTCAACTGGGGGCCCTCGAGGATGGGTAAACCTGGCCCACCTATTGTATGCTATATTCATGGATGCGACAATGTCACGATCCATCAATTTCATACAATTATTGCACCACAATGTACGTCTGTATAGCCTGTCCTCTTGGAGTGTCCCTCCGCATACTGGACAGAGCTTGCTGGTGCGTTTAGGATCAATGAACCATACGGGAACGCCTTCCCATGCTGCTTTGTATTGTAGCTGTCTTTGGAATTCGTAGAATGACCATGAGTTTAATTTCCGTCTGAATTTATTTCCCTGACCATTGCCTTTTCTGTATAATTTTCTGATACCTTTGATATCTTCAAGGACAAGAGCCGATTTTGTTTCTTTTGCTCGTTCCACAAGGTTGTTTAACAGAATGTTGGCAAATTCTCTGTTTGATATAGGAAAAGAATAACAACATGC
>JBDUUJ010000024.1:0-5977 GCA_039938575.1 Nitrososphaera sp. | reverse complement strand
TATCAATCGCGTGTATCGGGCATGGAATTATGGTGGATTCAATGCTCCTGGAGACATAATAGTATTTGTCAATTCAGACATGGCGTTTTCAGATGGATGGCTGGACAATTTGCTTAAAAATTTGAAGGAAGACAGAATAGTGACATCTAGACTCATTGAATCAGGCAAGCTGAGATCGGGAAAATATGGTATTGAGAAGGATTTTGGGCGCACTTATACACAGTTCGATGATTCTGCCTTTCAAAAATATGCAAAAGAGATATCATCTAACGAGATAAGGGAAGGAGGGCTGTTCATGCCTTGTGCAATCTATAAAAATCTTTTTATTAAAAGCGGCGGTTACCCAGTAGGTAACCGTACTGAGAATAACGGTCAGATAACTTCAGGCGATTACATCTTCTTCTACGAAAACCTAGCACGAAGAGGAATCAAGCATTATACAGTATTTGATAGTATAGTCTATCACATACAAGAAGGAGAGATGGACTGGCAGGAATAAATTCTGTGCTAGAGAGTAAGTTAAAACATATATAGTCAACCGCCCAACCTTTGATCCAATAGTACACCATCAAACTTCTCAAGCCATTTCTTGGAGTAGCTGTCTTTTTTGATACAAAACAGATTCAGTGCAGCCTCCTCACAGTGATTTATCATCTCGTCAAATTCTAAAAATCCTGCCAGATTTCGCTTAAGGTCCTTCCACCCAAACTCAATCGGATTCAGATCAGGGCTGTACGGCGGTAGATGGACAAGTTCGATGCCAAGCTGATGCGCCCCGCAGTACACATCTGTGGCATGGTGAATCCTTGCATTGTCAAGTATGACGCAAATCTCTCCTGCCGGATTTGCATCCCTTACTGCCTCAAGAAACGACATCATGGAATGTTTTGTTGAGGTATACCATGACAACATCGTTTCTACCAAGCCCCATAAACCCAAAGACTGCCCTGGATACGGCTGTGCCCTGACCATACCGTATTTCAATGACCCGGTTTCTTTGAGGATCCAGCCTCAGTGAACTCTGGTCGGCAAATCCTATGATGGGATTCCGCATCCTTTCAGGTACGTCGTTTGGGTGTTGTTGCCTGTTCATTTTGTAGACTGAATATCGATCATTGCATTGTGTACAGCAGAACACGAATCCAAGATATTACACGGAATTATACAACAACCCCACTACACGTAGAACAATTCTACATTCAACAGGAATATGCAACACATACTAGAAAACTAGATAACGAATTTATCTGAATTAAAGCCTGTTTTTGACTGTGGATTTGGTAAGATCTGTCTTAATCTTATTTTCCTTTTCTATGCTGATAACATCATATTCAACTGTATACGCCGATGATATTCAAATTCCTGCATGGATAAAAAGTAATGCAAAGTGGTGGTCTGAAGGACAGATCACTGATTCTGACTTTGTTCAGGGAATACAATATATGATAAAACAACAAATAATCAAGATTCCTAAAAGTAGCTCTGAAAGCTCAAGATCCGATCAACAAATCCCGGCTTGGATTAAAAATAATGCCAGATGGTGGGCAGATGGAAAGATTTCAGATAATGAGTTTGTAGCTGGTATTCAATATCTTATCAAAGTAAATATAATCAAGGTAAACGTGGACTCCCTTCTGAAACTGTCAAGTGATGCCTTTGAAAACAACGGAATGATTCCTAGAATCTATACTTGTGATGGAGAAGATGTTTCTCCGCCATTAAAAATTACGGGTATACCTGACAAAGCAAAAAGTTTGGCCCTAATCATGGATGATCCTGACGCACCAGGAGGAACATTTACTCATTGGATTATTTGGAATATTCCTACAACAAAGTCTGAATTTACCAAGGGGGAAAATTTTGAATTTCCACAAGGAAAAACCGATTTTGGTAGTGCAGGTTATGGAGGACCATGTCCACCATCGGGAACTCATAGGTATTTTTTCAGGCTTTACGTGCTGGATTCATCACTTGAGCTCAAAGCTGGTGTAACAAGAAAAGATCTTGAAACTGCAATGACAAATCACATTATGGAACAAACAACTCTAGTCGGTAAATACTCTAGGGGCTAAATATGGCCTAATTTTCTCTCGAGATTTATGTTGACGATGACTTTTTCAAGCCACGATTCATAATTTGATGAAGACCAAGTCCGTCTCGGAGTTGCCTAATTCCCTTTAAATATACAGCCCAGGATTCTGAGCCGATCTGGATTTTGATCTCAAGTGTGTGCCTTCTCACATGTTTTGATACCATGATATCAAAACACAACAGAAGGGATGGGTACTGGAAGTACTACCGTCTGGCACACACTCAGAAAAGAGATTTCCTGGTAAACCACATGGTCAACGAAAATTCTTCATACATTCAACAAACTCAGAATCGAGGTGAAAGAATACGTAAATGTAAATTAGGCAACAACCCATTCCATGCCCACCAATTAAATATGAGGTTCAGATTCCCTTATTCGTTGAAAAACTCTGCATACATCATAATTGGCATCTTGGTTCTTGGTGGCTTTGGCGTGCTTGGGTATTTTGTAGGAGAAGGGCTCAAATCAGAAATTCAGATAGGCACTGAAAGACCGCTAGCTCAAAATCCTCGCGCCGATGTAATTGCAGGAAGCGGCGGCATCAAAATTAACGGCTAACTGAAAATTTGTTTGCTTGAGATCGGTCCGTATTTGATTCTAACTAGTTAAGCTAAAAATTTGTCAAGTTGCTGAAATTTGGTACTGTATGAATTTTTGGAATTTTGAAAATTAATATTATATTTGTAAGATGAGTAGTAGTAACATGAGCATTCAGATCAAGCAAAGAAAGCTGGACAAAATAGCCATGTTTGTCATGTCGGCAGCAGTGGTAGGTTTTCTAGTTGGCTTTGCTATTGCGTTGTACTCCCCATAGACGCCGAATGCAGTTTCATGGCTTGTGCCCAGAATACACTATACTTTTTTATTGAATCATTTTTCATACAACCAGACATCGAATTTTGTCAGAGGTAGATTTAGGTTGTCTGGCACTACGATCAAAAGTCCTGCTTGCTTGCTTACATTGTTGCACGTACCAGAAAAGCTTGCATAGTTTGTACCAAAGCAACCCTCATAGAAAGTAAAATCTCTTCCCTGATCGTAGTTTTTTTGCTCTTCAGACGACGGCACAAAATACACGTCAAAGCCCACCGTGTCGTCGTTAATCCTTACGGCATAATCAAAGTCGGCAGTCTCCTTATCTGTGCAAATTGGGATGAATTGAGAATATCCAGTCTTAATTTGAGATTCATGTTCTTTTCGGTCTTGTTTGCTTGGTATGGGAGTGTACATTGTGATATTTGGATCAGGGCTTTGCTGTAGTCCTGCAAGGTATTCTATTTGGTGTCGGATTACGTCTGCACCGAATCTGGCATAGTGGGGTTCCCAGACATCGCGACAATTGGTATTGTCGTGTTGAACCAAGATGTAGGATTTTCCGTGTAGATAGTGGATCTCATCGACATTGGACTCTTTTGCCATCTGGAGCCTTGTCTGGCTGCTTATCTGCTTGTTTTCAGTCTGGCTCCACACGTTTGTGATGTCATAAACAATGTTTCTTGGATAGCTCTTCCATTCTTGTTGAAGGTGAACATACACAGACTGTTTGTTTATTGCCTGTTGCTGGAGTACAAAGGCGCTTACCACGTAATAACTCAGCACGAACCCAATCAGTGTGAAGCAGATTATGTACAACAGTCGCATATACTAAGCTGGGGATTTGAGGGGTTTTTGAAAGTTGTCGTTATTTTCGCATCAAGTCAGATTCCAGTGATCGTCCAGTTTCATGAAAGTACCGCTGAGCAATTTGTTGCAGTCTTTTTTCCGCGTTGTTGTATTTGGTGGGCTTTTTTGATTTGAGGAGATTGTATTCTTCGACTAGTCTGTTTAGCTCTGATTTTTTCATGATTGGTTATTTTTTGCAAAATATTTAGATTTTGGTGAATGTGCTCTTCCAGCATGTAATTTATTGTTAAATCGTGTATCTGCTCAAACAGTTTTAGCAAAGTCTTTGTTGGTATGGCAGATTAACTATGGAGAACTCAAAGCCGGTTAACAGACGTTATACGAAATCTTTTCCGTATCTTATGATGTATGTTGTTGGGGCCCAAGAGTTGGAAGGTTACTGCCATGTACAAGGGCATTTACAGACTAACTAAGTGAGCGGAAACAAAATACCGCTAGGCGGTGAATGGAAGTATTCCGCAGAATCAGACAACTCGGTAGACAAGAGGCGGTTCCCATGGATACTGAAGAAAAAGCTGCCATGGAGGAAGGCAAACGAGTCATTTCTGAGGAGGTCGGCCAGTACGGCGGCGTCTATCTTGTCTGACTTTATCTTGGCTTCAGCTATGGCCTTTGTCTTTAGCGGATTCGCAAGCGAGATATCGACTCCATTCCGTTCCAAGGCTTCATACATGTTAATCCACAGGTTTGCCGTAGATTCTATTGCAGCTTTTATGGAGAATGTGCCGTCCTTGTATCTTTCAAGTCTTTGGAGTAAGGTGGCGATGCCACCCTCGTCGTTGCTTACAACAAAGCTCTCCAGCACCTGGGAATCCTTCTTCAGACAGATGTCGGCTTTGTTCTTGCTGATGTCAATTCCAAGACCGAGTGTCTCTTTCTGTTCCACTTTTTCACCTCCTTTCTCCTATTTGTTGGCCTTTGTGCGGCAACCAGCTATACGTGCGCCAGGCACAGTTAGAGAAGCCGCTTACGAGAAACCCATTCACTCCAACGGTTGCTTGAACCATGGACCCCGCGGGCATAGCCAACGCTAGTGTTTGGTGGAACGAATACGTAAGGAATTACACATCTCTACACTCCATTTTGTTGAGGTATCCGATACCATGACGACATCGTTTCCGCCAAGCCCCATAAACCCAAAGACTGTCCTGGATACGACTGTGACCTGACCATACCGTATTTCAATGACCCGCTTTCTTTGAGGGTCCAGCCTCAGTGAACTCTGGTCGACAAATCCTATGAGGGGATTCCGCATCCTTCCAAGGACATCGTTTATCTTTTTTTAAAAATCTCTTCTGCATTAGCAGGCCTTTTGTGATTCTGTATGTAGGGTTTGCCGTACCTTACCTTTAGCTTCTTTCTGAGGATCTTCCATACGGCATCATAAGAGTATTCTATGCCTCTTGTCTTTTTTATGTATGCCCGTACATCATGTATGGTCATCCCCTTTCCTCTGATCTCTTTGAGGATCTCTGCCCACTGAGCCGGGGTAACCATGAAGGGGTGTCCTCCCTTGAAGTTAGGAGCCAGCCCCTCAAATCCATTTTTGTTCCAGCTTCTCAGCCACCTTTTTACAGAGGACTCGCTTCTGCCCGTTGCCTTTGCTACCTCGTCTGTATCGAGTCATAAAAATGCAGTATGGCAAGAAGCCTTTCTTTGATTCTGGGATTGGCCTCTTTTTTGAATCTTGCATGTATCTCTTCCCTTGAAAGCATGATTCATTACAACGAATGGTTTTCGCATAAATGATTTGTAGCAGTAAATAGTACATGGATCTTGTTTGTCAGTTTATTGGATTGTTAGGTCAAATGTTGATCGTTTTACTATAAAAGAAAAAGCTAAGGATCTCCTCTCATACTATTCACAATCAAGATGCATACCAAACTGAGATCCTTTAGCAAGATATCAACGGAATCCTTTCTTATTGGCATTTTGTATCTGATCGGGTTGCTCTGTTTGTATAAAGATATGACAAAAAGAGGGGACATCCCATTGTCTATCCAATCTTGGTAATGTTGAGTTGCCGGCTCGTAATGGTCTGAATGAGGATCCCTTCTGTCAACTGCCTGCACAGGTATAGTCTAGGTCTTAAATATACGAATTGATTAGTATGTAAATGATTCTTAACCAAAAGATCTAGATCATACCGATATACCAGATATTCATGGCAAGAACAAACCAGATATCAAAAGGCCCCGGATT
>JBDUUJ010000023.1:0-4229 GCA_039938575.1 Nitrososphaera sp. | reverse complement strand
ATAGCAATGAGGATCAAAGCCTCGAATGGATAATTGTCCAACTTTGAATCTGCTATCTCTAGCCTTGGCTCTCCCACACCATGTAAAATGGAAGGCAATCTTTAAAAATTATTCACATGGATAATTTCTGAAAAGAACAATCACCTAACAAAGACTTCACAGAACATTATCAGTAAACTTGTATCTATATGGTTGATGCCTATTCTGCTTCAAAGACGAACTTTGGTACGCCGTCAAAACTACAACTCGCAAGGCGAATTTTCTGTCCACGCTTTAAAGTAAATGCACCGACAATTGTTCCCATAACCCTGATCCCACCCTCGAACTCTGCAACACAAAATTGTTTTCCATCCTTTGCAGAGTACTCAATTAGTGTACCATGCTCCTTTAATTGCCTCCATAAGAGATCACCAAAGCACAAATTACAAAAATCGTTTGGCGGCCATGTAATTTTGTCACATTTGGGACAGTGACCTACCACAAACCTTCCCTTTCTTAACTCGCTTTCAAAGTTGCTCATGACTCTAGTATGAGGACAGTCGATGACGTAGCTGCAGCAGACATATTTTGAACCAATCCAATCATGGCCTTCTCTACCTGTCTTGAGCCGGCGTTACCTTCAAGCTGCGTTGCAATCTCTACAACTTGAGATATGCCTGTGGCACCAAGCGGGTGACCTGCGCCTATTAGTCCGCCACGCGGGTTTATCTTTTTACTGTCTGTGTTGTACAATTCAATCACATATTTGCCAGCATGTCCTTTTTGTACTATGCCAAGATCTTCTAATATCATTAATTCACACACCGTAAACGCATCATGTATCTCCGCCACATCGACATTGTTTGGGCTTATCTTGGCCATCTGATATGCTTGCTGTGAAGCTATTTTTGTCGACTCTAGTTTGATGAGATCGTTTTTTGTGAAGCTTGCAGATGTAGTTTTTTGGCCCAACCCACGAATCCAGACTGGGTTGTCTGTAAATCGTTTTGCCACCGATTCTGAAGCAAGCACTACTGCTGAACTCCCGCTACATGGACGAGAGCAATCAAGCAATCTAAGATCATCGGTTATTTTTTTGGAATTCATAATTTCATTAACTGTGTATTTTTTTGGATTATACGCATTTGGATTACGTGTGGCGTTTTTGTGATTTTCTGCAGAAACGTATGCAAGCTCTTCATCTGTGGTGCCAAACTCTCTTTTGCGTGCCTTTGTAAACATGGATGCCCAAAATATTGGGTGCTTATATTCTCCGCGAGATACGTCCCAGTCTAAAACCTGCCCAGGACTATCAAAACGTTCTGCACCTACTACTAGTGCTACATCTGCAAGGCCTGCAGATATGTATGAAAACGCAGAAACTATTGAGTTGGTTCCAGAATTGCACAAGCTTTCTATATTGTGTGAGATTTTTGGCGAAATGCCAGTCATCTCTGAAACTATCGCAGAAAGATATTTTTTGTTCGCGTTAGTTGATACCAGTACTGCGTCTATGTCTCTTTGAGTGAGATTCTTTGTTTGCTCAAATATTGATTTTGTTGCCAAAACAAGAAGGGATTCTATTGAAACATCATCCAATGAAAATTTTGTAGTACAATGACCTACGACAGCTACTTTGCTCAACTTTGATCACCAAATGTTTTTGCCAACAAATCAAATGACTCTGAGGTGTTTCCTATTGGGTTGAATTGCAGTATGGGGTGTGTCACGCCTGCTTCAACTACCTTGTTCAACTGTTTTCTACATTCGTTTGGGGTGCCAGAAATTGTCAAAGAGTCAAGCATACGGTCGCTTACGAATTCATGGTTTAATTTATTGCCAGATTTGTATGCTGCATAGATGGCATCTGTTTCTTTCTGAAATCCATTCTCTGCCAAAAATTTTCTGTAAATACTGCCAACCGATATATAAAACGCCAATGTTTTGCGAGCTCGTTGCTTGGCGGCTTCTGCATCTTCAGAGACGCAGGTGATGAACTGACAGGCAGTGTCTATTTTTCTTTTTTTTTGCATTTTTGATATTGTTTCCTTCATTTCAGAAACTGGTCTCAAGTAAAAAATCACACCATCTGCAATCTCCCAAGTTAGCTCCACCATCTTTTTGTTTATTGCTGCAATGTATATTGGAATGTTTTGACGCGGTGGTTTTATGAGAAGGTTGAAGCCTTTGAGAGAAAATAGCTCGCCTGAATAGTTGATTTTCTGCCCCGACAGAGCCAGTCTAATTATTTCCACATATTCACGCATCCTTCTTAGTGGTTTTTCAAATTTGTAGCCGTGCAAATCCTCTACTATTGGAATGCTGCTTGTGCCTAACCCCAAAATGAGTCTCTTGTTGGAGATTGTGTCTATTGTTGCTGCACCCATGGCAACCAAAGCAGGACTGCGTGAGTATATGTTGACTATGGATGAGCCTATGTTGGACGTGGTACGTTGCGCAACGGCACTAAGCATTGCAAAGTTTTCCATTCCCCAAGTTTCAGGCACCCAGATCGTATGCGTTTTGTATTTGACACTTTTTTGTGCACACATCAACAACTCATCGATGGAAAGAAGTGAGCCAAGACTATATGATATCATGGGCTTGTCACTGCGATTCAAAGTATTTTGGTGTTTTTTAATGCGCATGCACATTCGTCTATATCTTTATGTGAATCAATTGAAAACCATAACGCATCAGCAAACTTGATGCCATTGAGGGCGCCTTTTTTTGCATATTTGTAGAACGTGTCTTCTTCAATTGAGCCCTTGCTTGGCAAGTCTTTTATTATTTTTTTGTCAAGATGATAAATTCCGGAATTCATCCATACATTTGTCAATGGTTTTTTCTCTTTAAAATCAATTATTTTGTTTCCAGCCATGGATACAGTGCCAAACTTTGTTCTCAATTCTACAAGTGCAATAGAGTTTGGTGTGGCTAGAATTTTTTTCAGATTGATGTTAGTTATGATATCGCCATTTAACACCAAAAACGATTTGTCATTGACAAGTTTGGCTGCTTTTTTTATGGCACCGCCTGTTCCAAGCTGTGTTTTTTCTATGGAGTACAGAATTTTAATATCAAAATTATTTTTGTGTTCTAAATAGTTTTGAATCTGTTCGGCTTTGTAACCTGAACAAATTATAATCTTGTCTATATTGTGTTTTTTTAGATATTTAATTTGCCATTCTATAATTGGAATGTTGTTAATTGGAATTAACGGTTTTGGGACATAGTCAGTAATTGGTTTGAGTCTCGTACCAATACCACCTGCCAGAATCACCGCATGCACAATTTTTGAATAGAATTTAGGTTTTAAAATCTATGGGCATCAGAAGAGCTCAATGGATATCAATCCAAAATAATATCCTACGAGTGTTAATGAAACTGCCCACACACAAGAGCCGCCAAATGTATAGAGAATGAATTTTGAAATCCTCATTCCGAACAGCCCTGCAGGAATTGAGATCATTTCGCGGAGTACTGGGACCATCCTGCCAAAGAAAACTGCCTTGTCACCATGTCTTTCAAACCATTTTTCAATTTTTGCTAGCTTTTCATCTGAGATTTTTGCGTATTTTAGGTACCGTAACAGAGCAACTCTTCCAAGCTTTGCACTTATGATGTAGATTGTAGTGGAGCCGATGGTGGCACCAACTCCTCCTGCCAAACCAAGCCCAATTACCTCCACCAAATTCAAATGGTTCTGTGATGCAACGTAACCTGCTATTGGAAAAACTGCTACAGTAGGTACTGGTGGAAATACCGTCTCTATTATGGCCGCCACAAAAACGCCGACATACAAATAATCTGATACAAGAGAGCTTATCCATTGAACAAGGGGCTGAATTTCTAACAATTTTTTTACTCTGTTAGGTAATAATGAAGTTCAGTATAGCACTAGCTTCTGTAAAGTCTAGTCAGGCGACTTCGACCAACTTACTTCCATCGACTCGGAGAACTAACGGTTGGAAAAAATCCACGTTCCAATTCACTGGTTCAGTTGAAAGCCCTCCAGGATGGCAAAACCTACTCCACCCCTTGTAGGCGATATTCATAGATGCGACAACGTCACGATCCATCAATCGCTCACAATTACTGCACCATACTTTACGACGGCATAGCCTGTCCTCTTGGAGTTGCCCTCCGCATCTTGGACAGAGCTGGCTGGTGCGTTTAGGATCAATGAATGAAACCGGAATGCCTTCCCATGCTGCCTTGTACTGGATTTGTCTTTGAAATTCGTAAAA
>JBDUUJ010000022.1:0-11382 GCA_039938575.1 Nitrososphaera sp. | reverse complement strand
TAGTGGAATATGGTTCCGGTCCTGTCGTTGAATGTGTGCCTGACAGTAGTATCTCTGAAATACTGCTTTGTACTTGCCGTATCTTTTGATGCTGCTGCCATAACAGTATGCCATATTCTTCCATCGTGCCATTCTTAACATAGATGCACAGGCAAACTCGTCAAAGAACAGTAAGAGAATGAAGAACAAGCACGTGTTGTATGAGAATCACTGATCTTTTTCCATCAATTTCGTGTTACAATTTCAGCAGCAAAATTTGTCATTATGATCGAAGGAAATTAAAAAATGCGCACTGATCTATTGTTCAGATAAATTATACTCAAGTCTTATATTCAAAGTTACAGTGGTCGATTTGAGGAAAAAATGCCAGATGAATCTTGTAGAAATTGTGGTGGACAGCTTACAAAATGCACAATCTGCGCAGAATGCAGAAATGCCGTAAGTATGGTGTGTGTGCGATGCGGTAGGAGGACCAAAGAACAGGTACATGCGTTGTGTTTTATGCCTGAAATTCAAAAAATGGAGGAACCTACACCGCACCCAATAGGAATTTTTAGAAACCAAACAATTGCGGCCTAGTGGAAATCCTACCCAAACCTTAAGTAATCTAGTTTAACCTTTTAGCTTCGATGCGGCGAGTCGGTACAGTAAGCCTACTTTTAGTCATGCTGCTTGTCCCAAGCTATGTAGAGGCACAAACGTCACAAATAATACTTTTAGACACTTTTGGCCAGTTTAAAAAAGGAGAACAAGTCTTCTTGTTTGGACAAATAGCCAGAGTAGAACCGGATCTATTTGTGGTGACGCAGATAATAAATCCGAACGGTGATCTGTGCCATATACAACAACTAAAGCCACTCTCAAACGGCCATTTTATAACAGAGGCTACCCAGCTTGCCGGAAGAATATGTGGTCTTGATGGTGATTACACAGTAAAGGTATTTTACGGAGAATCCACTGCAACAAGTTCCTTTAAAGTACTAAATGAGAGAATAAAAGAAGAGCCAGATGTCGATCAACTAATTAAAGCAACATCTTTGGTTCAAACAAAGATCTCATCACTTGAGGGCAAGCTCAGCGGAAATCAACTGGCAGAATATCAAAGCAAGCTTGATCAGATAAAATCCGTGTCTGCGTCAGAGTCGGCACTCCTACAACTAGAGGATCTGTATTCGACACTATTGTTGTCATATTATGATGAATCAGATGCTTTTGAGGTGGACCCAAAGTTCAGACCTGCAATTGAAACCGCACTTGTCACCACAAACGATCTTGTGAACTCTGATACACTAGATCCGGCAGAAGCAAACAGGATAAAGACACAGATATTTGACGCGATGTTTTACGCACAAATTGGAAGACACAATAACGCAATTGCCATTCTAAGTGATGTTTATGTTCAAATAA
This sequence comes from Nitrososphaera sp., assembly GCA_039938575.1. Lineage (GTDB taxonomy): Archaea > Thermoproteota > Nitrososphaeria > Nitrososphaerales > Nitrosopumilaceae > Nitrosotenuis. The sequence continues at coordinate 9,975 of JBDUUJ010000022.1, read as the reverse complement.
CAAATGTTGATCCGCAAAAGGTTTCAACACCACAACCACTCACATATGAGCAGCTTGACGATCTCTTGATGAATCTTATGACAAAATCGAACTCGATTATGAGCAGACAGCTAAAGGAGGAACTCGGTTTTATCTTTGCGAGGGGCACTGGACCGTTGTATTCTGAGGAGCTAGGAAGCCTTGTGGACATGCTCACCAAATCGAGAACACTTGATGCAACACTCAAAAGAGAAGATCAACTCACATTGCTCGTCAAAACAGAATGGAGCACACTACGAGAATCACTTTTGGAAAAACCGTCACTATCTAAATTCTTGGAGCAAAAAGACAAACTCGACAAACTGTATGAAGCTAACATGCTGTTAAGAAACCTAGACAGGGTGGATAGGTTCACATCAGCAGATCCAAAGCCAGATCTTGCCATACTTATAGAACCAAGACTCAATGAACTCTTGTCAAAATTGCAGAGTGCTACATCTGCAGACGATATTATCTCGGTCAGACAAGAGATATCTGATATGCGCAACGTAATTGATATCTCTTCACGAATTTCAAGCATTATTGAATTTTCAAAAAGAAATAATGCCGACCACAAGCTAATCACTTCATTCGAATCGCTTCTCGAGAAGGTGCGGAACGCAAACACGCTTGCAGAAATTCTCCAAGTGGTGTCGGAGTTTGATTCTACTATAAACGAGCTAAGAGAAAAGCGAAGCCCATTATCTCTGCTCAAATTTGAATATGAGAAACTAAAAACGAAGGCAGAGCTCCAAGCAGACTACCAAAGTTTAGTGGAGATAAACAACGCATTAAAGGCAATAAATACCGCCATGGAAATTGAAATGGGAAATCCATCCGTTAGCAAAATAGAAAAAATAGAGGTTCTTCTTTCTTGGGCAAGCCAGAATCAACCTGTACTGCAAGCAAAACTAAACTCGTATTCAAAGGATGCATACAAAATCCGAGCGTCGGACATTCTACAACGTGCAAAATCGCTTGAGAATCTTTTGGATCTTGGAAATACGCATAACAGATTCTTGCCTGGGTATACTGACTTTACAGACTCGATGAAAAGCAAAGTCGACAAAGCAAGAAACCTCGTAATAAAAGGAGATCTTGATGCTGCAGACAACATGGTGCGCGAGCTGTTCACAGAGTGGCAAACAGTATCAAAGAAATATTCAGAGGATCCGTATGGTTCAGAAATAGGATATACTGGAGACGAAATAAAGAGAATAGAGTACAGAAAAAAGATTGAGGATCTAACTGATTTCGCCACGACATTCCATAATGCAGACTTTGAGTCGCACTCTGGCGAATTCAGCAAAATGAAGGAAAAAGCTTACGAATTAGTCGATTATGGCAACTTTGTTGATGCTGAAGACAAAATAAGAGAAATCCGCAAGTTCCTCTCCGAAAAAATGGAACTAAAAAATCCGAAAATAATCTTTGACATTTCTTATGATGCAGAAAAACAAATTTGGGTGATGAGTGGAGCAGTAGACAAACAGGTGATGGACAGACGGCAGAATCTGTATCTAACAGTGTATGATATGCAAGGAAACATTCACAGTACGCTGACATTCTCAGATACAAAACAGGGTGACTTGTATACGCAGTGGTACGCACCAACCGAGCCTGGCTTGTACGTCGTTATACTACAATGGCAAAATAACCAAGCATCACAAATAGTGGATGTCCCAGAAAAAACTAGAACAAAACACAGTAGTGAGGATCTCAAAAACGTTGACTATGCACGAGAATTTGAAGAACTACGGTCATTCATCGAGACTTTTGGAGGCACCAACTATATTGCAAACAAGGAACGTTTTGAGCCAGTCATAAACGAGATAAGAAACTCATTACACAACAAAGACTTTTCCACGTCATCATCAAAACTCAAAGAACTACACGGCTTGATTGAGCGGTATTTGCCAAGCAGGTCTAATACGGCGGTTATTGACGCCTATGTAGAAGGTGACAAACTGTATGTCTCAGGTGCGATCTACAAGACGATTGCATTTAGCGAAGATATCTATGTGGACATCTTTGACCAGAAAGGAAACCACGTAGAAGAAATCCGATTAAAGGATAATGCCTCTGGTTACTTTAACCAAGTTATGAGCAGACCATTTGAGCCTGGCATCTATGTGGCACAACTTCAGTACCACGACTTGACAGTGTCTGACTTTTTCAGAGTAAATTAGGTCCCTACCGCTCCTTTTACCATGTTGAAGAGCTGCCGTACTGCAATTTTTGGGTGGTGTGTGGCAAGCTTAAGTATGTTGGCAAGGCCAAAATCGGCTTTGATGAAATCTAAAAACTCATCTATGCTTAACTCCTTTATGATGTCAAGCTCTTGATCCCATTGTCGATCGGACAAACCAAGCCATCTGCTTTGAACTTTTGCTGCAGAAGTTATCTTTGCAAAAATCTCTTTTTTCCACAGATCCTCATATGGTTTGAGCGACTTTTCAGTCGCATCGTTTTTTGAAATCGCTGATGCGGCAACTTGGCCTGCATGTCTGCCATATTTGATGGAGTATCGAATGCCTTCGAGTACAAGTGGATTTGCCTGTCCTGCCGAATCGCCAACCAAAATCAAATTATCAAAAACAGTCTTCCTAGATAATCCGTCATTTGGAATCAGGCCGTAATGAAATTCAATCGGCGTGATCTTTCCAAGCTTTGCAATGGGTCCTAATTTTTTGTCAATTATTTCTTTTAATCGTTCAGTAGGGTCAAGTGGTGATTCTGGCTTTCCAACGCCAATTCCAATTCTTACAATGTTTTTGCTCAATGGGAATATCCATGCGTATCCGGCGGGAGAATACTGTTGGCCTACCATCAAATACCAGGTGTCTGATTCTGAGTTTTCTACACGAGCTTCGTACTCTGCCCCTACACCAAATCGCTTCCACTGTGAAATGAGGCCAAGAGATTTGCCTACAACACTTTGAAAACCACTAGCATCGATCACAACTTTTGCTTCAAATTTCATTTCCCGTTTTGATGATACTGCATCCAATGAAATTTTACCGGATATTCTCGTTGCACCGGTAATTGTAGTATTGAGAAACAGTTCGGCATCTTGTTTTTGCGCTTTTTCAGCAAGCCATCGGTATGTTTTTCGCACATCCAAGACAGCTGCTTTCGGAGTGTCGCTCTTAATTGAGACTTGGTTGTTTGGAGAATAAAAGACATAGTTTTTGACTGGATTGTAACAATGTGCGGGAATCTCGAACTCATTTACTGCATCCATCCATGTGACGCCACTTGTTCGGACGGTTTGAGCTACTGTCTCTTCTTTTTCTATTAATGCCACTCTTAGGCCTGCCTTAGCTGCAGAAAATGCGGCAGAAGAGCCTGCCGGCCCTGCACCTACTATTACTATATCATAGCTCAACTCGTCTGACAATATACGGCCATCTGTGTTGAAATATTATTAATGTAGCAGTGTCGGAATCTTTTTGATTAACGCCTAATGCACTACAGAACCAATCTTCTAAAGTCATTGTCATTTTGAATGTGTTCAAAGTCTATGTCGAATCTTGCTTTATATTTGAAGGAAAAATCGAGTTTGATTGTCTTCTCAAGTATTACAAGGCCGTCTTTGATCTTGTTTTGTCTAACTAAGCTTGAGGCCTTGTTGTACAGAGCAATTGTGTTGTCTGGTTTTTGTTGCAAAACTGCATCAAAACAGACAATGGCATCGTCATATCTTTGTAAATAATGTAACGCAAGACCTTTGTTTATTAATGCCAAGATGTTCTGCGGTTCGATATTTAGTGCCGTGTCATAGCAACTAACAGCATTTACGTACTTGCCAAATTTGCCCAAAATATTTCCTTTTTTGATGAGGGCTCCAATATGTGTAGGTTGAAGTTCAAGGGTCTTGTCAAAAAACGACAATGCTTTTTTGAAGTTGCCCAAACTAAACTCTATTACGCCAGACTGAAAAACTTCATCAGCATTCAAGTCATTTTAGGATGGGTCTGCCTTTTTGATCCACTTGGCGTTCACTATCAAAAGTGTTTGTGTGCTGTGGATCTCTGTGCATGTAACTAAATGATTCGCCTGGTTTTTTACGACAGAACTTTTTGTGAATAGCTTCTTCGATTTTGACAGTGTCTTCATTTTCATGAAACATTTTCTTGCCACAGTCTTTGCAGATTATTTCAGGCATCTAAAACTAGTCTGATATCAAATCTATTTATTTATTATCAGCTATTTTGGATGTATGGCCGAAGTACAACTGGTGCCTTTTATTGGTTGGTCTGCGGTAACAGCTGTTTTGTTTGTGGTCGTGTCCCAAGTATATCGTCACTATACAAAGAAAAACAAGGTAAACGCTTCAATTTGATTCGGTATGTTCATTGAGATATGCCAAAATTGCAGTATAGTCCAAGTCCCCAAACCCCTTGTCGTCAGCATCCCTGTAGAGTGTGTTTGCCATCTTTGCCATGGGTAGGCTCAAGCCAAATGCTTTTGCAGCCTCGTTTATGGTATCTAGGTCTTTTTTGAGATTTGTTAGCGTAAATGTTGGCTCAAAATCACCTTTTATCATCTTGTAGGCTTTCTTTTCGCTCATACCAGTTTTGAAGTAAGTAGAATTTAGAATCTGCAAAAACACTTCTGGTTCTATTTTTGCTCCTCTTGTAAGTGTTATTCCTTCGGATATAGCTAGTGCCAGCATGGCTATCTGCAGATTCATTGCAAGTTTGACTGCGTGCGCTGTTCCATTTTCTCCAAGATAGAAAACCTTGTTTGCAATTACATTAAAAATCTCTTTGTATTTGTCAAACACATCTTTGTTACCTCCTACCATCATTACAAGTTCACCTGTAATTGCTACGTTTGGGCCTCCCATCACCGGCGTGTCTAAAAACGGTATTCCCCTAGCTGCAAACTCTTTAGCAATATCTTTTGATGCAATCGGATTTATGGTGCTCATGTCTGCAACTACGAGTCCATCGTGTCTTCCACACGCAAGGCAGCTGTCGCCAAAAGCAACTTTGCGTACTGCATCTGCATTCTTTACAATGGTAAAAACTATGTCTGATCTTTCAGCAACATCTTTTGGAGAGTTTACTATATGTGCACCTTTTTCTTCCAGCTGTTTTGTTTTGCTTTTTGTCCGATTGTATGCGGTAAGATGGTATCCATGCTTTAAGATGTTGAGTCCAACGGCATTTCCAAGCAGACCGGTGCCAACAATGCCTATTTTCATGATGTTAACTTTGTATGGAGATTATTTTGTGTTTATCTTAGTTCTTCTTGCGACACTTTCCAATTACCACCGAATCTTGGTGCAGAAAACGCAATGTGCCCAATCACTTTATCGCCTTTTCTGACTAGGGCGTAATCCTGTTTTTTTAATTTGAGGATCTTTTCTTTTGTTTTGTATCCTCCCTCGATTACTTTGATCTTAAAGCGTTTGCTTACCTTGATCGTAAGCTTTCTTGCCACTTGGATGTCCCCAACCCATGAAAACATCTCAAAAGAACCAAAATTCTGTGTTTCTATCTCCTGACCGTAGAGTCTGGCTTCGAATCTGAGGTTGTTTTGCTTTGCCTCCTCATTTAGCCACTCTATTGCCTGTTTACCATATCCTTTCTCTATTCCAAATGTTTCAGAATCACTTTTCACGAGTCCCTTCTTCCTTATCGTCCTTTATTCTATAAGTTTGAAAAAGGTTAAATGCCAAGTCAAATGAGATCAATTGATGCAGAAATTTGCATTATTCTTCTTACTAACTATTATGGCCTCGATGCCATTTATGTTTCAAGTACGAGTGTTGGCACAAGAATCTACAGAAACAACAAATGAACAAATGATGAACGAAACAATGACTGACCAAGAAATGATGGATGAGACTATGTCGGAAGGAGAAACTCAATCTGATGAAGCCATAACTGACGAAGATCTGGCAGATGATGCAATGGTGGAAGATACCATAACTGACGCTATGATGTCGCCACTAAAACAATTGATGGCGGGAATAGATCCACACGAGATACAATGCAAAGCTGGTCAACACCTTGTCTTCAAGGCAAGCAACTGGCGCCCAGCGTGCATAAATGAATCAAGCCTTGACATCTTGATGAATCGCGGTTGGGTTTCAAGTCATGATCCAACTCACGATGATCTGATGAAAATGATGGAAAGCATACCTAAATCAGAAGGGATGGAAATGCCCGAAGATGGTTCAATCCAAATCGAAGAAGATGTCGTCGTGGACGAAGAAACCGTTCCAGGAAACGAAACAGAAGCCGAGCCACAAAACCATACGATCGAGCTTCGTGAATCCATGGATATGGGAGCGCAATAATCATAAACATTTCAACAATTCAGTTCAAGAACTTTTAATGTGTTGTAGATTAGTGGGGTATTTTGTTTATTGATGGTATTGGAACCTATCAAAAAACGTTGGATTTGGTTCATACTGCCAATCAACATAACTGCCGAAGGGTTACACACTGCATTACCTCTGTTTGTAATCTCGCTTGGGGGAGACATCACTGAAGTTTCTATTGTCACTGCCATGCATTATGGTGCTGCTGCATTGGGATCTATCTTCTGGGGCAAGATTCTTGACAAGTATCATGCAAAAAAAGCAGTACTCTTAGTCACCTTTTCAATAATCTTTCTTAGCTGTTTGTGGTTGTATTACACTGAACAGATCGAACCGATTTATGTCATTTCACCTTTGACTGGTTTCTTCTTGGTGGCACGAAGTCATGTAACACAAATGCTTGTTATGGAAACGAGTCCAAATAACCAATGGAGCCGCCTCTTTGCCCGTACATCGATCCTATCAACATTTGGAAGCCTTGGTGCAATGTTGATCGGAGTGGTATGGAGTCTTTACTTTGATAGCAGACAATATTTTCTGATCTGCGCACTGTCCACTGGCGTAGCAATAGCTATCAGTCTCCAAATAACAAAGACACACTTTCATATTGAACGAAGTACAATCGCTCATTCTATTCAAGGAATTCACTACATTTTTAGTCATTTTAGGCTCCACCACCACTTTGTTTTTCCACGCGTTCCTGAGCTATACGACTACAAACATATAATCACAATACTCAAAGGTAAAACATCACACGAAATCGGTTTTTTGTTTTTAACAAACTTTTTGTTTTATTTTGGGAGCAATATTTACTTCACATCACTTACACCGTTTCTAAAAAATCTGGGATTGTCAGATTCAACTGTCTTCTTACTATATTTGACGCAAACCATTACTATGGTGGGATTCTTTTTTGTTGCACCAAAAATAATCTCAAAGGTTGGTGAAGAACGTGCCACAACGATATCATACATACCAAGGATCTTTGGAGTGCTCATCGCGGCATTTTTGATCAGTGCGTTCATTGGAATTAATTCATTATTATTTACTGTATTGTCTATGTGTTTGATGGTTGTCGGATTTTCCATATATAGTACAGCAAACTCGGTTTTATTTTTCAAAACAATTCCAAAAGGTTTTGAAGGTAGATATCTTGGTGTGAACAGCTCAATGGTTGGCACTGGAGTCTTTGTAGGTGCATTGACGGCAGGCTTCATAACAAAATCTTCGACATATTCTATCACCTTTGTAGTTGCATCCATGATACTATTTGGCTCACTGATTCTTTTTAGATTCTATTTACGTCATCGTTTGTCAGGCAGGTCTGTGTCCTAGTTGTAACGAGGCAGTTTGCCTTTTACGTCAAACGTGTTTTGTATTGTGCTGTCTGCACCTGCATACTGGATGTTGAGGTTTTTGTTGAACTCGATCATCTGTGCTTTCTTGGTGGCAGCGATCTTGTGATACGCGTCCCATGCATATTCTCTTGTTCCGCCATCTGAGATGATTTTGTCGCGCACAACTTTTGCAGATTTTATTTTTTCCTGTTGGTAGTTGAACATAGACCAATAGATGTTCTGTAGCTCTGTTGGTTTCTTTACTATGAATCGGGAAAATGCATTATGTGGCGAATAAGGCTCATAATCCTTATTCATCCTACTCAGGTCATTTGCAAGTTTTGTTTGTGCATTCTTTCTGAGCTCCTGAATTTGCATTGCCTCATAAGCCTGCTGCTTTTTTTGTTCTTGCATTTCTGCCAGCATTTGCTTTGAAAGCTCAATCTTTTTTAGCATCTCCATCATCACAGGGTTCTTTTTTATCTGATCGGTTGCCTTGATTGTAGATTCATCAATTGCAAAGACATGTGGGAACGAAGAAAGCATCACGAGTAAACCGAACAAGGTTGCACAAACTACAAATCTTCTTGTCATAGGAAACACAAAATCAATTTCATTATTTAGCAATTTGATATAAGTTATCAGTAACGCTTAAGTTTGCGGAGCAAGAAGGAACACAGCTACAAATATCTCTTTTTTTGAGGCATATCGTGATTACAGTAGATTGTAGGGAGGCAGAACATCTCAAGCATGAATTGGCCGTATTTGTGTCTGACTGGCTCGGAGCAATTCCTTCAATAAAGCTGCACGAATTCATGCTTTCACCGCTTGAAAATGAACAAATAGAAGAACAAAAAGTGATTAAGGCGATCAAAGAGTTCTTTGCGTCAATTGGTGAGACTGCAAACTATGGCGTTTTGTTAAAAGACAATCTGATTCTCATAAAGGCTCTTCACGAAAAACAGCCTCAGAAGGAAAAGCCCCCGGATTCGATGTTTGCATGTGCACACTGCGGATATGTTACACCATATGAGGTCTTGTGGCAAAATCACATGAAAATGCATTATTTGTAAAAGACTAGAAATCTCCGTTTGATCTGTGGCATGTTGTGCTCCAAACAAAATTGATAATGTGGAAATAACACAGCGTAATGTCTTGCAAAACTTATTGCTGCTGTACGCGTATGGAATTTGGTTCTAAACCCATGCAACAGAATCTCTTTTCCAAACAAATCATATGCAACAATATTGTGTACAGGTAAAATCTCGTAATGTCTAGTAAAAAACCAAGCAACACCCAAGATGCCAACAAATACTGCAGTGATCAGCTTGTCAAAAACCACAACTAGATATGATCTGCCTGGTATATGAAGTCTGTAGAAGTTGTAAAATGGAAAAATCCTTTTAACTAGTTTTGGCAGTTCAATTAGAATTGGCAAACTCACTACGACTTGTATTTTCTAGCTATCGGTATGTCGCTTTGGCATCGGTGATCTTTTCTGGCATGTTGCTGCTCCTGTCTGCACTGTCTGAGTATGTTTTTTTTGAACCATATTTTGTATTCCATATTCCACCGGATAGGTTACTTGGATTTTTGTTGATAATTGCGGTTTCGACACTCTCTGGATTTATAATACCAATGAATATCTACGTGTTGGCAGTATTACAGAAAGCAAAAAGAGTGGGCGGTGGTTTTATTGGATCGTTGGTGGGCGTTTCCGCTGGGGCGTGCAGCTGTGGTCCAGTAGGGCTTGCAATAATTTCGACGTTTGGGACGGCAGGAGGGCTTGCAACCGCGTTTCTTACGACATATGAGATCCCATTAAGAATTGTCTCAATTGGAATTCTTGGATATGTGTTTTATTCTACCGACAAACTATTGACCAACGAATGCAGATATGAGGGGGAATCTGCCTGAATCACAGGAGACAAGAAGCCACGAGATAGGACCAGTGAGATGATTCAGGCATCCTTGTATGGTATTGATCATAGTTGAATATCAGAGACTGTGTGTTAACTTTAGACAAACTATTCCATAATATTTAGTGCCCGCACATAAAATCAGGTTCTGTGTAATTGACGGGTACTGACCAATGATGTTTACCATCGGGTGCTACCCAACAACCAACTTGCTTCTATCTACTGAGAGGATTAGCAGCTGGAAAAAATCCACATTCCACTTCACTGCTTAAATTGGAAGCCTTCTGGAATCGTATAGAATCTAAAATCACAAAGATTGAGATTGAATTTTTGAACGACTAAAATCAAATCATAAAAAAGTAAA
>JBDUUJ010000021.1:0-4667 GCA_039938575.1 Nitrososphaera sp. | reverse complement strand
CAGATAGTTACAAACTTTACAAACGTGATCCGCTCAAAGCAACCAAGAAAAGATGTGTGTAGGTATATGATGCATTTGCAGTCAATCGGTCTGCTAGAAAAGAACTTGGGTACTAATTATTCCATAACAAAAAGAGGTAGGTGGTACGTCATTGCAGCCAAATTGCAGATCCCATTGTTTTCATTGATTATGCTTGCAAACGTATACGTCTTTCAAAAACATATGAAAAAGGATAACAAAGTAGATTTTTACGTGGTTGGTTTCTTTTTTGAAAAAATCAGGAATTTTATGACGCACCCATACAGAGTGCACGGTGAGTTGATAAGAAAAAAATATGTGACAAAGTACGCCAACCAGACAATTAGAATTCCTGACGACGTATTTGAAAGGTTGTCGGAGTTTGATGCCGACTTTGAAGATATTGTTAGTTGGTACCAGAAAGTAGACGACCAGATCACTGCCGTCTTGATCAAAGATGAATTGCAATTTGAAAACAGTGTAGCTACTCTTGACTCATTGAGAGACAAAAAGCAAACATCATTTCAAAATATGGAAAATTTCAATGTCGCTTAGAACATAATTTCGAATGGTTGTTTTATAAGAATCTCATAGAATCGCTGCCAGTTATTTTTTACGTTTGTACCGGATTGGTCAATATAAACAAATTTGTAGTCCCAAGCGAAGGAATTGAACCTTCGACACTCCGGTTTCTGTGTGCCTAGTAGGCTGATTTGTGTTAGCCAAAAGCCAACCACTACAGCCGGAAGCTCTACCAGGCTGAGCTAGCTTGGGACAAAAATTTTCGGCACGCATTTGTATTAAATAGGTACTGACGTGTCTTGAGTACAGTTATTTCCTTATCTGATAGCGATCCAAAAAATGTTAAATACAGTTTTTGGGCCAAAAATTTGGTGTCAGAGACTGTTTTTGATGGGTATGCATGTGTTCCGTACACGCACGACCACAAATCAATAGAGATCAAAGATATGTGGCAGGAATCCAAAAGCATAGAAAACATGTATTTTGTGACAGCCACCTTTTCTCCAGACAGCAAGCCGTACTTTCCATTTCATGCAAACCATTATCTTTTAATCAAGTTTACAAATGACTCCAATGTAGTAAAGGAGATCGAAAGACGCCAGCAGGACAAGACCTCATTTGTGTTCAACACTAATGTGGATCTCTTTGAACGCGAGGTGGACGGCGCAGTCAACTTTGTCTCAGTATACTATCTTGAGTATTCCAAATCGGATGAAGACATATCAGATCTTGCCATGGTGGTCTCAAAAAACGATCTGGTGCGAAAAGCCACCACAGGAAGTATGATTGCATATTCTACAGAAAAACCCAAGTTTACTTTTCCATACAGCAACAACATAGTAGTGCTTGAAGTATCCAGTCAGAAAAGCCACCAAAGTGTAAACAAGTATTGTGAGCAGACGCGCCGCAATGTTTGCAGAAAAGGGATCACGATGAATAACCTTGTCGGTCTTTCAATACTTGAGAAACTCAAGTGATCCACTGATCAAGTTTTATTCTCAGGTTCTGTGGTTTTGTTGACGTGCCTATGCACATAAATGTTAAATACCGAATCTAGATTGGTCTGGGTATGAGTAAGCCTGCAGAACTCGGTTCGCTAAAAATTGGTTCATACATTCTTCTCCCAGTTGCTGATCAACCAACCGGTGAACCCTGTAGAATAGTTGAATATGATACAAGCAAGCCTGGGAAACACGGTGCCGCAAAGGCAAGAATCGTCGGAGTTGGAATCTTTGACAACCAAAAAAGACCGCACGTTGGACCAGTTAGCATGCAGGTGCATGTACCGCTTATTGATAAGAGGAGCGGCCAGATAATCTCCATTACAGGCGACCAAGTTCAAGTCATGGACAGTGAGACCTTCGAAACTATAGACGTCCAGATGATAGATGACGAGGTTAAAGGTAAGCTCCAACAAGGTCAGATGGTCGAGTACTGGAAAGTAATGGAAAGAACTAAAATTATGAGAATAAAGTCATAAGCTTCGGATCCTGATGATGTGTGGAAAAGCCGTCTGAGCTTTGATGAAGATTATGAGAGTTGAAGGATCCAACATTAATACCTAACAAGATATGCATACAACCAGATGAAACTAGCAGCTCTCTTTTCTGGAGGAAAGGACAGTACATTTGCGATTTATGAAGCAAAAAGACAAGGACATGATGTAATGTGCCTTATCACCATGATTACCACGTCTGCTGAAAGTCACCTACTTCATCATCCAAACATCATACTTACTTCACTACAGGCAAAATCAATGAGGATGCCACAAATCACAGTCGAGACAGCCTCCACTGACATCAATGAAGAAATCGAGTCGCTCCGAGTGGCCCTACGTGAAGCACATAAAAGATATTCAGTTGATGGAGCGGTACACGGAGGCATCCTAAGCCAATTTCAAAAAACAAAGTTCGAAGAAACCGCAAAATCTCTGAACTTAAGCGTCGTTGCACCTTTGTGGCAAAAAAATCAAAAACAACACATGCATCAGTTAGTCGACTCGGATTTTGAATTCATTATTACTTCAGTTTCATGCGGTGGATTGGATCAATCATGGCTAGGTAAAAAAATCACCAGAGAAGATCTTGATGTACTTGACACACTCTCAAAAAAACACGGTTTTAACTTGAGTTTTGAAGGAGGAGAAGCAGAAACCTTTGTGACCAACTGTCCGCTTTTTTCTGCGCCAATAAAAATTACCAAATCAGAAACACATTGGGACGGATACCGAGGAAGGTTTCAAATAATGCAGGCAGATTTAGAAAGATAATGCTTGACAACCTAAAGACGAGTCTTCGTGCCGCAATTAAAAAGATAGTAAATTCTTCAGGAGTCGACGAGGCACTCATAAAAGAATTATCAAAGGATGTACAACGTGCACTACTTCAAGCAGATGTCAATGTAAAGCTTGTACTTGAAATCACAAAAAATCTAGAATACCGATCACTAAATGAGAATCCGCCGCCAGGTCTTTCAAGAAAGGACCACATAGTGAAGATTCTCTATGATGAGCTTGCCAACTTGCTTGGAAAAGAAAACCAGTTTGCATTTCAGCCAGGCAAGCTAAACAAAGTCCTCATGCTTGGAATTCAAGGTAGTGGAAAAACTACAGTTACAGCCAAGCTTGCCAAGTTCCTAACAAAGCAAGGCTACAAGGTGGCAGTAATTGGAGCAGATACATACAGGCCTGGAGCATTGGTTCAGCTAAAGACCAATTGTGAAAAAGCAAACGTCGAAGTATACGGTGAGGAAGGCAACAAAGATGCTCCGTCGATAGTCAGAAATGGCCTAAAACACTTTGAAAATTCCAACTTAGACATAGTCTTAATTGATACCGCCGGACGCCATAAAGAGGAAAAGGATCTACTTGATGAGATGAAAGAGATCTCAAAGGTGGCAGAGCCGGACTTGGTACTGCTGGTAATAGATGGCACCATAGGTCAGCAGTGCTACAGTCAAGCAGAATCTTTTCACAAGACAGTACCGGTAGGCGGAATCATAGTTACAAAACTAGATAGCTCTGCAAAGGGCGGAGGTGCTCTTGCTGCCTCCGCTGCAACTGGGGCCAAGATAATGTACGTTGGGACCGGTGAGCGTATAGATGACCTAGAATTGTTTTCACCTACAAGATTCGTCGGAAGGCTACTCGGCATGGGGGACATACAGGCACTTCTCGATCTTGCAAAGAGACTCGAATCAGAAGCAGACGATGTGCGTCTGAAGCGAATCTCCAGTGGAAAAATGAACATGGATGATTTTTACTATCAACTAGAAGAAGTCTCAAAAGTAGGCTCACTAAAAGGATTTTTTGATAACATGCCAGGCCTTTCAGGCATGGTCAAAGAGGATCAACTAGATCAAATGGAGACAAGAATTCAAAGATGGAGATACATCATCCAGAGCATGTCAAAACAAGAAAAGGCTGACCCTGATCTTCTAAATGCGTCAAGAATCAAAAGGATTGCACGCGGTTCTGGTTGGCCTGAACATGAAGTAAAGGAGCTTCTCAAAAATTACAAAAATTCCAAAGGCATGATGAAGGCTGCAAAAGGCAGACAGATGCAGGGATTTTTGCGCAAAATGGGCATTGGTTAGCAAATCAGGTTCTGTCAAATCTTCGTCAGATGCTCAAAATCTTAAATAATTACACTCAATACCTACAACACAATTTGACACTCAAATCTATCAAACAAAAATTCACACCAAACGCAGAACAACTACAAATGATGGAGACCTTCAAAGACATGGTAAACCGCTGCATCAGAATCGGCCTTGAGAACAATTGTTCCACAATGAAGAAACTATCACTGGTCTCATACCATACCGTGAAAGACTATCAGATCCAGTCAAAATACAAACTCACTGCCATATCACAAGCGGCTGGCAGTTATCTCAAATGAAAAATGACATCAAAAAAGGCAGGAAAGTAAAATCACCATTTATCAAAAAGCCATATCTTGTGTCATGGTGCGGATTCAAAATCAACGGCATGTTGTTATCTTTTTCTATATCTGAGAGGCATTTTGCCAATATTCTACTAAACAACCACTACAGAAATCCTCCGACAAGACACTGCAGCCAAGATCCTTTACTATTACACCAATCACATTATCCATTACTGTTAGAAA
>JBDUUJ010000020.1:0-14891 GCA_039938575.1 Nitrososphaera sp. | reverse complement strand
CAGACTTTCCAGCAAATAGCCAGATTTTACTAAGGCAATCCAAATTAGTTTTACCTTAAGAGAGTCAGAGTTACTCCCGGCGTTTACAGGCCCTTAGCTCAGTTGAACCCAAGTTTTAGGTACCTGCACTGGCCAGGATTCAGTGACTATACGCATCCTTTCGGACTAGCAGTCACCTGTGTTTTTATTAAACAGTCGGGACCCCCTTGTCACTGCGACCTGCGATGGCAATTCTACATTACCGCTGCAGGCATCCCTTATACCAAAGGTACAGGACTATTTTGCCGAGTTCCCTCGCCTACGGTATACCCGATACATCTTAGACTTCTCATCCAGCGCACCTGTGTCGGATCTCGGTACGATCATTACAGGCCACTCACTACGCATTTTTTCATGGTCTCTTGGACTTGAGCAAACTCAGCTAACGCCAAGCCATTCGCATCTCGAGTTGGTTCTCGTCATTGCGACACTCCCCAACTCTTGAATACTTAGACAGAACGATGGTTCTGCTTGCCCTATCCGAAAGCGAATGCTAGATTATAACGCACCTATAAGGTACTTGAATATTAACAAGTTTCCCGTTCGATCAACTCTGTTGAGGTTGATCTTAGGATCGACTAACTCCCGGCTGACGACGCATTGCCGGGAAACCCTTACGCTTACGATGGTGGAGATTCTCACTCCACTATGCTGTTACTGCCGCCAAGATCTGCAATAGGAATCGGTCCACAGGACCTCACGACCCTGCTTCTGCCCAATCCCTACGCCTAACTACCATGTCTTATGTATCCATAAGAATCCGAGGTATCGGTGCTTTGCTTTAGCCCCGTCCATTTTTGGGGCATCAAGGCTCGGCAGGTAAGCTGTTACGCACTTTTTAAAGGATAGCTGCTTCTGAGCTTACCTCCCTGCTGTCTTGGCCTTAATACGCCCTTTAGTTTGACACTTAGCAAAAACTTGGGGACCTTAACCTCAGTCTGGGTTGTCCCCCTCTTGATTACGAGCCTTACGCCACGTAAATCCGTATCCCTGCTTCTTTGGTGCACATCCCTTCGGAGTTTGAAGGGGTAGCGAATGATTTCTCACCCGACATACCCTATCGGTGCTCTACAGGACACGCTGCCTCCACAGAGTCTGTACTACGATACACTTCGTTAGGAACTAGCGATCACCAGACTAGATTGGTTTTTGACCCCTATCCCCAAATCACACAAACAAATTGCACGTTAGAACTGCTTCAGACCTCCATCGGGCTTTCGCCCAACTTCGTCTTGTTCAGGGATAGATCGTCTGGTTTCTAGCCTTGCCGCCATGACTCAACGCACTTTCACACGCTTCTCCTCGTTTATCACTGCGAGAACTTGGTTTCCCTTCGCCTCCATCCTGTTAAGATTTAGGCTTGCCATGACAGTAAGCTCCCTGGCCCGTGTTTCTAGACGGAATACATGACACTGGAGCTAAGAACGCCAGATCTTCAGCTCTATTGCTAGAACCTCCAATCTGACAAAAACTCCTTTGATGCCATGAACGTCTGTAACCAAATGATTTCAGGCACTTTTCACCCCCCTTCCGGGGTACTTTTCAGCTTTCCCTCGCGGTACTACTCCGCTATCGGTCTTGAGAAATATTTAGCCTTAGATGCTACTTTCACCTATATTCATTGCCCACTACCAAGGACAACTACTCGAGTCATAGTAAGATCCTCTCTTCCTTCGCTCACGGGGGTATCACCTTCTTCGCCAGGCCTTTCCAGGCCACTTAAGCTCTGATTTGAGGATCGTAATACCATAACAACACCACATCTCTACCATGTTACCATGGCAGATTCAGTTTGGGCTATTTCCTTTTCGCTCGCCGCTACTTGGGAAATCTCTGTTGATTTCTTTTCCACGTGGTACTCAGATGCTTCACTTCCCACGGTTCGATCTCAACTACCATTGTAATTGAGTATGCTTACGCATAGGATTCCAATTCGGACATCTCAGGATCATAGGTCGCCTGCACCTACCCTAAGCTTATCGCAGCTTGCCACGTCCTTCATCTCTTCTCAAGCCAAGCCATCCCTCTATTGGCGTCGGCACATCAGCATATTCAGTCATAATATTACACGACTATACACGACGATCATTGCTAGCCCCTGGTTAGAGGTACCAGCTACGTCCTTCACTAAGCAATTTCTTGCCTAGTTGCATCTTTTTTTGTTGAAGAAAGTGTGTGTCAATCCACACAACCCAATTATGTTTTAAGGAGGTGATCCGACCGCAGGTTCCCCTACGGTCACCTTGTTACGACTTCTCCCTCGTTGCTAGACTCGTGTTCGATAACGACAATTAATCGTCACCTCGCACAAACCCAACTTCGATGAAGCGACGGGCGGTGTGTGCAAGGAGCAGGGACGTATTCACTGCGCGATTGTGACGCGCGGTTACTAGGGATTCCATATTCGTGAGGGCGAGTTACAGCCCTCAGTCATAACTGAGATAATGTTTAAGGATTGCCTCCGCCTTTCGGTTTCGGAACCCGTTGTCATTATCATTGCAGCCCGCGTGTAGCCCCAGGGTTTCGGGGCATACTGACCTGCCGTGGCCCCCTCCTTCCTCCACTTCAGCAGTGGCGGTCCTCCTAGTTAGCCCAGCTATTCCTGAGAATAGCTGAAGCAACTAGAAGCAGGGATCTCGCTCGTTACCTGACTTAACAGGACACCTCACGGCACGAGCTGGCGACGGCCATGCACCTCCTCTCAGCTTGTCTGGTAAAGTCTTCAGCTTGACCTTCATTCTGCTGTCTCCCCGGGTAAGATTCCTGGCGTTGACTCCAATTGAACCGCAGGCTTCACCCCTTGTGGTGCTCCCCCGCCAATTCCTTTAAGTTTCAGACTTGCGTCCGTACTTCCCAGGCGGCAAACTTAACGGCTTCCCTGCGGCACTGCATTGGCCATAAGCCAATGCATCACCGAGTTTGCATCGTTTACAGCTGGGACTACCCGGGTATCTAATCCGGTTTGCTCCCCCAGCTTTCATCCCTCACCGTCGAACGTGTTCTGGTACACCGCCTTCGCCACAGGTGGTCATCAATAGATCAAAGGATTTTACCCCTTCCTATTGAGTACCGTGTACCTCTCCCACTCCCTAGCTGTCCAGTATTTTCGGCGGCCTATACGTTAAGCGCATAGATTTAACCGAAAACTTAGACAGCCGGCTACGGATGCTTTAGGCCCAATAAACCTCCTGACCACTCGAGGTGCTGGTATTACCGCGGCGGCTGACACCAGAACTTGCCCACCCCTTATTCACCAGTGTTTCTAGGACTGGCAAAAGACTCCTTTAGCAGGAGACACTCGGATTAACCTTGTCGTGCTTTCGCACATTGCAAAGGTTTCTCGCCTGCTGCGCCCCATAGGGCCTGGGTCCGTGTCTCAGTACCCATCTCCGGGCCCCTCCTCTCAGAGCCCGTACCTGTTATAGCCTTGGTGGGCCATTACCTCACCAACTAGCTGATAGGCCGCAGTCTCATCCTACGGCGATAAATCATTTGAATCACAGGCCATTCCAGGCACTGTGATCTATCGGGTATTATTCTCAGTTTCCCGAGGTTATCCCCGTCCATAGGGTAGATTAACTACGTGTTACTGAGCAGTCTGCCTTGTATTGCTACAACGACTCGCATGGCTTAGTACCAATCCGATAGCAGTCAGGTCCCGCAGGATCAACGGGATTCTGAATTTGGTTTATTTTTTAATGGAATTGGACGGAATGCACAATCTTCACATATCAGATTAGATCATTTGATCAAATCCTCATCTTGTATGCGCAACTGGAGGCCCGTAAATCACAAACTGGTATACTACCATACTTCATTACAAGCGCCGCCATAGCGTTGCGTATGCAACAGAAAAAGAAAGAAAGAAGCAATATAAACCATTCAGAAGTTTTTGTGAAAAACAACACCGAAATTCGATCAAAAATATATTCGGCAATATAAAGTGGCAAGTGTCAATTGAAAACTAGTACGCTATATCGAAAAAAGACGCCAAGATCGGCAAGATTGTTTGCAGAGTCAAAAAAGCTGCATGTTAACGGCGTAAGCCACAACATCAGGTTTTTTGAGCCATACCCTTTTGTGACAAAATCTGCAAGAGGCAAATACCTAATCGACGTAGATTCGAATAGATATGTAGATTTTTGGATGGGTCACTGGAGTTTGATTTTAGGACATGCGCCAAGTGCCGTTCTCAAAAAAGTAAAAGAACAACTAAAGGATGACTGGATGCACGGAACTGTCAACAAGAACACCATTGAGCTTTCAGAGATAATTTCAGGCGCAGTCCCAGTTGCACAAAAGATTCGTTACGTAACAAGTGGTACTGAGGCCACCATGTACGCAGTAAGACTTGCTCGTGCGACGACTGGAAGAAAAACCATAGCAAAAATAGAAGGTGGGTGGCACGGCTATACCACTGATTTGCTCAAGACTGTCAACTGGCCTTTCAAAGAATCCGAAAGTAAAGGACTCGTAGATGAACGCCACATAGTTTCGATTCCATACAACGACTTGGAAAGATCATTGCAGATTTTAAAAAAAGTAGGCAAGGATCTTGCGGCAGTGATAATCGAGCCAGTTCTTGGGGGAGGAGGTTGCATACCAGCAACTAAGGACTACCTCAAAGGAATACAAGAGTTTGCAAAAAAGAACGAGACAGTCTTCATTTTGGACGAAATAGTCACTGGCTTTAGATTTAGGTTCGGCTGCTTGTATGAAACTATGAAGCTTGATCCAGACATTGTGACTCTGGGCAAAATCGTAGGGGGTGGATTTCCAATTGGTGTGATTTGTGGAACAAATGAGATAATGGATCATGCAAACACTCGACATTATACAAAGACAGAAAGGGCATACATTGGTGGCGGTACGTTTTCTGCAAACCCTGCTACCATGTGCGCAGGTTCTGCGACACTTGGAATGTTGCAAAAAAACAAATCCATTTACACAAAGATCGGAAAACTTGGACAACAAAGTAGAAAAAAACTCGATAAAGTTTTTGATGGAAAAGTGATCACCACAGGAATCGGCTCATTATTTATGACGCATTTTTTGACAAAAGCGGTCAGCCAAGTGCAGAATGCCTCAGATGCTGCAAGATGCGATACTAAATTGCTACAACGATTTCACTTTGAATTGATTGCAAGATATGGAATATTTTTTCTGCCTGGCAAGCTTGGGGCGTACTCTGATGCACATTCTGAATCCGATGTCAAAACACTTGTGGATGCTGCTTCAAGGTTCTCAGAATCACTTTAGATATAGAAAAATAGTTGTGTGAAAAACGAACACCATGTTATGTATCGATGTGAACTCAATAAGCATAGTTGAGGGAGGAGAGGGAACGCAGATCAAGCAGATATTTCACCCACACAACACGATGCTTGGAATCCGATTCAGCATTGCAAAATGCATCATGCTGCAACGCACAAAATCAAAAAAACATAAACTCAAGTCGGCTGAGGTTTACTACATCACAAGCGGCAAAGGCATCCTGCATGTGGACAACCAATCTTGCGAACTGAAGGCAGGTTACGCAGTGTATGTAACGCCACACTCAGAACAGTTTATCGAAAACACTGGTGAAACGCCGCTTGAGTTTTTGTGCATTGTTGATCCTGCATGGAAACGGGAAGACGAAACAATAGTAGAGTAATTTACTGTTAATTTAAATTGGATTACAGCATAGATGCAGACAGTGAACAGTTTAGATACCCTTCTAAACAAGGCAATAATGCAGTCCATCCAGAACGCCATAGATAAAGAAAAACTCAAACGCATCGAGACACAATTACAAGAACATGGCCTTGAGATATCTCAGATGCTAACCAAGTTCAGACAGCTAAGGAGGAATTTCGAGTTCGAACAAGACTTTAAGAAAATCGAGGACGGAATACTGAGAAATTTTCTCAGCATAGAAAAACATCATTCTGAAATATGGCTTGTGATAACCAACAAAGTCTTAACTGAGACCATATTGAAGACATTTGCAGACGAAGACAAAAAAATGATTTTGGATTTTACAAGAAACAATTCTGAGACAATACCAAAGATTTTGAGTTTGTGCAAACTGCCAAATACGTCGGGGTATAGAAAAGTCAAGCAACTTATTGACGATGGTTTTATAGTACCAACAGGTATGGCAGAAACCTTTGAAGGAAGACGTGCATTGCTCTACAGATCAATAATCCAAAAGGTCCAAGTATACATCAACAAAAACGACATCATTGCCAAGATTTTGGTTCCAAAAGAGATCCTCAGTTCCAGCCTGATTGTAAAGATGATCGGCGATATAAATGAGGGAAGACACATACTAGCAAACTGACATATTTTTAAAACAGTTTGTGCATACTGTTGCATTGGACAAGGCACAAGCTTACCAAGTTTTGCAGCTAGAGCCAGGCTCATCATTTAATGAAATCAAATATGCATACAGAAAGCTTGCATTAGAGCTTCATCCAGACAAAAATAATGCGGAAAAGGACGGCCTTAGATTCAAGCAAGTTACAGAAGCATACCACCTCCTAAAGAACAGTGCAAAGGTTGCAAACTCAAAAGCAAAAGAAGGAAAATATACAAACACCAGGACAAAAAAAGACCAAACGTTTTCTCGAACCAGCTGGGGCGCGCGGCCTGGTGATGCACCACCAGAGGAAGACTGGGAAAGATACACAAGACAAACAGAACAAAATGATCCATTCTTTTGGAAAAGCTATGTTGCGGAGTTTTGGCGAGAATATGAATCACGAGCTAATAAAAAAGATGACCTCTACGACTTTGAGATAATACAGGAAACAAAAAAGGAACCAGATCTCCTAGTTGACGTAGACCACAGCAAGTGCATTGGATGCTGCAGTTGTGAAACTATAGCGCCACAAGTATTTTGGGTGGACAAACATTCAAAGATGAACCCCAAGTCACATGTAGTAAACCAAAAGGGTGCAAAACAAGACAAGATAATGGATGCAGCTCAGACATGTCCCACAAAGGCAATAAATGTAGATGAGGAAGACACTGGAAAGCGGCTGTATCCCTACTAGGACTTTAACCTAGAAAGAATCTGCTCAAACTCAGAATCAGAAAGTTTTGGCCTGTTTGTAAACATATGATGAACGGCTGAGGCGGAGTCTTCTTGGCTGCGTGGTATTAGGTGAACGTGGACATGCGGTATCTCTTGTCCTGCACCTTTGCCGTTGTGTACTGCAAGTAACGTAGCTCCTGTAAGCAAATCCACCTTTGCAATCACCTTGTGGACTGTTTCAAAGAGGTCTTTGTTAACTTCTGCTTGCATGTCTTGAATTTTTTCATAATGTTTTTTTGGAATCACGAGTGTGTGTCCTTTTGTTAGTGGGAAAGCATCAAGGAATGCAAGCGAGTTTTTAGTCTCCATCACCACTCTGGCTTTTACGTCACCCCTAACGATTTTACAAAATATGCAATCCATCCTACTTTGATGAATGTGGCCTTGCATATATTTTGCAACGATCGTGGCATAAAAAAATTAACACAAAATATAAAGGATAATTTGGTTGACAAGATGTTGTCATTTAGAAACATCACAGTTCTTGGATCCGGTGTCATGGGTCACGGCATAGCACAAGTCAGTGCAATGGCAGGCTATAATGTAGTCTTGCGCGACATAGACCAACAATTTCTTGATAAAGCTATGGAAAAGATCAGATGGAGTCTCGAAAAGCTAGTCTCAAAAGAAAAGATCACACAGTCAGAATCAGATGCAATTCTCTCAAGAATCAAGACACAAGTAGACCTTGCAGAAGCAGTAAGTTCGGCGGATTTAGTAATTGAGGCAGTTCCAGAAATCATGGATCTCAAAAAAAAAGTCTACTCTGAGCTTGACAGAGTTGCGGACAAAAAAGTGGTCTTTGCATCAAACACTAGCACACTTCCAATCACCGAGATTGCCAATACAACGAGTAGGCCTGACAAGTTTATCGGGATTCATTTCTTTAATCCGCCACAACTCATGAAGTTAGTAGAAGTGATTCCAGGCCAAAAGACCGCAAAAGAGATAATCGACCTCACCGTCAACTATGTCAGGTCTGTAAAAAAAGAACCCGTCATCTGCAAAAAAGATGTTCCCGGATTTATAGTGAATAGGCTCTTTATCCCACTTGTTCACGAAGCGTGTTGGTTAAAGGAAAGGCAAGGATACACGCTTGAAGAGATTGACTCTGCAGTAAAATTCAAGATGGGATTTCCGATGGGAATTTTTGAGCTTGCTGATTTTACAGGCATTGATGTAATTCACAAGGCCACAGTCGAACTTCAGATCAGGGACAAAAAGGTGATCTTTCCACATCCGCAAGTAGAGCAGCTCTACAATGAAAAAAAGTTTGGACAAAAATCAGGGCAAGGATTCTACAAGTATTCAGACGACAAATACGAACGAGTCCAACTCGACGAGAACTTGGCAAAAAAATGCAACCCAATTCAGCTTGTGGCAAACATACTCAACAACGCGGCGTGGCTCGTCACCAACCAAGCAAGCAACATTGCCGAAATTGAAAAAGCTGCGCAGCTTGGACTTGGGTTGAAAAAACCAATTTTTGAGACCGCAAAGGAGTTTGGAATAAAGAACATAGTAAATGAGCTAAACGAGCTTGCAAAAAAGTATGGCAGCTTTTACGAACCGGATCCCTTATTGTTGTCTATGCAGTAATCTGCCTTAAAAGGTACTCTACTGCCTCTTGTGGCGTATTGACGCCGACGATTTTGACATTTTGTCTGTGATCAATGAACTGATCTGCGAACTTTGTGGCCATGCCACCAGAGTTTTTGAGGGCCACGATTGGTCTTTTGTGCATGTATGCGGCGCACATCTCAGAGAGTGTTCCAGAGCCCCCTCCCACCACAATTACTCCGTCTGCGGAAAGTG
The DNA here is from genome assembly GCA_039938575.1 of Nitrososphaera sp. Taxonomy (GTDB): domain Archaea; phylum Thermoproteota; class Nitrososphaeria; order Nitrososphaerales; family Nitrosopumilaceae; genus Nitrosotenuis. Next base: position 5,956 of record JBDUUJ010000020.1, on the reverse strand, counting down.
CCGTAAGAAAATCCCTGGCAAGGCCAAGGCCGCTTGGAATCACAATGTCACAGTACTCGTTTGCAAAAGAATGGCTGTCTTGAGGGATTATTCCTACGGTGAGCCCGCCTGTATCCTTGGCACCACGACATGCTGCCTTCATTACACCACCAAGGCCGCCTGAAATCAGCACGGAGTGTGATTTTGCCACTTCACGGCCTACCTCGTAGGCTAGTTTCTCAAGCTCAGGTGTGCAACCATTTTCATTGTTACCTATAACTAGTATCTGGCGTAGCTTTGGCATAGTGACTCTCCAGGACCTGAAATATTTATTCATATGATCGTGTGAATCAGCAGGTTCTGTTGGGTTCTCGAGACCTGTTCAAACAGATCCGTCAACCAACTAGCTTCCATCGACTCTGAAGATTACTGGTCAAATAAACCCCTGTTCCCCTTCACTGCTTCAGCTAAGCCCTTGTGGATGGCAAAATCTACCTCACCCCTTATATGCGATGTTCATAGATGCCACTACCACAATAAGGCATGACCAGAGGCTTGGAAATCCCTACACAAGAGCATCTGCAAGGAGTCCACAAAAGGAAATAATAACTGCTGTAAGAAAGATGCTTGTTATATCATGGCACATGCTTGCAAAGATGGAATCACATCGTGCACAGAATCATGAATTGACACAGCGAAAGAAGATGGAAAGAAAATCAAAAACAGTCTGATACAACAGCAATCTGCACACATCTGGATGATCAGTGACTGGCAATGATTTCATGTGGGAGAACCAATTAGCGTAAAGGATATAACACTAGATAACCAAGTTTACTCATGACGAAAAGAACGATGCCAATATGCATGACGCCGGCACAGTATGAAAAGATTGCTGAGATTGCAAAGATGAACGGCATGGTTAATGCAAGCCAGGCAATTGAGAAGATCCTAAAAGAGATCTAGATTTTTTGTTTTTAATTACATTTTTTAGATGATACTATCAATTAGCATTGTGGGCCTATTTAACAAAAAACCTGTAGCTTGCACAGTATGCAACAAAGAAACTACGCATAAGCACAAGCCAAAAAAAGAGTGGAATTTGCAGTACCCGCTTTGCACAGATTGCTATATGAAGACGCTTGAGCAGTATTACTCTGGAACATACAGACAAAAATGTGTGAGATGTGGCACGGAACAAAAGATCACAGATCTTTGGGAACCAAGGTGGCAATGGGAAATGGAAGGTCTTCTCTGTAAGGCATGCTTTGATAAAAAAGAAGTTGAATTCAACCAAAAAAAGGAGTTTTGTAGTGTGTGCGGCACGAGGCTTAGTTTCTTCAGATACAATCCAAAGGCCAGCTGGAAGATAGAAGGCCAGCTTTGCAGAAAATGCTGGGACGAACAAAAGGCGGCCCATAAATGAAGTTCTTCAAGAAGAAAAAATGCGAAGAATGTGGCAATAGCTTTGCGTCAGATGAAGAGATTATGCAGCACAAACAAATAGTTCACGGAAAAGATTTACCATATGACTGCAGGGTGTGCAACCAGAATTTTTCAAATATGCAGGACATGAGGACACATCTACAAAGACATCATAGATATAAAGCTTAGATTGCTTGCAGCGTCTTGACTATTGGTGGTCTTACTTTGGTAAAGACTCTAAAACCACATATGCATTTTATTTCAGGCAACCTGCTTAGCTCAGAATTTGTTACACTTGTTCCGCATCTGAGACACTTGTAAATTACGTCAAATTTTTCCGTAGTTGGCGCGGTTTCGATTGGTTGCTCTGACATGTAGATTTTGTCTTGACCCTGTAATTTAAGGCTACTTTAATGATAGCTCGATGTAGACGTCGTCTGGGATCTTCAGGCGCATCAATTGTCTAATCGCTTTATCGTCTGCGCTAAGGTCAATTATCCTTCTGTGCATTCTCATCTCCCATTTTTCATACGTTTCAGTTCCATTGCCACAGGGTGATTTTCGTGTTACAACGTTCAATCTTTTTACCGGAAGTGGTGTTGGTCCCTTTACTTTGACTCCAGTCTTTTTACCTATTCCCATGATCTCAGTGCACACACCATCCAGTTTGGGGAGGCTGGTGCTTGTAAGTTTTATGCGGGCGGATTGAGTCAAGATAAAAACCAGATTTAGGGTTTGTATTCTTCAGTGATTTCTTTTACAATTCCAGCTGCAATGGTAGCACCCATGTCTCTGAGGGCGAATCTGCCCAACTCTGGAAAGTCTTTGAATGTCTCAATGCAGGTTGGTCTGACCGGTCTGATTTTTACAATTGCCGAATCACCAACTTTGAGGAATTTCGGATTTTGTTCGTCAACTGCACCAGTCGCTGGATTTATTTTTGCTTCAAATTCGGTGATTGTTGCTGCAACCTGTGTTGTATGTGCATGCATGACTGGTGTGTAACCAGGTGCAATAGCTGTTGGGTGATGAATAACTATGATTTGTGCCCTGAATTCTTTTGCTGCTTTTGGTGGGTTGTCTGGGTGTCCGACCACGTCACCTCTTTTGATGTCTTTCTTCTCAACACCTCTCAAGTTAAAGCCTATGTTATCTCCTGCTTCTGCAGACTCCATTTGAGTGTGATGGGTTTCAATTGATTTGACTTCGCCTGTTGCGCCAGAGGGCATGATGATAATTTTGTCACCTACCTTGAATTTACCTGTCTCAACTCTGCCTACTGGTACTGTTCCCACGCCGGTAATAGAGTAGACATCCTGAATTGGCAGTCTGAGTGGTTTGCCTACTGGTTTTTCTGGTACTTGGAAATCATCAAATGCCTGAAGTAGTGTCTTGCCGTTCCACCATGGCATGTTCTCGGATTTCTTTACTAGGTTGTCACCCTTCCATCCTGAAATTGGAATGATTGGTACATTTTCTAGTTTGTATCCGACGGACTTGATCAGTTTTTCGGCCTTTTCCTTTGCAGTCTTGAATGCTGCTTCCGTATAACCTACATCATCCATCTTGTTAATTGCAACAATTAGTTGATTTACGCCCAATGTCTTGAGCAAGAATGCGTGCTCTCTTGCCTGTCCACCTGGTGCCACTGCTGTATCTGTCTCACCTTCTTTTGCTGAGAGAACCAAGACTGCACAGTCTGCCTCAGATGCGCCAGTAATCATATTTTTGATAAAGTCTCTATGACCCGGAGCATCAATTAACGTGAAAAAGTACTTTGGAGTTTCAAATTTCTGAAAAGCTAAATCGATTGTAATACCCCTTGCCCTTTCATCTTTAATGTTATCCATAACCCACGCATACTTGAAAGTGTCACCCTTTCCGGTCTTTTCGGACTCGGCTGCGTGTGCTGCGATCGTCCTTTCATCCACAAGCCCCATGTCCATCAGAAAGTGACCCATGGTGGTAGACTTGCCGTTATCAATGTGACCGGTTACGATCAAGTTCAAGTGTGGTTTAGTTGCCATAGGCTTTTCGTGCTGTGAGGGGTTTATTAGAGTTACGATTTTTTCAAGACTTTTTTTCATTTTTTAGATTTTTTTGATCAGATCCGAGTTTGGGTTTTGCAAGCTTGTGTTGTTAAACCAACAACATGATCATCTGTCAAAGACATAAATCAAAGTAGACAGCCAAAAAAGCCATGAAGATCACAATCTCTGCCATCAAAGCTGATGTTGGAGGGATTGGTGGCCACACAAGGCCAAGCGATGCTCTTCTTGATGCAGTTAGAAGAACTGTAAAGGGCGCATCAAATCTTTTGCTTGACTACTACGTAGGTTATGCCGGTGATGACGTACACATTGTAATGTCTCACACAAAAGGAGTCGATAACTCTGAGATACACGGTCTTGCCTGGAAGGCCTTCGAAGAAGGCACCAAAGTTGCCAAGTCAGAGGGACTTTATGGGGCAGGACAAGATTTGTTAAAAGATTCTTTTTCAGGGAATGTCAAAGGAATGGGGCCAGGTGTCGCTGAAATGGAGTTCGATGAAAGGCCCAATGAAGCATTCACAGTGTTGGCAGCAGACAAAACGGAACCTGGTGCATTCAATTATCCGTTTTACAGATTGTTTGTTGACGCCCTAAGTAACACAGGGCTTATTGTCAACAAATCACTTGCGGCCGGAGTCAAGTTTAGCATAATGGATGTCGAGGAAGGCAAGGTGGCAGAGTTGGAGCTGTGGCAAGACAAGCCGATCTTGGAAGCTGCCTTGATGTATCCTGGCAGGTACGTGGTGTCTGCAATATTCACAAAAAGCGGAGAACCAATAGTTGCTTCGTCAACCGACAGACTTCACAACATCGCAGGCACTTATGTAGGAAAGGATGATCCAATTGCGGTTGTGAGAACCCAGAAGAACTTTCCAGCCACAGAAGAGCTTGGTAGTGTCTTTAACAACCCACACTACGTTGCAGGCAACACGCGTGGCTCACACCACATGCCACTCATGCCAGTCAAGATAAACACCGCAGCCTCGATTGATTTTTGCATTCCAATTGTGGAGGCGCTTGTGTTTTCAATGCACAACGGCAAGTTCACAGGGCCGTTTGATGGATTTTCGACTCCAGACTGGGATTATGTAAGACAGGTGGCTACACAAAAGGCATTGGCCATGCGAAGTCAGGGGTTCATACACCCTGCCACACTTGTGCCAGCCGAGCTTGAATATGCCGAAGGTTACAAGGCAGTGATCGATGGATTGCACAAAAAGATGAAACCCTTCCAATCAAAACAAGTCGGTGATAGCAAGAAATACGAAGATCCTGACTAGAGAGTCTGAACTACACAACAATAGAGTTAAGAGTAAGGATTGAGAATTTCCATTAATGAAGATAGATTCAGAGTGGGTTTTTGCGCAGTTGTCTTTGATTGGGATCGGCGGAGTGTCGCTCTCACAGATAATTGTCACGATTTTCAGCCAGACAATACCACAGGCAGTGACTGGATTCTTCAAGGAGATCGGCGGAGTCTTGATGCTGGTGTTGGTCTTTGTATTTGCGTTTACTTGGTTTCTGAGAGCAAGGCCGCACAACAGGCCAAAGAACTATTCTGTAATCATATTCGACGTTTTTGGAAACCAGATACCAATTGAAGGTCTTCGTACCGAGTTCAAAAACCACGATGTTGCGTGGAGTTTCATGAAACAATACAAAAAAGACTATCCTCTTTACAACTTCGCCATGGTCTCAGACTCACCCAAGTCTGACAGAAAGACCATCTTCAGATACATCTAACTAGCATGCCTGGAGGCAGTACCAGTCATGATCATCCCCCATCAAGTTAGCAGAACCACGTAACACAAATTCTAAATAATAAACAAGAATAACGGACAAAGTGCCGCTAGATGTAGTTCAAGAAAAAAGCCTAAACGAGATCATCAATTACGCGCTAGAATACCCAAGCATGGTTCTATCTGCGACAAAAAGTAGCTTACAATATCAAACTGCAGACTTTGCATATGGCCTGTATGTCGGTTACATCTCTGGGCTGTTTTTTGATAAATTTCTTTTGGAAAACAAAAGATTCCTCACCGATGATGAGTTGTCCGATTTTTATTCCAAGCTAGCTGCAAGGAATGACGAAATCAGGCTAAAGATAAAGACACATCTAAAGTTGGCATGACTTCGGCTTTTATATGAATGAGGTGAGAAGGCCGCCTCAGTTGGGGATGAATCGCCAACTCATAGACATATTGATCTTTTTGCGGTACTTGATACCACACAAAATGATAGTAAATGTTGTATGCAGTTGAGCTTGATTGTCTTTTCCCCATAACTATTTTTAATCTGCGATTCAAATTAAATCTGTGGTAATCAGGACATACAAATTCAGATTGTACCCTGATCACGGCCAGTACAAAAAACTACATCAAACCCTTGAAGCATGCAGATTTGTCTACAACAAAATGGTTGAAAAGATACGAAAAGAAGGGTTCCAGTCAAGAAACGACCTTGACTATTTTCTAGCAGAGCTAAAAGAATCAGAGCCGTGGCTA
>JBDUUJ010000019.1:0-4082 GCA_039938575.1 Nitrososphaera sp. | reverse complement strand
ATTAGAGGTTTTTGAAAAAAATTACCTACCGTGGGAACCACGGGAAGTTACGCCTGCAGAGATCGCAATGCGGTCAAGGAAGCAGGAAGAGGCTACCGCACTTGTCTGGTTGTAGTTCACGGGAGATATCGATCACATGCCATGGCGCAGTTCAAAGTGGTTGCAACAGGCGGCACATTTGATGTAATACATCAAGGACATATAGCATTACTTGATGAGTCATTTTCCATATCAGAAAAGGTCATAATAGGTCTGACAAGTGACGAGCTTGCCAAAAAAAAGGGAAAAACATTATGGCACAATTACTCGCAAAGATTCGACTCATTAGAACAGCTCATCAAAAAGAGATTCCCTGCAAAGTCTTATTCCATAAGCAAACTTGAGAACGATTTTGGGCCAGCGGTAATTGAAGGAGAGGTCGAGGCACTAGTGGTAAGCGACGAGACAGCGTACCAAGGAGACGTACTCAACCAACTCAGAAAACAAAAGAATCTGCCTTCTGTAAAAGTAGTGGTGGTTCCACTAGTTTTGGCAAAAGACGGCAAACGAATTTCCAGCACTAGGATCAGAAATTCTGAAATCGACGCACAAGGTAACCTACTTTGACAAACTGAATCGTCTTGTTTGATTTATCGAGATAAAATAAAAAACCTCAAGTTCAACATGGATTGACCATCATCAACAACATGATGAAAAAGTTCGTGCAGAATGTAACTGGGCTGCAGCAAGGACTTCATCCGGAAAGTTTGGCTTTTTGGTATGAAAAAATAATAAAAGAAACAAAAGAGATGGCGCCTCCATGGCTTGCGGACAAAATCAAAGTAAAGCAGGATCCGGTGCTCCCAATGAAGTTCAATCTGGATATATCAAAAAGGGCAGTCCGATATTTCATGATCGCAGTGGACAACAACTTGGACAAAATGCCAAGCTCTACTAGATTGTACTTTTTGAAAGTGCAAGAATCACTGTCAAGTGAGATGGACAAGTCACTTGTCTAGCTCTTCTCTATTTCGACGAGCTCACCGATTGTCTTTGTATAGATTATCTGGCTGTCATCATCTAAAACAGACTGAATAAAGTCAGCGAATCGTTCAACTTCGTAGCTGTTTTTTAGCACTATGGAGTGTGCCGACTTGTCTTTGAGCGAGATTACTACTTCGTTGTCGTAGGTGTTGATTATTGATGAAATGAATGTCTCTTTTCCATCTTTTATGAAAATGAGGCTTGCAAGCTTGGCTGCTTCGTGTTTGTCTTGGCAGATTATTTGTATTTTCATCTGTCTTTCAGAAGAAATTCTTCTAGCTGGTCTTTTGCCTTTTCTCTTTTTTGTTGATGCAAGCTCAAAAATTCTGTGACTTTTTCGATAAGTATTGCCTTGAGCTCACCCGTGAGAAGCTTGCCTGATTTGTAATCGTCATGGATTGCCTTGAGTTTTTTATCATCTGGCTCAAAGAAAATCCTCAGGTATTGATATGACACATCTATGTCTGGGTTGCCGCCAAACTTTCTGTGCTCTTCAACGGTAGGTTGGCCACCTGAGAAGGCATATTTGTTAATCTTCTTTTTTACAACTTCTGGTGGATCCGTAGTGTATATTGTGCCTACTTCTTCTGATGCAGACATTTTCCCCCCCGGCCCAAAAAGCGACGGTATCATGATGTTGTGAATGAGTGCAGGCTTGGGTTTTCCAATCCTTGGTGCCACATCACGCGTGACCCTAAAATGTGGGTCTTGGTCTACACCGAGTGGAATCAAGACAGGCCTGTCTTCGATAAAGCAGGGAGCAGACTGCAGCGACGTGTAGAAGATCATTCCAATGTTTGTCTCGCCGGTAAATCCGAATACTGCTTTTGTGTTGGAAAAGTTGATCTTTTTTGCGACTTGGGCTGCAAGTGGGTACAGTGTTTTGATGTTTTGTGTGTTGATGATTATCTTTGTCTTGTCTGGCTTGAAGCCTAATGCGATAAAATCAAGAGCGTTTTCATGTGCAAACAAGTTTGTTTCCTCCAAGGTGAGATTTTGCTTTGCATAGAATTTTTCATCATCTGTAAGCTGAAAGTACATAGTGGTGTCGAATTTTTCTTGGAGCCATTTTGCAAAGACCCATGGAACTAGGTGTCCTATATGGGTGTGTCCTGAGGGGCCACGGCCTGTGTACAGGAAGAATTTTTTCCCTTTCTCATAATCATCCAAGATTCGATTTAGATCTCGATGTGAGAAAAAAATCCCTCGTCTTAGCATGAAATGAACATCTCCTGTTATCTTTTCTATGCGCTTAAGTAGTGCAGAAGTGATCTTTTCAGTACCAAATTGTTTTATGAGTTTGTCATAATCGATCTCTCCTTCGACATGCCATGGGGTCACAACAAAGTCATCAGGAGACATTCATGTTTGAGTTAAGTTAAGGTTTAAAAAGTCTTTTCAACCATGTAGAACAGGGTTTAAACTATACTGATTACAATATTGGATTGTGTCCAGAGCGACGTTACTTTTTGAAAACAGTATACGTTCAGAACAGACAAAAAAGCAGTATCTGTATTGCCTGGGCCGTTTTGTAAAATATTACAAACTGCGTGACATCGAATCCATCCTCAAAATAGACCAAAAAGACCTGCAAATTATGGTAGAGGACTATGTTATGTACTTGAAAAAACAGATCTCACCAAACAGCTTCAAAGCTCCACTTTCAGCAATACAGGCATTCCTTGAGATAAACGACATCTATCTAAACTGGAAGAAAATAAGAAAGCTGGTTCCGGCCGAAGTCAAAAAGTCCGGTGAGCGTGGTTATACCACAGAAGAGATAAGGCAAATGCTGGCATATTCCCCTGACAAAAGAGCCAGAGCAATCATCCATTTTCTTGCGGCCTCGGGTGTGAGAATTGGTGCACTTGAAGGTCTCAAAATCAAACATCTTGCTAACATGGATGGTGGTTGCAAAGCTGTCCTTGTTTACGCCGGCACAAAAGAAGAATACTGGACATTCCTGACTCCAGAAGCATCCAAAGCACTTGACCTGTATCTGGAACAGCGAAGAAATGATGGAGAACACATAGACGGCGAAAGTCCTGTTTTTCGGACAAGATACCAGCTAGGCATAGGCAGGGTAAAACCGCTTCAACTCCAGTCCATCAAAGGCATACTTGAACGAATAATCGAACGTGCCGGAATCAATAAAACAAAATCAAAAAGATATGAAGCCCAGCGTGCACATGGCTTCAGAAAAAGGTTCAATACCATTCTAAAACTGAATCGGGAGATCAACCCTAGCATCATTGAAAAACTCATGGGCCATACTTACGGTCTTGATGGTGTGTATTTGAAGCCGACAAGGGAGGAGTGCTTTGCAGAATACAGGAAAGGCATAATCGACCTTACGATAGATGATAGTGCAAGAAAGCAAGCGGAAATTCAGGCAAAAGACAAACGCATAGCAGAGCTTGAAGCCCGTGATAATAAGATAAAAGAGCTTGACCGAAAATATGAAAACCTCCTCTTGTTACTGCAAGCATATCCAGACCTGGCAAAACAGATAACCGACTTTAAGCTGAAACAATAATTGCAGGGGTTCTTGCTTAATTCCCTTCGCTCATAATGTAGAATCATGTTGCTGAATAAGTTGTTGTGTGCAAAAACTCTTCAAACACGTATTGTATGAGGAATCAATCTCGTGTTACAATTTCAGTAACAAAATTTGTTATTATGAGCGAAAAAATTCATCCATCATCGAATAAGAACTGTTGTATGCTCCTCAATACCTCAGCAAGCCTAGAGTTTTTGGGAATAAACCAGATTTTATCAGGATAACTAAAAGGAGATGATGGATTCACAGGTTGCTTTACCCGTTTGCCAAAAAATTTTCCAAGTGTCATGATAAATTTTAATCTAAATATTACTAAAGTTTGACGGTATTTAACACACTTGGCAAAGAGATCATAAATTCTAGATAGAAAGACAAAATGATCTGATGGTGCCACCATGCCACATGCTGGCACTTGAAGCACCACGGTGGGTTGCAGACCCACTGGGTAGGCTCTCGCTTTCCTACCACCAGCAGAGACTCGCTTCAAGATATGTCGCAG
>JBDUUJ010000018.1:0-35871 GCA_039938575.1 Nitrososphaera sp. | reverse complement strand
TATGGACAGCTTGTGCACCAAGTCCCTTCTGCGGTTTTTGATTCGCTCCTGGATTATCTGGTAGAATCGTACTGCTTTTTTGTAGTTGTTTGAGCCTATTTGTCTTCTTGATATCTTTTTTTGGATTCTTTTTAATGGTTTGAGCATCTTGGTGTAGTTTAATGGATTTGGAATTGCAAAACCATCGGAATTTGTGAAATTCTTGATTCCCATATCAATTCCGACTGATTTTATCAGTCTGGGCTTTGGCAGAACCACATCCACATCCAGCACAACGCAAGCATGCCATTTTCCTGATTTGGATTGCGATACGGTGATTTGTTTGGTGGTATGATTTTGTGTCTGTCTGTGCTGGATTAGCTTGATTTTGCCTATCTTGGAGAGGTGCAAAAAGCCATTTTTGAGCTCAAATCCAGACTGGTTGTATGTGAAGGTATGGCATTCTGGGAGTCTGGTAAATTGTAAATCACCAGTCTTGTTGCCTGTGTGTGATTTGATTAGTGATTTTTGTGCCATACCAAGCTGTGTTGATACCATCTGGAGCATTTTGGGGTGGTACTGGTATAGCCACGGCTCTGATTCTTTTAGCTCTGCTAGAAAATAGTCAAGGTCGTTTCTTGACTGGAATCCTTCTTTTCGTATCTTTTCAACCATTTTGTTGTAGACAAATCTGCATGCGTCAAGGGTTTGATGTAGTTTTTTGTACTGGGTGTGATCAGGGTACAATCTGAATTTGTATGTCCTGGTGTGCACGGATCTGATTTGAATCGCAAATTAAAAACAGTTATGGAAAAAAGACATTCAAGATAGGCTGCATACAATATTTGCTATCATTTTGTGTGGTATCAAGTACCGCAAAAAGATCAATATATCTATGAGTTGGCGATTCATCCCCAAGTCAGGTGCTCTTCTAGTCTTATTCAAAGTTTTAATGAAAATAAAATTAGCTTCAGCTATTTCGAATTAAACACTTTGATGTTTGTAATTTCATTGCATTCATTGTTAACTTTAAATATATTGTAGATGGATTTTTTGTATTGCTACTGCCTGCAGAAATCGAATCAAAAACACTCATACCTGCACTGCGTGCTATTCTGGCCAAAAAGCTTGCAGAAGAACACAAAATTAGAGAAGACGAAATATCAAAGATGCTTGGTGTCACTCAAGCTGCAATCAGCAACTACATTCGAGGTACACGTGGTGATCCAAAGCTAATCCAAAAACTAGTGGCCGATGAACAAGTATCTGAAATGCTCAAAGAGCTCAGCGACAGACTGGCGTCCGATATGGCATATACGCCATCAAGCTTGGCAAAGTTCATCAGCCTTTGTAACTACATCAAGTCGAGTCTTCTCATATGTGAGATTCACCACAATCTTGAAACAAACATAGATGAAGCAATCTGCAAAGAATGCGAAAACATGTTGCTAAAAGGTCCAGGCAGTGTGTACTAGTTTTTTATTATAGAAATCTCAATTGTAGACAACATACGTTTGCCGAACACATTGGCGTTTTCGGAATCAAGAAGAATGCGCTGAATTTTGCATGCACCGTTGAGCATCTTTTCCACTATGATATTGGCCACTGCGACGGCGTTTGGAATCGAGTTTCCCTTTGCCAAAAGAACGACCTTGTTGTGTTTATTAATCAGTGTAAAGACATCTAATGCTGATTGCATTATTGGATCGTTTCTTACATAATAGTTGTAAGGTTGATCTGAAACAACTTGATTATTTACCTCCTCCATACTGATCATTGCACTTTTTTCAAATTCACAATTCTTTTAAGTTTTATCGACGATTTATCCATTAGTTAAAGTAATCAATTGGAATGTTTTGGTAATCACCGTTTGGCAACCTTCTTCTAATTACAATCGGAATTGCTCGTTCCTCGAGCTCTTGTAATGCAATATCTAGTGATGTTCTGGCAGTTTGTGGGATCTCGATAAACGGGGGTGCACCTTGAGATAATTGTAAGGCACGTGCCCCTAAAATTCTGGCCTTTTCAAATCGTGTCAGAGTTGGTGGTCCAATTGCGATTTTGCCCTTTCCAGCAAGTGGGATTTCAACTGGCTCGTGAACTGGGTCGACATCGATTATTTCACGCTGTTCCATTTCTTTTATTTTCTTGTCAAGTTCTGCGCGTTCATCATCCGTTAGTTCCTTAGTCTCAAAGATTTTCTTGTATGCATTTATTGCATCTTCCATTGTGGTGTCTTCGCTGATCTCTTCGGCAATTGAAGGCCTAGCAAACTCTGGCTCTTCTTCAATCTCTTCAGTAATTTCAACCTCGGCTTCTTCAGGATCCGACAAGTGAAAAAACTGACTTGGTACGGTTATATATTCATACGCCAAAATTTGTAAGATGAGTGCAGGTTCTGTATCTAGTTCACACCTAGTGATTGAAGTAAAAACCAAATCAAAGCTTACATGTGATCTAAAACGCCACCTTTCACCAAAGACTGTGGGCTCAATATTACGATCGTTGCCACTTGATGGAAATGCCCATTTTCTTGGACAAAATATAGTGTACATCGAAACTGCAATAAGTTCAGGGATTGAAAGACAACGAAAAGAATTCAAAAAAGGCGATATTGCTTTTTCACCTGCAGGTGGGAGCATATGTTTTTTTGTAGCTGATGTAGTGACAACAAAACCAATGACACCAATTGGAAAAATCTTGGAGAATGTTGATGCATTAAAAGAAGTAAAACCCGGTGATGTTATTGCAATTTATCGGCCAGCTTGTTGATAGATCCAGTGGCCGCTAAATCCACCAGTGCGCTTTATTGCGCCTTTTTTCAGTAAACTCACAAGACACGCATTTGCTGCAGATATCTTAACACCTGTCTGTCTTGCTAATTCTTGCGCTGTCAGATAGTGATTTGAATTAATCAGCTTGAGTGCTTGGTCTTCGTTTACCAGTACGGTGATTTCTGCCTTTTTTTCTGATTTTTCTTGCTTTTTGTCTTTTTTGTCTTTCTTGGCTCCTTGTTCTTTTGTCTTCTCACTTTCCTGCCTTTTTTCCATCTGAGCTGCACTTGCTTTTTTTGTTCCACCCATGGAATCGCTAAAAAATTCTCTATTTATAAACGATTGATATCGTGCGATGCATGATGAGTGAACTACCACTCGTTAAAGTTCGAGGTTTCTTGACTGTCTTGTTGTAGAATTCTTTCATATCGTGTGTTCGTGCTTTCCCAATTCACATTTATAAAAACCAAAAAAATGTTTGTGCAACTTTGACAAACTAGGATGTATACGTAGTCATTTTTCATAACAAACAGTTTGGGCAGAAGGTATCTAGATCGTAAAACAAAGGAACACTTTAAGCGGATGGTTCGTTACGATGATGAACGAAAATACGTAACAGAAATCGGTCCAAAGATACCAGAATTTGAAGATACGTTGAGCTCAAAGAGGATCATCTACCTCAAAGACATTGCTCGTGAAGGTTCCTCTGATCCTAGCAAGATACTCAATGAAAAAATACACGAATTATGCAGTGCTGCCGAAGAAACGAGTCAATATATCAAATATGTTAACAATCATCTAGATAAACAAAAGATACGAATAGATGAATTAAAAAAATTGCAAAAAATCTTTGAAAAGCAAATCTTGAGTTTAGAGTCAGATTTAAAAAAGGACAACAAAGAATAATTTTTAACAATTTTGATTTTATACTCGTCCATGTTTACTCAGAGTGATTGCTAATTGTGCAGGATCAAATGGCTTTAGGACATAGTCTATTGCTCCTGCTCTCATCGCATCTTGAACAATGAAGCTTTTACCTGTCGATGAAATCATGATTACTTTGGCATTAGGATCAAGCTTCCTTATGGCTCGTAGCGCTTGTATGCCGTCTGCTTTAGGCATCAAGACATCCATTGTCACCAAAGTAGGATGATGTTCTTTGTATTTAAGAACCGCTTCGATGCCGTCACCTGCTTTCGTAAATCTTTCTTGACAGCTTATTGGACTCTACGATGTTACGTATTGCCTTTCTTGTAAAGTGTGAGTCGTCCACAATTAAAAACGATGGTTCGTAATCGGTAGACAAGTTTAATCACTGCCTAATTTTGACAAGGCGTGCAAAATGTTTGTTTTATTTACAAGGCCAATCAAGTTTCCTTCGTCGTCGTTTATGCCAAAACTATCGATTTTTTTGTGAAGAATTATTTTTGCAGCAGTTTTCATGTTCATTGTGGAATTAACTGCGATTATTCCTTCTGTCATTATATCGCCAGTCAATTGTGATCCAACAAAACCCGTTTCGGACCACAGACCGTCCTCATCAGAATAATTGCATTTGCTAGATTGGACTATATTCATTTTAAATGTCTCCATCGTTGCTCTAAAAATATCGCCGTTGGTGATTATTCCTACTGGTTTTTTTGTTTCATCAACTACCACTACTCTGGAAATATCGTGAGTTGCCATCATCTTGATGATCTCATGTAGGTTGCTGTTAACTGATACTGCAAAATAACTAATTGTCATATAGTCGGAAACTTTGGATTTGTCGTGGCAGCGATTGACATAATATTGCAACAAGTTTGTCTTTGTGATAATTCCATCTAATTTGCCACCAGAGCCTATTCCAAGCGTGCTTAGATTGTTGCTAAGCATGATGTGTGCTGCTTGTTGACACGTAATACTACCTACTGTAAAGATTATGTTGTTCATTATCTCTTGCGATGTTATCTCGTGAATGTCGCGTCCGCTTTTGTCTATGAATAGAAATCGTATGATGTCTTTGTCGGTAATTATTCCAATGGGCTTCTTTTTATCAAAAACAAATATCTTGCTAATTTTATTACTAATCAAATTCGACATAGCATCATAAATGCTGTCGTCTTTTTGCATACTGATTATATTGATATTTTTAATGTCGTCTATCGTATCATGATTTTTTGAAAGGTGCGCAAATTGACTGACTGTGGCCATATGTTATGTCATAAAAATCAGAATTTTATTTTCCAGTTAGTTTGTTCTGAACAAACATTATGATTATGATTTACGAGTCATGAGTATGGCATTGCATTTTTCAACTATAAATAGCATCAAGTAATCATATCAGTATGGGTTTAGTTTCAAAAGGAGCTAAATGTGATGTTGATGGATGCAACAACGATGGCGTACGCTCACTAAATTCGTCCAAAGTCGAAAATGCAGGCATCCGTCTCAAATCTTCTGCAAAAAAAGCAGTATTGTGCAAAGAACACTATAAGGAATGGAAGAAGGAAACAAAAGAAGACCGAGAGCTGGAACGAGCTCGCTACGACCGTTTCTAGTGTTTTCTTTTTATTTCTAATTTTTGGTTTTTGAGTTTTTGGAGATAACTTTGTTGCAGTTTTGCATAATATGTATTGAGATTTTTGTATATTCGCTTTGGCTTTCGTGGTTTTTGCGTTGCAAGTACGTATGCTGCAATAATTGGGAACGCTATGGTAGAATCAGCGTACACCGTGACCGTTCCTGAATGTGCATCCTGTACTTTGCCCCAGCTTTTTCCTTCTTGGAGAGTCGCACCTGAGAGGCCACCTGTGTCTGGACGCGCGTCGGTAATCTGTATTATGTAGTCTTGACCACCGTCGTCATTACCAAGAATCTGATCAAGCATGGGTCCTGTTTGCTGTGCTGTATTCTTTGGAACACCACCGCCAAGTTCCACTATTGCAGATTTCTTTGAATTATACACTATTGCAGCCTGCTCTAGTATTTCACGCACAAAATCAAGGTTATAGATTTTGTTTTGCAATCTGTGCACGCCAAGATTCATTGCCAAAGACGAATCTTTGAGCGTTGAGACATAAACTGGAACATCATATTTATAAGCAGAGACAAGGAAGCTTTTTTCTGGATATTTAGCGTGCTTTGCACTAAGTTGACCCATTATATTGCAAAATTCTGCAGTAGTAAACGGCTTACCAATTAACTTGTCTCTAAACATTTGTTGCACAACTTTGTCCTCTGCTGCAAGAGTTTCAATAAATTTAATGTAGACATCTCTTATTCTAACGATTTCTTTTTCATACAATATCATGTCGTCGACTTCAAAATGACCCTGCTTTACTGGAAAACCTCTTGCAAAATGGTCTTCGTGGTAGACATTTGCACCAGTAGCTATTATCCAATCTACGAACCCATTTTCAATCAATGTCTTGATTATCCCGCCAAAACCAACAGGGGTCATAGCCCCGGCAACAGTGAGGCAGATTACGGCGTCCTCTTCAATCATTCGGGCGTACAGCTTAGCAGCCTCACCAAGCTGTCTTGCGTTATAACCAGTACTTGCAAAGATCTCTACAAGATCCTCAATTGAGGTGTTTTTTGTGATTTTGATGTGTGGTATGTCTTTTCCGCGAAAATGATGGTGATCCATATTGAATTGATTTTTTCATTGATATAATAATTATGATGTTGGGTTCACCCATACGAAATCATCTCCGATCCTACTGTGGACCTTTCTTAGTGTGATTTTCTGAATCAGGATATCTGTCAAGTCTTCGTCGGGTGCTCGGAAGGTTCTGTGTAATCCACAAGGGCTTTCAGATGAAGCAATGAAGGGGGAACATAGGTTTTTTCCAGTCACTAATCCTCCGAGTAGATAGAAACAAGTTGGTTGTCGAGAGGTAGCACCAAATAATAACCACAGAACCTAATTATTGCATCGACATGAATTTTAAAAATACTTGAGCCCATATAAACAAACAATTGAAAATAATCGATATAGCCAATCCTCAGCGAGTTAACCGGCTGCCGAATGACACAATTACGTTGCTTGATGGTGGAAACTTTGTCGAACAGGGTTTTATAATTAAAAAGATAGAACTTCGGTTGTTTGTGGAAAAAACAGACCAAAAACTTGGACCATATTCTCTGATTACTGTACTTGTCGAGACCGATAAAGGTACAGTTGAAATGATCTATGACGAAGGATTCAGAGGTCAAAATGTGCTAAAAAGAACCGCCAATTTTGTACTAAATAACCTCGGACTCTCCACCATAATCCTGCGTTCGGCGATTGCTCTTCGTTCAAAACCTGATTTGTGACATAACATTTAATTCAATAGCCAGAACTGTTTGAAATTGTGCGTATACTACAGTTACATTGTGACAGCATAGAGTACACACCAACCAAAAAAGAAATCAAGTCAGCAGAAGAAATAATACCATCTACTAAACGAATTGACGAAGTTGTAGTTGCATTCATAGCAATTGAAGAAGGTGACGACTCAGATGTTGCGAAGAAGGCAATCTCCGAGATAAAGGCCAGCATGGGAAAAATTGGCTGCAAAAGACTTCTCTTGTATCCCTATGCCCACCTAAGCTCCAATTTGGCATCACCAACACTTGCACTCAATTTACTAAAAGAAATGGAATCGCTTGCATCCGAGTTTGAAGTATCTAGGGCTCCTTTTGGCTGGACCAAATCATACAGCATCAAAGTCAAAGGACACCCGCTTGCTGAAAGCTCCAAAGTAATAACAAAAGAAGGCCACGGCCACGATGAACATACCTCAGAGGCACTCAAATCCGAATCAAAGATTCGTTCGTATTGGTACATCATGACACCTGATGGCACCATGCACGACATCAACAAATTCAATTTTGCAAAGCACAAAAAACTGGAAATTCTATCAAAATACGAGGCAGCAAAAAAAAGAGCAGTCGATGAACCGCCACCACATGTTAAACTCATGAAAAAGATGGCAATTGCAGACTATGAGCCTGCATCAGATTCTGGCAACATGAGGTTTTATCCCAACGGTCGCTTGATCAAATCACTTCTTGAACGATTTGTCACAGATGAGGTCAAAAACTATGGTGGTTTGGAAGTGGAAACTCCTATCATGTATGACTCGCACCACCCAAGCATGGAGAGTTATTTTAACAGGTTTCCTGCAAGACAATATAACATCAATTCAGAAGGGAAACAACTATTTTTGAGATTCGCTGCATGTTTTGGACAGTTCTTGATGGCAAACGATTTTCAGATATCATACAAAAACCTACCAATGAAGCTGTATGAACTTACACGATACAGCTTTAGGAGGGAGCAATCAGGGGAACTTGTAGGTCTGCGTAGACTGCGTGCCTTTACCATGCCCGACTGCCACGCGTTTTGTGCAAACATACAACAGGCAATAGACGAAATCAGAAAACGTTTTGATCTCTCAAGGTTTGTTCTCAAAGAAATAGGAATCGATGAATCTGATTATGAGATGGCAATCAGATTCACTGAGGACTTTTACAATGAACATAAAGAAATCATAGAAGAACTAGTCAAAAAGATTGGAAAGCCAGTACTTGTTGAGATGTGGAAAGAAAAATTCTTTTATTTTGTTCTAAAATGGGAGTTTAACTATGTAGATAATTTGGGCAAAGCATCAGCACTGTCTACTGACCAAATCGATGTAGAAAATGGTGTGCGCTATGGAATCAAGTACTTTGATGAAAACAACGTACCGCATCATCCAATAATTTTACATAATTCACCAAGCGGCGCAATAGAACGTGTCATCTATGCACTATTAGAAAAAGCTGCACTTGATCAAAAAGAAGGCCGCAAAGCACAACTTCCTTTGTGGCTTGCACCAACCCAAGTTAGGATAATTCCACTCAAAGAAGAATTTTTGACATACTGTGAAGAACTGGCAGAAAAGATCACTCAACACGACATACGAGTTGACATTGATGACAGAAACGAGAGCGTGGGCAAAAGAATTAGAGATGCGGAAACAGAATGGATAAGATATAGTCTAGTCATAGGAGAAAAAGAAATAGGAAAAACCAACCTTTCGGTAAGAGATAGAAAAACAGGCAACATTCGTGAAATCGGTCTTGATGATTTTGTTAAAGAAATAAAAGAACAAACAAAAGGCAAGCCATTTGCAAAGCTTAACCTCGCTTTACATCTCTCAAAAAGACCACAAATAATGGTATGACGTGCATTGCACACAGTTGTTTGTTTAAACCAAACATGTTAAACTAGAATAACATTGTTTGCTTAGTCTATCTAGATAAAATTGGGCCTCAACATTCTTGTTGCAGAAGACAGTGTCGCGTACGCCGTACTTTATCAGCAGATTTTTGAAGCACGTGGCCATTCAGTAAAGATAACCTTGGATGGCGAAGAATGTATTTCCGTGTATATGAGCGCATACAAAAAGAAGCCATTCGATATGGTGGTGTTAGATTACTCCATGCCGAAAAAAACCGGTCTCGATGTGGCAAAAGAGATTCTAAAAACAAAACCCGAACAAAAAATCTTGTTTATAACAAGCTTCGGTGATGAAATAGAATCAAAATTGGATGAGGTTGGCAACACCAAAAATATCACGGTATTTGAAAAACCATTTAATTCTTCAACACTCACTGAATGGCTTGACCAAATAATCAAAGATGATACAACAAATAAAATTCTCGAATTAAACCGTGCCTAAACCAGCACAATTTAATTTGCAGTATTTTCTGGACTAGTTTGGAAGATGAGCTACCTTGATTTGTATCTGAATAAAAGCCCAATGATCATATCTCCAAACGAAGATGGTAAGCGAGTCGCAACTGTATTTGGAGTCCCATTTGATTCAACACATTCGTTCAAACCAGGAACACGATTTGGTCCTGACACCATAAGGAACACATTTAACAATATTGAAATATTTGAGCCAAAGTTTGGAATAGATCTAGAGTCAGTCAACATAGAAGATCTTGGAAATATTCAACATACAGTAAATGTCCAAGAAATGCTGGACATGGTAGGGAAAATCACAAACGAATTACAAAAAAATGAAAATGTGACGATAATTCTTGGTGGGGAGCATTCGCTTACCTTTGCATCATACATAAATTTCCCAAAAGACATCGCATACATCGTTTTCGATGCTCATTATGATTTACGAGATGGATATGCAGGCACACAATACAGCCACGCTTCATATCTGCGCCGCATCATTGAAAAACGCGGTGCAGAAAACATCCTCCATGTAGGAGCACGTTCTTTTGTTAAAGAAGAATTAGCATTCCTGCAGGAGAATAAAATCGCAACTGTTACGGATAAGGAAATTCGACAAGGAAATGGTCCAATGCTCATCAAAGATCATCTTTCTAGATTTGACAAAACATATGTCAGCATTGATCTTGATGTGTTGGATCCTGCTTTTGCGCCAGGCGTTGGAAATCCTGAGGCGGTTGGAATTACCCCAAGAGAGCTGTTTGATATGATTTATTCATTAGAAGGAAAAATCGTATCCTGCTTAGACATAGTTGAATTAAATCCGACATACGACAACGGTTCAACTGCAACCGTGGCCGCAAAGTTGATGTCAACAATAATTGCCATGAATATTAAATAGACTCCTTTAATCTCAAAAAACAGATGTTAAACAACTTCAGAGACTCCTTGAAGCCATACTTGGAAAAACTAGGTAGTAGCTTTGCAGCAACTGGGCTTTCACCAAATTTTTGGACATCTGTAGGGCTCGGATTTGCATTTTTGTCTGCAGTGACATATGGCTTGAACTCTCAAATTCAATTTGCCGCAATAATTGGTGGATCTTTGCTGCTTGTTTCTGGGTTCTTTGATGTAGTTGACGGCCAAGTTGCTCGAGTCACAAAGAAGGTCTCAAAAAAAGGTGGCTTTTTGGATTCCATCTTTGACAAGATAGCTGAAGTTGCTATATTTTTGGGGCTTTTGATGGGAGGTTTTGCTGAACCATACTTGGTGTTTTTGGCAATCACACTTTCCTTGCTTGTGAGTTATGCAAGGTCAAGAGCCGAATCACTTGGTGTAAAACTACAAGGAATTGGAATAGGTGAAAGAGCTGAGCGGCTACTGGTTATTGCGATAATAGGAATGATCGGGTTTATGCAATATGCCATAATGATTGTGATTATAATAGCTGCAATCACATTCATCCAAAGAATTACAGTTACTGCAAAAAACATCCAAGAATGATTAGTATAATCTTCCAGCCTGTCTTCTCGAATCCGCAGATCTAATCTTCAGTATTCCAAAATGAATTGCACACGACACACAATACCATTTTAGAACTTTTGGTGCAGCAATGTATGCACCCTGTGCCCTTAATTCTTTTGCAAGAGATGATTCAACCAAATTTAATCGCGATGTCACTTTCTTTGCCTTGTCTTTTGGAACCGTAGCTCCGCAATTGGTACATTGAATTCGATCCGAAGAGCCTTTTCCACCCTTACGTCGACCTCTGCTTGCTCGCTTTAATGGCATGCTTGTCCTTGAAGACGCCTCTTTATAATCTTGTGCGCATGAGGACGCGAATTTAGGTCTACAATGTGTCCATCACTTGGATTTTGGATTCACTTGATATACAGCAAACTTGTTTTCAGCATCTATGTTATACTGTGTGATTAACTCAAAGCTGTAATTTTTGATGGTTTTTATCTTTTCATAAAGTGACTCGCCAACTACCATGGTGTTTGGCTTTGCAAGCGAGTTTATTTTAGAGCACGTATTCACAGTGGATCCAAAGATGTCGTCAATTGCAGATGTGGCAATTATTGCCACTCTGACAGGCCCATATGTTGCACTTATTCTATAGCTGATCTCTGGCAAATTTTCATCTCTTAAGGTCTTGTTGATTTTTTCTTTCGCATCTAGTACCTTCATGCAACAATTCAGCATTTCTTCAAACGGGCCAATCTCCTCTGAATCTGTCTTTGGAAAATAATATAATAATGCGTCGCCGATATTTTTTACCACGACACCATTATTTTGTGTAATTACTGTTGCCAGCGAGTTGAGAAATATAGAATAAAATTTTGTAGTTTGAAAATCACTAAGCTTTGAGGTGAGCTTTGTCGAGCCGACTATGTCGACAAAACACACACAATAATTCGAGCTGTATTGTGAGAACTGCAAAAGTATGTCTTTTTGTTGTTTGATTACATCTTCACGTTCCTTAATTTTTAACAACGAATCTTGTATTTGTTCTGCCATTTGATCAAAAGTTCTCGATAACTGACCTATCTCATCCTGAGTTCTTATGTTTGTACGAACGTCAAGATCGCCGTTAGCTATTTTCCTTGCTGCATGTTGCAGCTTTATCAAAGGTTTTGAAATCAATTTTGATAAAAAGTACGCCACGACCCCTACAGCTATTGTTATGATGATCCCAAGTAGGATGATCTTCTCTTGTAGATCGTGGACAGGTTCAAAGACCTCAGTATCATCAATCTCAACTAACAAAACAAGCCCCAAATCCTTCATGCAATTAGAGGATCCGAGAACTATGATGCCTCTATAATCAGGGTACAATCCCTTATGGTTCTGACCGCTCTCAAAACAAAGGTTTACTGGAACAGTATCCACTTTTTCTTTGAATGCTGCATCCTCTACAAACCTGGATTCCGAGATTAACATTTTGTTTTCGTTGACAAGATACGATTCCCCAGTTTCTCCAAGGCCAAGTCTGTTTAGCAAAATCTGATCAACGGATTGAGTGTTTGCGGTAACAATGGCAACACCTATTGCCGGTTCTTTTGGATTGTCATAAATAGGTGTCACTAAAAGGAGTTTTCTTTTTCCATCTTTTCCTTGAACTATTTGCGTGAACGGTTCATTGAGCCCTTTGATAAATATTGGGTCTGTTACAAACTCTTTTTTGTCCTTCCTGTTTAACAGGGAGAATAATTTTTTGCCATCCGCATTCACTATTTCCACATTCTCAAGGTCATTTAGACCACCGATTGTTGCTTCGAATGCTTGAATTTCTATCAAAAACGCAATTCTTCGTTCAGAAATTCTTGAAGCAAAGGCATTTTCGTCTTCAATCGCATCAAATTCTTTGATCAAGTTCTGAATCATCGGATCTGTGGCAATTACTTGAATTTGCTGAATTTTTGAATTCAATACACTCCGCATAGAATCACCTCTTACCGCAGATTGGCTAGTTAACTGATCCATTACACGTTGTTCTATTATGAGGTTGGCATAGTGAAATGAGAAAAATACAGTAACTCCTATTCCAACAAGTGATACCAGCATCACTAATGTAACAAGCTTTTTGTCAAGTGTTACTGGTATGGGCTTCCTCATGGATTCGAAGAAAGTAGCTTAGAATATCTCTTTTTCTCAGATTCTTAATCAAAGTTGATTTATGAGCACACCTGTAATGATTGTGGATGCGTGGACTTTGTCATTCATGCCTAAAATCGAATATGGATCTTGTAATAGACAAAGGACGAATTTTGTGCAAGTCCTGCTTTGAAAAAGAAAAAACTAAATCCTCAACTCAATGAGCAGAAAAGATGAAGCTTGGCATATTTTCTCATTGCACGATAGATGAAATCAAAATAGGTGAAGGAGTATATGAGACACCGGGAGGCCCAGCATGTTATTGCGGAATGGCAGCAAGAAACATGGGTTTTGAGGTAGAACTTGCAACAAAATTTGGCAAGGATTTTACATTCACAGAACAGCTTCAAAAAAACAAAATAGTGTTTGAAAACACGCCATCTGGGAAACCAACGACGCGGTTTAGATTAGAAATAAACGATACAGATAGAACTCTGTGGCTCAAAAACATCTGCGATGAAATTGATTATAAAAAAATCAACGCTGACGGCATTCTAGTTAGCCCAGTCTTCAATGAAATATCGTATCCGATATTTGAAAAAATAAAAAATGACTCTGAAATGGTTTTTCTTGACCCACAAGGTTTCTTGCGAAGAATGGATACTAACAAAAAAATCTATTATGAACGAACTGAAATAAATCTGAGCAAAATCACAGGCCTCAAATCAGATCCAAGTGAAGTATACAATCTTACAGGCCTCGAAGGAATCAACGGCGTCTTAGTTCTTCAAAAAAAGGTAAAATATGTTTTGTATACAAACAAACAAGATGTTTCATTGTTTTACAATGACAAGCGGTATTCTATTAGATTGCCAAATATGGATGTTTATGATACATCTGGAGTAGGTGATATTTTCACAGCTACATTTTGTTGTACTTTATTAAAAGAGAAAGATGTCTTGTGGGCATTAAGTTTTGCAGGTGGGGCAGCACAAGCGGCCCTGGAGTCAAAAGAGATAGGCCTAAACAAGGTGCCACCAAAGGCAGCTACAGAAACCAATGCTGGCTATTTTTATAATACTATCAAATTCACAGATGTGTGAGCCTTTATTATGACGATGGAGGTTAATGATTCGTGCAATTTGGAATTTCCGGTTTTGGCCCAACAGACATTGCAGTTAAAACAATAAAGACGGTATTGGATGAGCATGGAATCGCATCTACTTATGTTGGTTATAAAACCAGAAAAGATATTGATTGCATCATAGTTACTGGCGGGGATAGAGGTGTTCGAAATTATTTTCATAGAACACAGGATCCACAAATACCGATTCTTGGTGTAAGTGAATCGGAATCAAGCGGTTTTCTTGCCCAAGTAGACCTAAAAGAATTTTCTTCATATGTAAATAGAATAAAAAAAGGTGATTACGCCATATCTGAATTTACTAGATTGGGAGTCAAAATAGACGGCAAAACAATATACCCAGTCTTAAATGATGTAGCTGTATTTCCATCAAAAAGTGCAGTTCTCATGGAACATATCTTGCGTATAAACAACGAGGAGGTCTGGCACGACAGTAGTGATGGCGTGATAATTTCTACTCCGATAGGCTCTTCAGCATACTCTATGTCTGCAGGAGGGCCAATGATATTCCAAGATTCACCTGTATTTGGAATCGTTTCAGTCAACTCGCTCGATATTACAAGAAGACCTTTGATAGTCAATGATACTAGCTTGATACAAGTCGATGATGTCACATCTAGGCTTTTCTGTGAAGTTGTACTTGATGGTGTGGATAGATTCAGAATTAACAATACTCTAGAATGCACGAAATCGACACCATCTGCCAAGATAATAAAAATGAAAAAAGACTCTACGGCAGTTTCCGCGTTGGCAAAAAAAGTAAAACTGGCTGAAGACTTATTGAATATGCCACCCAGCTCAAAATTGCTTTTGAAAACGCTTGAGTATGAGGGTTCGCTCACCCAAAAAGAGCTTGCTACCAAAACACTTCTACCAGACAGGACAGTCAGGCTTGCACTAAGACACCTGTTAGATAAAGGATACGTAAAAAAGAAGATCTCAATACGCGATGCCAGACAAAAGATCTATGAAATATCTAAAATCGATTAACTACCTAGTGTAGAAGCTTACAGTGATTGAACTTGGATTGTTAGCACGTATGAAAAAATCACCATTCTTGCACGTATTTGGCATTATCAGACCCACTATCTTCACCTTTAATGTGTCCCTGTCTGACTTCAGTTCTATTTCCGGCGTGTACAGTTTTTCACGGCCTGCACATGCTTCAATTGTGACTATGTAAAGAAATGATAGCATCCTTGATTTTGTTATTTGAGTCACTTTTACTGTCTTGCTGTCGTCTTGCAAACTTAGATCTCTGATGTTCTTCTTTATATCATTCCTTTTGAACATGTATTCATGGCTTCTTTGTTCTGCAAAAGCCATATTTGCAAACAAAGCTAAGACAAGCATGATTGAAAATATCACACAGGTCAGGCATTTCACAAATCCCGTAGGTAAAAATTTAATTTAAAAATTCTGATACTAATTAAAACGATTTTAGCTTGCAGCTGCCCTTACGAACGCTTCAAATGATTCTTCTGGATATCCCGGCCTACTGTTGAATTCTGGATGGAATTGGACACCAAGATAGAATTTGTGTGATGGTATTTCCAAAATTTCCATTCTTTTTGAGTTGTCGCTTTCTGCAGAAAAAATCATACCATTTTTCTCAAACACATCGAGATATTTTTTATTGATTTCATATCTATGCCTATGTCTGCGCATTACTTTGTTGGCGTTATATGTCTTGAATGCAAGTGTGTTGCTTTTTATCTGGATTTCGTGTGCGCCGAGTCTCAATGAGCCACCCATGTTTTCAACTGTTTTTTGTTCTGGAAGCAAATCTACTATTGGGTAGGCCGTATTTGGTTCGAGTTCTGTAGAGTTTGCATCTTTGAAGTTACAGACAGAGCGACCAAATGCGACTGCGGCAAGCTGAAATCCAAAACAAATTCCAAGGTACGGAATGTCCTTTACTCTCGCATAGTTGGCTGTGCTTATTATACCCTCAGAGCCACGCACTCCAAACCCACCAGGCACAAGTATGCCATCATATTTTGAAAGCTGCTCAACATTACCATTGATCCCTTCAGAATCAATCCAATCGATTACAACATCTTTACCAATTTTTGCTCCAGCATGTTTTAAAGCATGATTTACACTCACATAGCTGTCTGGAAGGGTCACATATTTTCCCACCATAGCTATTTTGACTTGGCCGCTGGTGTTTTGAAGCGAATTAACTATTGCGTTCCATTTGTCCCAGTTTGCAGATGTATTGACTAGTCCAACTTTGTTAAATTTTGTAAAAATGTTGTTAACTATTCCTTGATCATAAAGAATCTGCGGGACCATGAAAATGGATTTGACATCATGGCACGAGAACACATCTTTTGTTGTGACGTTTGTAAACATTGAGATTTTCTTTTTTGTGGAGTCGTGTAATGGCGTAGAACATCTAACTGCAATCAAATCTGGCTGGATGCCTATCCTGCGTAGTTCCTGTACGCTGTGCTGCGTAGGTTTGGTTTTTTGTTCGCCTACAACATCCAAGGAAGGCGCCAGTGTTACATGTACAAATATGACGTTTTGCGGTCCTTCTTCTAGCCTAAGTTGTCTTAGTGCCTCCAAAAAGGGGAGACTTTCTATGTCGCCTACGGTGCCACCACATTCTACTACTAAAATGTCCAGCTGCTCGTCCTCGGCTATTTTACGTATGCGACGTTTTATTTCGTCTGTGACATGGGGTATTATCTGAACACATGCACCGAGATATTCGCCACGCCTTTCGGCCTCAATTACAGCAGAATAGATCTGTGCAGTAGTAATGTTGTGGGTTTTTGCGATATTTTGATTCAAAAAACGTTCGTAATTTCCTATGTCCATGTCACACTCGCCACCATCTTCGGTGACAAAAACCTCGCCGTGCGCTATTGGGTTCATGGTTCCAGCATCATAGTTTAGATATGGATCGATCTTTACACAAGAAACCTTTTGGTTTGATAGCTGAAGAAGTTTGGCAATAGAGGATGTCACTACGCCTTTGCCTAGGCCAGACATCACACCTCCGGTAACAAAGATGAATTTTGTCTGCACATTTACAGATGGAGGATGGGTTTTTTATTCTTTATTGGTGATGGTTTTGGTTGATTCCTAGATTTTTGACGGACTAAAATATAACATGGAACAAAAATTTTAATTCGACCTAACGTCCTTCAAAGAATTGTTTTTTGAAGGAATTTGGCTCACTTTGATTGGCAGTCTTGCAAGTGCTCTTGTCTCGTCAAGCTTTATTCCACAGATTATCAAAGGATACAAAACAAAACATCTTGATGATGTCTCTTATCTTTTAATGATTCTAATTTCAATAGGGATGTCTTTGTGGATTGTTTATGGGATTGAAAAACAAGATTTGGTGATAATCGGTGCTAATGTGGTCACCATTGTACTCAACATGATACTTCTCACACTAAAGGCAAAATACTCAAAATAACTATTTTGTGGCAGCCTTAAGTCTTCTTGTAAATATCATTACTGCCTTTTCCAGTTTGCGAGGTTTTGTGTCTTCAACTAGTTTTATTAGTGCACTTCCAACTATTGCCGCGTCAGCACCATGTTTGATATAGTTGGAAACGTCATCCGGTGTTGAAATTCCAAAGCCTATGCCTACCGGAATCTTGGAATGTGCGATTTTTTTTGTGTTTTTGAGGGCGTTGATGGTATAATTTTGAATTTTCGACCTAACTCCTGTTGTTCCAAAGACGGAAACCAGATACAAAAATCCGGTAGTCTGTTTAATTATCTTTTTCAACCTGGATTTTGTCGTGTTTGGCGATACAAGAAAGATTGTATCTAACTTGTGTCTTTTTGCTGCAGCAATGTATTCTTTTGATTCTTCTATTGTCATGTCGGGCACAATGAAACCGTCAATTCCTACCTTTTTTGCCAACCTAAAGAACCGGTCGTAGCCCTGATGGTATATTATGTTCGTGTATGTCATTAGGACCAATGGAATTTCGCTTTCCTTGCGAATCCTGCTTACTAACTCAAAGAGATGATTTAGATTCGTTCCCTTTTCTAAAGACACCGTACTTGCATTTTGGATGATGGGGCCGTCGGCCAGTGGATCGGAAAATGGGAATCCAAGCTCAATTATGTCTGCACCGCCCTTGATGAGCCCCCTTATCACAGAAATTGTGTCATTGTAAGTTGGATATCCTACCATAAAGTATGCAATTAATGCTTTTTCATTTTTCTTTTCAAGCTCATTGAATTTAGATTGGATTCTTGAAATTTCTTTTAACATATTCTTCAACTACTTCAACATCTTTGTCTCCCCTTCCTGAGAGTGTTACTACAATAGATTCGGATTTCGGTTTTGATTTTGCAGCCTTGATTGCGTGTGCAATTGCATGAGCTGATTCTAAGGCTGGAATGATGCCTTCAGTTCGTGTCAACAACAAAAATGCTTCGATCACCTCTTTATCCGTTGCACTTGTGTACTTTACACGTTTTTGATCTTTTAGATATGCATGCTCTGGACCGACTCCGGGGTAATCAAGCCCTGCTGAAATACTGTGCGTCTCCTTGATTTGTCCTTCATTGTCTTGCAGAAGGTATGTCATCATGCCATGCAGTACTCCTTTTGAGCCAACATTCAACGTTGCAGAATGGTGACCGGATTTTAGACCATGTCCTGCAGCTTCAACTCCAATAAGCTCAGCATCAGTATCAATTAGTGGGTAAAAAGTACCAATCGCATTAGAACCACCTCCAACGCATGCAATCACAGTGTCCGGGCCTCCATTTCCAAGCTTTTTCATTTGCATAATGATCTCAGTACCAATTATTGATTGAAAATCTCTTACCATGACTGGGTATGGATGCGGTCCTACTGCAGACCCAAGTAGATAATATGTATCCTTAACATTTGTAATCCAGTCTCTTATTGCCTCGTTTATTGCATCCTTGAGTGTCTGTGAACCGCTTTTCACTGCGTGGACGTCACACCCAAGAAGGTTCATTCTAAAGACGTTTAGTTTTTGCCTTATGGTGTCTTTATACCCCATGTAGACTTCGGCTTTCAGTCCAAGGCATGCGCACGCCATGGCTGTTGCAACACCGTGTTGACCTGCACCGGTTTCAGCGATTATTCTTGATTTTTTCATGCGTTTTGCCAAAAGTGCTTGGCCAAGCGTGTTGTTGATCTTATGTGCACCGCCGTGGAGCAAGTCTTCACGTTTTAGATAGATCTTGGCACCGCCGATCTTTTCCGTTAGATTTTTTGCAAAATAGAGAGGAGTTGGACGGCCAGCATATTCTCTAAGATAGTAATTTAGTTCTTTTTTAAATGCAGGATCGTCTTTGTACGCAAGGTAGCTTTGTTCAAGCTCCTGGATTGCCGGAACGAGTGTTTCTGGAATATATTTACCACCAAACTCACCAAACCTGCCATCTTTTGGGAATTTTATTTTCATATGGCGTTTACCAAACTCCTCACATTTAGTTCAATGTCTTTGTTTTTCATTATGCTTGAGCCAATCAAGAAGGCATCTGCACCACAGTTTTTTAAAAATATGATATCTTTTGGTGACTCGATACCACTTTCTGACACAATAAGTCTATTTTTATCAAAACCGTCTAGGAGTTTTTTTGTTGTATTTATGTCGATCTCCAAGGTGTCCAAATTTCTGTTGTTGATGCCTATCAGATCTGCATTTGTTTTCAAAGAGTTTGCAAACTCTGATTTGGTGTGAGATTCTATTAGCACCTTCAATCCATTTTTGTGACCGTATTCGACAAACTCGTCGATCTCTTTTAGGTATCCTGAATCAAAAAGTGATTGTATTAGTAGCATATAATCCGCACCCATCTTTTTCGCAGCATCGATTTGTATCTTATCTACAACTATGTCTTTCATTAGCATCGGAACGTCGATTTGTTTTCTAATCTCCATAAAGTACTTTGGTGAGCCAGAAAACATGTATGGTTGTGTAAGAACTGAAATGGCAAGTGCACCACCACGTACCATGGATTTTGCTATTTGCACCGGATCAGAAATCTTTCGTATTTGACCCAAAGATGGTGATGCGAACTTGACTTCTGTGATAAGCGAAGCATGTTTGTTGTTCATGATTGAATAAACAAGGTCGATTTTTGAGCCGCTAAGTGATTCTGATATTTCATATATGCCTTCATTTATCGCTTTATGCGAATTTTCGATGAGTTTTTTGAGAATCTGAGTCATCTTAATTCCAACTCTTTGATCTTTTCCACATCTCCGTAATTTTTGATGAATTCAACAAAATGTGAATATGCTTTGCCACTTTCGAGTGTACTCCTAGATATTGATAAGGCATCATCGAATCTATTTGCAATGTTTGCAACAATTAGACCGCCTGCCGCATTCAGCATTGTTATTTCTTGCATTGAGCGGTTAGCAGTGCAATTTAGTACAGCTAAAAAGGCCTTGACGGCATCATGTTTTGAGGAAACTTGGATATCTTTGATTGATGCTTTGTGCAGGCCAAGCGTCTGTGGCTCAATTATTGATTTATTTATTTTGCCTTCTTTGAAAAAACATACTAGATTTTTTGCGGTAGTAGATAACTCATCTAGCCCGTCTTTTGAATGAACAGTCATTATGTTTTGTGCACCACGTCTTTTCAAAATTGTGATAATTCTCTCACTATAGTCTTCAGAAAAAACACCGATAAGTTGATTTTTTACGCGAGCAGGATTTGAAAGAGGTCCCAAAAGATTGAATGCCGTTCTTCCGCCAACAAGTTTTCTTGCTGCAGCAACATTTTTCATAGCCGGATGGAACTTTTGAGCAAATAAAAAACCAATTCTCGATTTCTCAATAATCGACGTTATCTGTTGTGGTGGTGCCAAAAGATCATATCCAAAGAATTCAAAGATATCTGCACTGCCAGATACTCCTGATACTGAACGATTTCCATGCTTTGCTACATATCCACCGGCGGCTGCAATTACAAAAGATGCAGTTGTAGAAATGTTAAATGTTTGAAGTCTGTCACCGCCCGTGCCACATACATCTATTATGGTGCCATTGCATTTTGGTGCAATGTGTATGCCATATTCGTCCATTTTACCAAGCATGGCATACAACTCATCATCAGTTTCACCTTTCTTGGTCAGATTCTGTAAAAAATCGGCCTTTTGTTCGTCAGGTATTTTATCGGACAAAATGTAATCCATTGCATAATTCATTTCATCTATGCTTAGATTTGTTCTACTGCTAAGTTTGGTTGTAAGCTGTGCTAGCATTTTTTTACCTTGTTAACAAAATTTTGAAGAATTTTTTTCCCCTCTGTGGTGAGAATTGATTCTGGGTGGAATTGGACACCTTCAATTAGGTATTTTTTATGAGACACACCCATTATTTCTCCATCGTCTTCTGCCACAGCGGTGATTTTGAGCACATCTGGGATTATCGTCCTGTCTCCAACTAGTGAGTGATATCTTGTAGCCTTAAATGGATTCTTTACTCCTTCAAAAAGTGAATCGCCATAATGTTTTATCTGACTGGTTTTTCCATGTCTTACACATCCTGCGTTTATTACTTTTCCACCAAATTCATGAATTATTCCCTGATGTCCAAGGCAGATTCCAAGAATCGGAGTAGTTGGGCCCAGTTTTCTTATCACATCGGAGCATATGCCAAAATATCGTCTGTCTTCAGGAGTTCCTGGACCTGGCGAAATTATGATTGCGTCGTATTTTTTATCAATTATTTGTTCGAGTGTAATTTTGTCATTTCTTACAACATCGGATTCTACACCAATCTCACCTAGTAGCTGTGCAATATTGTATGTAAACGAATCATAGTTGTCAATTATAAGAAATTTCATTTTGTTGCCTCCTTTAGTGCTGCAATCATTGCTCCAGCTTTATGTTCGGTTTCCTTGAATTCTCCTTCTGGTGTTGAGTCTGTAACGATTCCGGCCCCGCTCTGTAAAAATCCTTTATCCCCATCAAAAAATATACTACGAATAGCAATGGCAAAATCACAACACCCGTTATTTGAAAAATACCCAACTGCACCTGCGTATTGTCCACGTACATCTGGTTCAAGCTCGTTTATTATCTCCATGGCGCGTACTTTTGGTGCACCCGTAACCGTTCCTGCAGGAAACACCGCCTTGAAAGCAGAAAACATATCATTTTGTTCATTTAATGTGCCTACAACGTGTGTAACCATATGTTGAACATGAGAGAATCTCTTTACTTCCATCAACTCAGTGACACGTACACTTCCGTATTTACAAACTCGACCAATATCGTTTCTCCCAAGATCCACAAGCATGGTGTGCTCTGCAATCTCTTTTTCATCGTTGAGGAGCTCTTGTTTTAGATATTCGTTTTTTTGCTCATCGTCAGTAATTTTTCTTGTCCCTGCTATCGGAAATGTCTCTACATCTTTTCCTGTAACTCGAACAAGCATCTCTGGGCTACATCCAATGTATGTCTTTGAACCAAATTTCATATGGTAAAGATATGGTGACGGATTTAAATAACGTAATTCCTTGTAGACGCGCAAGTAGTCTCCACTTGCTGAGAAACTAAATCGCCTTGATAACACAACCTGAAATATGTCTCCATCATGGAGGTATTTTTTTGCCTTCATCACTATTTCTGCGAATTTTTTTTCATCCATGTTGGCGGTTATGTCTGAAAGTGTGATTTTACCGAAGCTTCGCATGTTTGATTTGATTTTTTCCAATCTGTTTTCACCATAGTAAAAATAAAGCGAAGTTTTGGTCTTGTTGTCATATATGATTCCGTCTTGATAGATTCCAAACTCCATGAGTGGTTTGCTTTTGTCATTATTGATTTGGATGTTTTCGTAAAGCTTTATTGCGTCGTAATTTACAATTCCAACTGCGCCTCCAAGATATCTAAACGATGTGTCGTCGGTATGCTTGATTAGATTCTTCAGTTCAGATATTGGGTCTTTGGTCGGTATGGTTTTTGTGGTGCCGTCTTTGTGATGCAAAACGACACGATCTTCATAGCCATAAACCAACATCTGTGGGTCAAATCCTATGATCGATGTTTCCGCTAGTTCTTCTGGGCCTGTAAGTGACTCAAACAGAAATGTGTGTGAATAATTT
Organism: Nitrososphaera sp.; assembly: GCA_039938575.1. Taxonomy (GTDB): domain Archaea; phylum Thermoproteota; class Nitrososphaeria; order Nitrososphaerales; family Nitrosopumilaceae; genus Nitrosotenuis. The sequence goes on along the minus strand of JBDUUJ010000018.1, from coordinate 12,591 downwards.
TGTTCTAGTTGAGAATAGATCTCAAACTGTGATCCAGGTAGCCCTAGAGGTATTACTGTAGGTTTGGAGTTTCCAAAGATGGCCACCCATATGTGAACTGGACTCGGACGTCTATTTATAACTTCAATACGCGTCCTCTGACGCGATCATGTTGAAATTTTCATGATTTTTCAAAATTTACGCATGATCCGTCCTAAAAAATGTAAAAATTACGGTATAGTACGGTACCTTTATATGAGATCGCGTGCTTATTAGATGCATGAGTCAGTTGCTACTTAGCCCAAAAAAGACTGTACTTTATTCGGAGATCTATTTTCCAAAAAAACCAAACATACTTCGTTCCACTGCAACTGAGGCAGCATGTTATTTTTGCAAACAGGAATTAAAAGAAGGGTTTAGCCTTACTGCAAAAAGAATCGGAGACAAAACAGTGTTTGTTTGCAGGTTTCATGCTTAAGTTGCCAAATCACATTTTCTTAGGGAAGATCGAGTTCAAAATTTAGTCCCATTTTGGACTGGTTACGGCGCCTTGAGCAGCAGAACCCACAAGTGAGGCATATTTTGCTAGCGCCCCGCTCTCATAATTTGGTTTTTTTGGTTTCCAATCTCTTCTGCGCCTTGCCAGCTCATCGTCGGATACAAGCAAGTTAATTGAGTTTGTTTCAATATCTATTGAAATCTGATCGCCATCTTTTACGAGCGCTATATTTCCACCAACAAACGCTTCTGGGGCTACATGTCCAATCATGAATCCTCTTGTGGCACCAGAAAATCTGCCATCTGTCACCATTGCTACCTTTTCTCCAAGGCCCTGTCCGACCAAAGCTGCTGTCACAGCCAACATCTCTCTCATTCCTGGACCGCCCTTTGGACCTTCGTATCTGATCACTACAACATCTCCTGCTTGAATCTGGTTTTTTGATACAGCATCAAATGCCGCTTCTTCTCTATCAAATGTCTTGGCTCTTCCAGTAAATTTGGTAATCTTCACACCAGACATTTTCACCACTGCGCCTTCTGGAGCAAGTGAGCCTTTTAGCACCACAGCTGTTCCGGTTTTGTAGAGTGGTGAATCAAGAGGCTTCACAATATCGGTGGTTGGCGGTGGCGGAATATTGATGGAATCAAGGTTTTGCTTCATTGTTTTTCCAGTGACAGTAATTACGTTTTCATGAAGCAACTTTCTGTCCAATAGTTTTTTGAGCATTAATGGTACGCCCCCTACTTTGTCTAAATCATTCATGACGTACATTCCGCCTGGTTTGAGGTCTGCTATGTGTGGCACCCTTTTCCTTACTCGCTCAAAGTCATCATAAGTCAGTTTTATTCCTGCCTCATGAGATATGGCTAATAAATGGAGTATGGCGTTTGTAGAGCCACCTATTGCATTAAGTATTGTAATTGCATTCTCAAAGGCCTCAAAAGTCAAAATATCACGCGGTTTAATTCCAAGCTCAAGTAATTTTGCGGCTGCGACGCCTGTATCATATACAATCTTTTCTCTTCTTTCATCTTCTGCAGGTGGGCTTGCACTTCCCGGCAGAGCAATTCCAAGAGCTTCTGAGATCGATGCCATTGTGTTTGCGGTAAACATACCGCCACACGAACCTGCATTTGGGCACGCATAATTTTCAATATTCTTTAGTGCTTCCATTGTAAGCTGGCCTGCTTCGTATGCACCTACCGCTTCGTAAACATCCTGAACAGTAAGCTGCTTACCATTGTAGAATCCTGGCATTATTGTTCCGCCATATACAAAAACCGACGGAAGGTTCAGCCTTGCCATGGCCATCATTGTGCCAGGCAAGCTTTTATCGCATCCAGCTATACCTACGAGTCCATCGTATTGATGAGCTCTCATCATGAGTTCAATTGAATCTGCAATGATTTCTCTGCTGACAAGTGACGATTTCATTCCTTCGTGACCCATGGCGATTCCATCGCTTACTGCAATAGTGCTAAACTCTCTTGGAGTCGCACCAGCATCGTGCACCCCTTCTTTTGCTTTTTGTGCTAGTCTACCAAGATGAATGTTACAAGGAGTTGCCTCATTGCCAGTATGAGATACGCCAATGAACGGTCTATCCAGGTCTGTGTCTGTTAGGCCCATTGCCTTATACATTGCTCTGTGAGGAGCTCTGGCTGGGCCAACCACAACATTCCTGCTTGAAATTGACAAATCCGTCATGTCTGTTTTTAATCAAGAGTATATTAGAATTTTATTAATTTTGATTCTGCAGGTTCTATGGTTCTGTTGACGGGTGCTGGCCAACGATGTTTACATCGAGTGCTACCCAACTACCAACTTGCCACCATCGACTCTGAGGATTAGTGGTTCAAATAAAACCACGTTCCCCCTCATCGCTTCACTTGGAAGCCCTCTAGGATGGCAAAACCTACTACACCACTTGTAGTTGTTCGGTATTTGGTGTGAATGGTTGTTTGATGGATGTGTGGCAAATTATGTTGCAGGTATTGAGTGTAATTATTTAACATGTTTGTTGCAAGTGATGTTGGCCTTGACATAACTTGTATGCTCATTTTTTGGTAGCACGCGACGGGTAACATTTTTCTGGTGTTCCATAGGGGTAAGAGAACCGTATTAGGTGATGTTTTTGAGCCTTGGCCAGATGGTAAAAAATGCAAACCCGAGGCTTGCTGCAAACAACGTGACGCCGACCGCAACCGCATCCGGATTTAACCCCGTCATGGTACCGGAAATAATCATGCCAAATATACCCGTCAGCAGTGCGTCCTTGCTGAGGATCCAGATTGCCATGACGATCGGGCCCCACACGACGAGAAGTGAAAAACCAGGTATTACGACTTCGAAAGGTTCGAGAATGCCTCTCATCGGTGCCTGCAAAATTTTTTCCGCCGAGCATTCATAATTCTCAAAACAGAGTTCTGTTCTCTGTGCAAAAGCAAGATTTGTAGAAATCAAGACACCCAGTGCAAAAATCACCCAGCTTCGCATGTTACAGTGTAACTACAGAGTGCTTGCTTTTAAACCCCGTTGTTCTGTTCCATCGCGTTTAGTGTATTTAGAAGCTTTCGTTTATCCTTTGCAAAAACCTGAAAATTGTTGCAGCCGGCGCAGGCGTACGCGACCACGTCTGCAATATTACGGCATTCAAAGAGCATGATCCTGACAGAGTGGCATTTCTCGCACTCGAACTTTGCCAGCCGTTCAATATCGTCGAAACTAACCATGGAGCCACCAGAGTATGAAATTACCGAACAGTTTCGGTAACTTGAAATTGCTAAAGTCCATGTTGGAGAAGGCCGCGCCGAGTACAATCGCCGCAATCATGATCAGAAATATGTACATGACCGGCATGAAGTTTCTGACTACAGGCGTACCCATTTTTTTGATTTTTTCACCTATCTTTTCCGCACGGTCAATGAAGGCGTCAACAATAGCAGGTTCGTATGTGTGAAAATCTTCAATTACCTTTTCCAGTTCCATGCCAATCGGCGTGTGTATCTCAACAAGTTTCAGTTCTGCTATCTTTTCGATAAACTCGTCCACTGTTACCTCGCCTTTGGCCATCCTGGTTTTCAGTGCGAACGCCTCGTGCTTTTCAATCAGCTTCTTTTTTAGTAGTTGGTCGATTATCACTGAAATGTATTCTTCAATGTCGACCTGCAGCTGCACCTGCTCACCCTCGGGGGTTTGCTGCACAAGCTCTTTCTGTATTGACTCGTTTACCTGCTCGATTGTCGCTTCGATCTCTGCTTTTACACGATCCTCGCTCATCTGTATGTTTCTCAGTGCAGTTTCTCTGTCCTCCCCTGCCGCAAGCCTTTTCCGCAGTATGGATGCGTGCCTCACATCTTTTCTGCGAATTTTGTGTAACTGGTTCTTTTTTGCAAAGTCCTCAAGCTCTTTCAGATATGAGAGTGGAAAGGGTTTCGCGTTGCGGACGTCGTAAAAATATACGTGGTTTTTGTCGTATTTCACCCATTTGGTGGGATCGATCTCGAAAATGCCCCACGGTCGCATCAAGAAAAATTTTGAAGATATCAGTTTGATTTTTCTCACTTCGAGTGCATTCCCGGGCTTTAGGACCAGAGCAATGGGTAATTTTGTCAGCGATATATCCAGGGCAGGAAATCCCATGACATACAGAGCATCTACAGAGTAAATAAAAGTTTTTAAAAGTAATAGCGTTTCATCGCAAAAAGACCGATAGCTGCTGCAACCATGAGCAATCCCCAGTATTGACTGCTGAAAACAAGCAAGCCGAGTGCTGAAAGGACACCGAGCACGATCATCGCAAGTACAAGTACCTGTGGTGAGTTCTTGCCGGTAGCGAGTGAAAATATAGCTATAACTAAAAGCATGACAGAAGGTGCTCCCATCAGGCCGCCCATACTGTCAAACAACGATATGCCTACAATCAAAGGGTTTGCCGTCGCGTTGCCATAACTTTTACCTGCAAGCAATGGCTCATCACCGTTGAAACAGTCATAGTATATGTTGTCCAGCGGGCTCACATTTAGATTGGCACGATAATAGCCAGCCGACGAAATATTATACCAGCGTCCAGGCGCGTTTGTTAATACTTCGTAGGTTGTCTTGTATCGACATTTAACGTCAAAAACGTTACCGCCCTTGTCACGGTTAACTTTAACTGTCAACGTATCCGCATTTGCGTTTCTACTGTTTGTGTCGTTGACGAGTCCAAGCGACGGCGTAAGCGCAGTGTAATAGCGAGGCGTGTATTCCTTCGAAGCGGTCACGTTTGAAGCTAAAGTTACATTCCCATCAATAGAATCAGATACAATAAACCGCAGATGAAAAGTCTTAGGACCTGCTTCTGTAAACTGATACCACATAGGTGACAGCGTTACAGGGTTACCGACCGACACCACACTGTTTTCACTGCGAGTCTTGACGAGTATGTTGTTTACGTACAGCTTTGATTGTAAAATTTCTGGTGGCGGAGATCCACTTGTAATTGATACAGTGGAATTGAGTTGTATTACGTCACCTACGACCTGTGTTGAGATCGTAGCAGTCCCTGCCGTATGTGTGTATGTCTGTCCTGTAAAGTTTGCTGTATAGGATGATACTCCTACGTTGTTCCAGGCTGCCATCCTGTATTTGACTGTGGTACCTGCGGAGAGTCCAGTGTGGTTGTAGTTTAGTGTGTTGGTTTTGTTTACAAGTAAATTCCAGCTTGTACAGGTAACACAGTATTCGATACGATAACCAGTCACGGGATCTCCACCGTTTGTTGCTGGCGTTGACCAGTTGATCTTGATGGTTGATGCACTCGTGCCTGCGGCATAGGGGTTTTGTGGAGCTGATGGCACATTATCCATTACAAAACTTGTATAGGCGTTCGGGCCTATGTTGCCGTTAGCAATTGCATTTATTCTTGCATAATACAACAAGCCTGCACGGTAGTAAGCTGTATCAAGATATGAAGTCACATTGCCTGTAAGCGTTGCATTTACCCACGTACTGTTAGCCAACGAACGTGAAATGTAATAGCCTGTCACTTCTGATGAGCCAGAAGATGGTATCCATGAGTACTGTACATTTCTTCCCTGCGAATCCGCCGTAAAGTTGGATGGTGGGTTTGGTGGCGGTAAGCTGTATATAATCACAACAAGGCCTTGTCCATTTGAGCCTTGATTTGAACAACCTTTCCCAACACCCGTAATATAATCTGGATCACTTTGTGCTGCTGCGTTACTTACAGTACCAAATTCAGTATATGTGTTTGTGCCAGTTGCATAATTACTGCCACGCCCACCTCTCTGGCCATAACCAGAAGAAGAAGGGCCACCAGCACCACTGCCACCAGAACCGCCTACATAACCACCGCCACCTCCCCCACCTCCACCACCCGCACCAGGATAACCATTACCGCCGTTACCGCCTTGAAGTGGTGAATAATTACCATCGGCAGCACTGCTATCACCTCCACCACAGTATTGACAAGTACTACCACCGCCACCTCCCCCACCACCAGCAATTACTTTTGCATTTGCCTGTGATACTGATGTAAGAAATACACCTGAATATCCACCTCCAGAACCACCGCTACCAGTACCGTAACCGCCGCTGCTACCGCCAGAACCGCCACCAGCACCCAAAACCACTTTATACGTTTGTCCGCTGCTTACTGAGAGAGTCCCTCTCGCAAAACCGCCACCATAACCAAGAGTAGGCGTAGCGCCGCTGTAAATACCAGTGCCGCACATACCGCCAGCACCCCAAGCCTTAACTGTCATATTTGTTATACCAGACGGTACAACAAAATCAGTAATTCCTGAATTGTAAGTAATTTTTGGATCTACAACTAGAACTTCATTTTTTTTCAAGTGTTTGCCTTTTGTAAAATCATAAACATCCTGTGTCGGTTTGTGTCTTTGCAATAAAAACATCGGCTCGTTCATTTTGTCGATTACCAAACCATTTTCAAGCTTAACTTGCTCTGTTGTGTTTAATGTTATGGTATCCATGATATACTGACGATTAATCATTGCACCGCCAATTTTCAGATTCAGTTTGTTGTTTACCACAGTAGTATAGCCAAATTGTTTGTCAACACCTGCGGTATTATTGTATATGTAAAAATCTTCTAGTCCGTTTCCATAATCAGCAACGTATCTTGTTTCAAAAACACCGTCTGTGTTCTGTTTGATCGCCGAAAACTCGATCCCATTTTCAGTAACTTGTATAGGCGTAGTCTGACATTGTACAAAGTTTACCGCAGAATCAATCCAGTCCGTACTGTTTATTGCCGCTTCCTTGAGCGATACACCAACCCAGTCCAGTACTGGCTGCGAGTTTTGTTTCAGTCTGCCTTTCTCAAAAACCTTGATTCCACAGGTTGATTTGTCGTAAGTAAATGTGATCGCCGCACTCTCGAAACTTATGTGATTTACATCTTCGTTGTATTTGAATTTCTTATAAACTGGTTTTCCCTGATAATCGACATAATCCAGAATCTCAGGCGTGAAAAATTTATGGCTGACTAAAACTGTGCCGTTTGGAAAAGTCTGTACTATGTCTTTTCTGTTGTCTATGATTTCCTGTACTGGTATGACGGGTTCTACAGTCTGTGCCTGCGCTGGCATCATCCCTGCAGGGAATAATATCATTGCCAGTAAAACCACGACAAGTAATTTCTTCAAAGGTCTTCGTATGTTGTTTCATTACGCTGTACCGCGCGGTACAGCCACACGACATTTGCACCCATCGCCACAGTCGGGATCACAAGCGACCACTGGTACAGCGCATCACGTCTGGCCTGGTTCTCGGCTGTAGTGTGTGCCCAGAGACTTGGATCAAAAGCAATAATGTTCAAAATCGGTTGCAGTAAAATAGCCAGTAACGCAATTCCGGCTGTCTGCAAAATAAACTGCATAATAGTGTTAAATGCCATACAGAGTGAATACAGAGTACAGTTACTTATCTTTTTAGAAGAAAAAAAGGAGGGTTCCTATCTGATGACGAACCTTCCGCCAAAGATAGGTAGCAGCCCGATCACGTCGAAGAGGATGGTTATCGGCAGTATGATGAACGCTATACCCACGTAGGTTTTCGTGTTCTCACACGCCGTCTTCGTGTTGTTCGTGAAGTGGTTACAGTTCACGACGTTGGTGTCAAAGGCATCAAAAATGAGCAGCGCGACGAAAATGAGCGCAAAGCTCAAGATTATGCCAAAGATACCGCCTGTTTCTACCATACAGAGTATCTACAGAGTAGCTTATTTAAGGAATTTAAAACCTGCCAGTCACAAAATGTGCAACCGTGATCACGATGAAAAACCCTTCAACGGCCCAGAAAGTCGAAGCTAAAAATGCTTCCGGTACGCCGATAACGGAGATGCTGGACCACAAAAATCCGCCGCCAATGAAATTATAAAAAGTCTGCAACAAACCCAGACTCCAGTAAAGCGATTCTGTAAAGAAACTAAATGGATTGCCACTGGTTGAATTTCTGATGTTTGTTATATTTGAGTACAGTGTACCAGCCTGGTTTGAATGGTCGTATATTCTTGGTTGTGTAACTGGCGTGATCGGTTGCCCGTTAAAAGGGCTTTTCAAAGTCTCGTCTGTCGCCGACGCAACGTATGCAAAAACACCGTTCAGAGACAGCATTAAAACGAATAACCATATTGAAATGCTCCACATTTACTTCCTTCTCCACAAATACATTGAAACAATCATACAGAACATGCCAAGCACCAGGTATACCCAGGTCAGCCAGTTGGTGTCAAAATCACTGATGTAGACATGTTTTTCTGTAGATTTTGTGATGTTTAGTACTAATTGTCCTGTGCCATTGTAGTGCAACTCATTTGCAGGCTGTATCACCGTGCCGACCTCATAATCAACACTCATGTAAAATGCCAGGACGAAGAAAAACATCATCGGCAAAATAAGCAGGTATCGTGCCAGTTCCAGCCGCGTGTAGAGGCAAAAACCAAGCAGCCCAAAACCAAACACGTTTAGCAGTATGAATGTACCGATCTCGAGAACCTGCATATATCAATACAGAGCATCTACAGAGTAATAACTTTTTAAATATCGTCTTCGTCAAGGTTTTCGTCAAGGTTTTCGTCAAGATCTTCATCAGCATCTGGAACATCAGGCAGTTCGATTTTTTGTTCTACTTTCGCTCTTGATTCTGTAATAATTTCGTCTGCTATTTGCTTTTCTTTCTTACGCTGCCGGTACACCCGTTTTGCGTTCGGACTGCGTAACAGTGAGGCTATCTCTGCCCAGTTAAACGAGTACCGTTTTATCTCGTCGATTGTGAATTTGTACGCGCGCACAAAGTCAGGATCGACAGCCTCGGTATACCCTTTCTGCATGCAGATCAGTTTCAGCGCCAAAAGGCCGTAACGACGCCAGTTTTTCTTTACTTTCTGTACGTAGACTGCCGAGTCAATTTTTTCTTTTTGTACAGCGGGAGGATGAAACCCTGACTCGAGTTTCATGAACAGTGCGAGGTGAGCTTTAAAGAGATTGATTACAAAGCATGGCCGGAAAGGGTTGCTGTCGATAAATCGTACAGGCTCACCATCTTCATGAATTTTCAGCGAAAACTCGCCCTTCATGAAGGCATGTTCATAGATTTTTGCGAATTTTCTGAGGGCCATCTGTGCGCGTTTTGTGGGCAGCATCTGCTGTATGTTCTGGTACTCTGTAAGAGTGCACGAAGTGTAGATAATCACAACGCCCTGCGACTTTACCGATTTTAGATTGGCGTACGTATAGTGGTATAAAGAGATGACAAGCAGCCTGCCGCCTGTAATGTGCCGCGTGGTGGTCAGCTGTTCGAAAATTTCTGCCTGCTCGGCACTTGAAAGCTTATCAAGGGCCTTCGAAACATCATCAAAAACAACTATGTGGTTTTGAAACTTTTCGAGATTCTCAAGCAGCTCTCCGAGCGAGCGAAGGTCATCTGCGCCCTTCCAGTGAACGTGCCAGACCTCTTTTGTCTCCTTCTCTTCGGCTTCGATCAGGTCGGTAATTATGTTGGTCGCCAGTACAGTCTTGCCGGACCCTGGAATACCGACGATGTTCAAAGATGCAAACTGCGAACGATATAACGAGCGCCTCAGAGTTTTTACGACGCGGGTGAGGCTGTGTTTCCACAGAATCTGGTGGCCTCGATACATCGTCGGGCCGTTGTAGTATTGTTGACTCTGTTCCCGTTGCGCTATTTTCTGTTTCTGTCTTGCGATTAACTGCTGCAGCGAGTCCATTTCATTCATCTGCAAGATATTCACGGAGCATTTTTTCCCTGTACTCTGCAAGTCGCCCCCATACACGCGGCGCCCAAAAATCACAGTACTGTTTGGCTTTGAATGGCGTCGACAGCTCTGCACGCAGATGGGTGCCGTGCTGCTTGAATTGTGGCATACTGGCTACTTTGGCATTTTCCGGCAGCGAGGCATTAGTCTGAAACAATATCTGTGCCGCAACTTCGTACTCGCCGCGTGCGTAGACGTCGAGATACTTGAACTGGAACTTCCCAAACGTCGCGTCGAGGTCAACTACTACATTCCCGCACATACAGAGAGTATGCAGAGTCAAAATATAAAGATAGAGAGCATTAATTTTTGTTTTTAGTTAATTTAGAAAACAAAGTGAGTCCAGACGTTCTTTTTTTCGTTTAGAAAAATATGCAGCAAAACACGCCCGGGAAAAATTTTTTCTGGGGAAAACTGCGTTTTTAGTATTAAATAATGATAGTTACTTAACAAAAATAACATGTATCACAGGTACAGAGAAAATTTTTTTCTAGGGAAAGCGCCCCTTATGGGCCTTCGTAAAAGTAATCGTGCTGTATGATGTTCCGTAGCGTCTCCGGGCCTGTCTGGACCAGATAGCGAAGGCAACGCTGCACGACTCTGGACATTGGAATGCGGCCACGGACCTGGTTGATCACCTCCAGCGTGTGTCTGTCTTTTTTGGACCAGTTGATTGTGGTCCTGACAATGTCGCTGTTCTGTGGCATTATGTAGTTATGTAGTAGTCGGGATTAATTAAATTTCAGGCACGCGGCTTTCTCCGAACTTTTCTCCGAACTTGCGGATGGTGATCAAAAAGAAATTGGTTTGGTTACAGAGGTTACAGAGTTACAGAGTTTTTCAATTAGGCTGTACAAGTTTGAAAAAGCAAAAACAGTGTTATATCTAGTAAGATGTTTACGCGAGCAGTTTATTTTCACTGTAACTTCGTAACTTCTGTAATAGCATCATGTCGCTGGAAATGGTAGGAAAGCAAAAATAACTCCGTAGAAACTCTGTATGTATGTGGAAGTTTGTTTTTGCCCTAGTATTAATCCCGTTGCTGATCTCCACTGCAGAAGCTGTGACTTTCAAAGGTAAGGCACTAGGGATAGTCATCTCGGATTCCTGTTTGATGTCAAACTGTCTCCGGTACAAAGACATACTTCAATATGACAGTTCAAACCCAGTTTACGCCGGCAAGTTCGTCGAAAGAAACGGTGATCTGGTTCGTACCTGCACATCAAAACAAAACAGCCCGAACTGGCTGCATTATACTAAATCTTTTGTCATACTCGTTGACCCGTGTTTGAAATACCTTGATAAGATTCCACTTGTAGAAATATACCCGCGGCTTGACTGGTATATCGCGCCTGGCCAGACCAAAGTGGTCGAGGACAAGACGGCACCGGACAGGGCTGCGTCGCATGATGTGTTTTACACGTCAAAAACAAGGTATGTGGACGCAACATGCACCAACGCAAAGATAACCGCGCAGAACTGGCAGTACATACTGAATGACACTATACAATACCTGCAGTCCGGATGCGACCCGACAAAAACTACAGTCGACACACTTGAAACACACTACAAGCAAAAAACCCAGCACGATATACGCACGTCAAAAAAATATCAACTGGAAAAACAGTACGAATGGATCAGAAAAAACTGTTTAAAGTCATTTAGCGCCTGCAAGGAAATACCGCCATGGAAAGGATAGCTGCTGGCTAAAACTATCCTAAATTTTTGAAATCAAGGATCAAAAGGTATTTCAATTAGTTTGACATTTTTTATCTAATGAGTAAAAAACTTGAAAAGTGGACTTGTCCTGAATGTGATGAAGAATACCTAATAAACATGACTACAAATGATATTTTAGAAAAAGCATCTAGAGCACAACGATGTGGAACGTGTGGACATATTCTCTGGCGTTGGGAAGACCTTCCTTAATCAACCGTAACTTTACACCCACTTTTTGCCCCAGAAAAGCAACCGAAACTTTACAGTCTGTTTGGGTTGACAGTTTCAACCGCTAACTATACAGTGTCTACCACCACAAATTCCTTAAATAAGCTACTCTGTAGATACTCTGTATGCACAAACACAAGCACAAGTGGGTGCCGTATATGCTTGGCTCGCAGGTATGCTCCATCTGTGGCGTGAACCGTGTTGATGCAGACCCGAAATACAGACGTAAAATCGACAGACAGTTCTTTGCCAGGCATGGATTTTCAAGCATGTACTAGGTGATACTCATGAGAAAGAAAAAAGTCTGGGTAAACGGTCATTACGTCAAAGGCCATCGCGTCAAGGGTCATTACAGGGAGCTTTGATGAGCTTACCGTCGCTCCGTCACCGGCTCGAAAACGCGGAAACTTATTACCACATTTTATTGGTTCGTTACAGGAATGGAGACGGGTCAGTCACACGTGAAAGGCTTGAGCGTGCACGTGAGAATGTCGTTGAAATTAGAAAAGAACTGCGTCGACGGTTAAAACCTGGTCGGACATAATGTAGAATCTAATTTAGTTGTTGTGCAGAAACTCTACCATTCCTAAAACGTATTCGTGAAGAATCAACAACAAAATTTGTCATCATGAGCGAGTGGTAAAGAAGTAAAAGAGTTTTTTCCATTTATTGTGATCTTATGGTCTGGTTTACTCGCTTTTCATTTTCTTTTTAGGCGAAAGCGGTCTACCATTTGAGTAATTTTCTCAATATACAACGTAAAAACGATTATCGGAATAATTCCCATGAGGGCGATTGGTAAGATGGCAGAGAGATCATTGACTCTATACAATGCATTCTGTGTCGATTCAAAAATAGC
>JBDUUJ010000017.1:0-13096 GCA_039938575.1 Nitrososphaera sp. | reverse complement strand
CCATGTCTTGGAAGGTCTCCATCATTTTTAGCTGTTCTGTGTTTGGGGTGAATTTTTGTTTGATGGATTTGAGTGACAAATTGTGTGATCATGTTGTGTGTAATTATTTAAGATTTTAGATCGCCTGATGAAGACTTCGCAGAACCAGATTTTCTAATCTTTATTGCGCCCAAAGCTATCTGAAATGCGCCGACAACGAATAATGGTGCGGCTTCTGACATCGGGTTTCTTTGCGTGTCTACTTGTGGCGCGTTTGTAAGAAATACTGCCCCACCAACTATTATCATGATTCCTGTGACAAACAACATAATTGCCAATGTCTTTGAGGCCTCATTTCTTGATATGAAAAACCCTATGATGGGCAAGGCCATCGAGGTGCCACCTAGGGCGATTCCTCTTGTTTTGTGATCAAATGGCAAAAATCCTTGATCCTTTCCCATTGCAGCACCAACGTCGGCTCCATATATCACAAGTAATGCTATTGCAATTCCGGTGATGGTCAATGCTACCTTTAATGCCATGACTCGGCCTCATCTTACTTAATTAATAAATCGTACTGATTCCAACTATTCTACAAAATGTATTGTATGCTATACTTGCCACTTTTAGGTACTAGGTGATACTTGAACAAAATTAATTATACATTTAAAAGTGAATTTTGTTTATTATGAGTGAATCAAGGTGTCCACCGACGTATTACGAGAAGTCGTAATAGATGAAGATGAAAAAAAGCAAAAGGCGCTAGAAGTATTTTCAGATAATTACACCCGTCTGATCCTATCTACTATGATGGAAATGCCAAAATCCGCACTTCAAATTGCCAATGAAACCAAGATCCCTACAACTACCGTATATCGCAAACTTCACCAATTGATGGAAAACAACCTCATCAAAATATCGGGGCAGATAGCCGAAAATGGCAAAAAAAACTTTTTGTACAAAAGTAAGATAAGATCATTTCACATGACATTCACAAAGGACAGATTTGCAATCCTGGTCAATACAAGCGGCACCTGCAAATTCTGCTTGCAGTCTGGCGTTTAGCTAAAATTCTTTGGCAATCTCACGATAAATGTAGTGGGATTGTTCTTTACTGTGATACTTCCACCATGCTGTTCCACAATTTTTTTGCAAATTGAGAGGCCAAGGCCGGTACCTGTTTGTTTGGTGGTAAACAACGGTTCAAAAATTTTGGGCAGAATGTTTTCTGGAATTCCAGGTCCTGAGTCCTCAACTGCGATTAGGACGTTTGCACCATTGTCCAAAATTCTGACATTGATTGTGCCTTTGCTCTCTATTGCCTGAACTGCATTAATTAGTAGATTTGTGAATACAGCTTCTATTTTGCGTATGTCTACATTCATTCTGACATCTACGTTTTCTACGCTGATCTTGATGTCTGGTGGGAAATTACTGTCTGCAATGATCTGGTTGATTAATTTTGTTATGTTGCAAGTCTGCAGATTTAGTGTGGTAGCTTTGCCAAACTCAAGTACGTCATCGACTTGATGGGAGATTCTGTCTATGGCTCTGTGTAGTTTGCCGTAATATACAATTTTTTCTTCAATTCTAAGTTTTTGTTTGCTTTCTATTAACTCAATGACGTTTTTTATAGTTGACAGTGGGTTTCTAAGATCATGTGCCATTCTAGATGCCAATTCACCAATTATTGCAAGTTTCTGAGACTTCATTAATTCCTCTGTTTTTTCATTTACTTGTCTTTCTAATTGATCACGTTGAATTTGAAGTTCTTTTTCTTTTAGAACTACCTGTTCTAGATTTTTCTTCAAATCAAGTGCGAGCTTAGTGTTCTCATTTTTTTGTCTTTCAAGTTCTAGATTTTTCTTTTCAAGCTCCTCATTTTTGAGGCTAAGGTTTGCGGCAAGATCTTGCAAAAACTCGATTTTATCCTTTAATTCAGAATTGACTCTCATAATTTCATTAAATCTGGAGCTTGATTGAACGGCTAACTCGCGTAATTGATTGCCTCTTTCTTCAAGCTCGAGTCTGGCTTGATCCAGCTCATTTATCGTCTTGCCTGTTATCCCAATGAATTTTTCAAAATCACCGGCCTGCTCTGGCATTGCTTATCAATATCTGTTTTCTTGTTACTGGTATTATCTTGTGTTTGTTATGATCAAACAAACAATCTGGTGGAATTGCTAGTTCACATTCAAAGAAAATACGCCAAATATAATGTCGCCGTAGAACAACTGAAGGACAAAACCTGCAGTAATGAATATCATGTATGGTATGCCAGGCGTGACCCATGTGTCTTGTTTTTCGCAAAACGTGGCATTTTCAGCATGTTGCAACGATAAATTGAGTTTTTTATGATTACCGACTTTCTGCTCGATTGAAAAACCAAACTTGGGATTGGCAGCCCTATACCCAATGAACATGGCAAAGATCTTTCTACCTATCGTTTCATCAAAGCCTTCGAAGATATT
This sequence comes from Nitrososphaera sp., assembly GCA_039938575.1. Taxonomy (GTDB): domain Archaea; phylum Thermoproteota; class Nitrososphaeria; order Nitrososphaerales; family Nitrosopumilaceae; genus Nitrosotenuis. Next base: position 10,646 of record JBDUUJ010000017.1, on the reverse strand, counting down.
CTTTTTTGCCGCTAGCAGAATGCAGTTTCTAGTTACATTCACAAGCAATGGGACTATGGAAATTATGACTGCATTGGTAAGTACAGTAAATGGCGTGATCGAGCTTTTGGCCATGGTTGCTCCAGGTGCAAGTGCGGCCAATACTATAAGTGCAAAAGCATCAGCTCCTCCAAAAAGACCAAACCTCCAAATTATAATGGCAATCGGTGCTACAATGAGCGAGATACCAACAGAATAAAGCTCATCTTCAAGGTTGGCCGCAAAAGGAATCAGAATTACTGCAATTCCACCAAATACAATCCAAATCACATCATGTATTTCTCGTTTTTTGATGTCAGAGACGCATGCAATACCAAGCATAATTAAAGCTAATGTCACTCTTAATCCATCTAATGTAATTAATTCAAACATGGGTTATTCTTCGACTTTGATCACTTTTGAATTTATTTAATATCAAGCTTGCACTTTTTGCCTAAACGTAACTATTTTGCAATCTTCTTTATTGGCTCCACAGGTTTTGAGCGTTTCCATAAATGTTCGCACAAACTGTACATGTTGTCCACCATCTCTATTGAATTGCTGTCAAGAACCGAATCTCCATCATCGTTCATGTCCATTGTTTCATTAATTCCTCCGGACATTATGAGGTGTTTTCCGCTTTCTACTATCATCCTGCTCTTGGAGGGCAGCTTTCCTACTCGTATTTCTGATGCACCAAGTTTGTTTATTATTGCAAGAGAGACAGGGTCCTCACAGTCTGTCACTATTCTGATTTCACCACCGTTTGCTTTGCAGATCTTTATTTTTTCAGGTATTGAGGTATGGTACATCCTCAAAAGGTCTTTTTCTGTGGTGACAATGTAAACTATGGAATCTGATTCCTGTAGCAACTTGCCTATTCTGGAGTAAATATTGTGTCTGCCTTGAATCACTGAGACTGTGGCAGCTTCAATTGGCGGTTGTTTCCTTGTGATCTCTTTGAGATTCTCTGCCAATCTGATTGCAATTTTTTGCATGGTGACAAACTCGTTTTCTTTTCTTTGAATTATGTTCGCGAGTGCTTCTTGGGGTTGGACTGGTTTGCAAATTATTGGGTTGGTAAGCGTAGTAGTAATGAGTCCCATGTTTCGCAACTTTTCAAGTGAACGATAGGCCTTACCTCTTTCAATTTCTAATTTTGCTGCAAGGTTGCCAACAGAAAGCGGACCAGTCTGCAGCAAACCAATGTACATTTTAGAATCAATTTCTTCTAAATCAAAATGCCGCAACATTGTAATTAGTTCGTCTTTATCTGGCAACTGATAGCAATCTATCCAAAATCTAGTATATTAGCTTGTATGATTTAGAAGACCTTTTTGTTGAAATTTTATGGCTATGTTCAGGCCGGAATTACTTTGATTTGGTTCTTTATTGTTTGAATAATTTTTAGCAGTCCTTCTACGCCTAACGTATTATCTTCATCTATTAAGTTAAAATGACCAAGCTTTCTTTGCGGCTTTGATTCTGATTTCCCATACATTTTCAAATAGAGATTGTTCATTTTTATCTCAGAGATCTTGTACTTGCCGGTAAAATCATTTGGACCCAAGATATTGTACATTATTGCAGGATGCATAAGCTTTGTATCGCCAAGCTCAAGTCCAAGTATTGCACGGAGATGTTGCTCAAACTGTGACGTCTTAGTTGACTGCAATGTGTGGTGACCAGAGTTGTGGACACGTGGCGCAATTTCATTGATTAGAATTTTGTCATCAGATGTAACAAACATCTCAATTCCAAAAACTCCTGCACCGTGCAGCACTCTCATTGTTTCATGTGCAACCTGTTCTGCTTGATTTGAGACAATATCTGAAACTCTGGCTGGAGCAATAGTCATTCTTAGTATGTTGTTTTCATGAATGTTTTCTACTACTGGGTATGTGGCAATCTGGCCTTTTGTATTCCTCGCAGCTATGACTGACACTTCCATTTTAAAATCTACAAATTTTTCAAGCATCAACGTTCTCCCAGCAAAATAACTATGTGCATTTTCTATTGCGTCCTCAGATTTTATCACGTAATTACCACGACCATCGTATGCATCTCTTCTGGCCTTGAGTAAAACCGGAAATCCGAATTCTCTTATTTTTTGTTTTAAATCTTTAAGTGATGATATTTCGGCAAAATCTGTTACAGGTATGTTGTTCTGGCGGAGGAAAGATTTTTGCAAGAACTTGTCTTGAATCATCCTTAATGTCTCAGGTGATGGGTTTATTGTGGTCTTTGTTTCAGCAATTTTGAGAACATCGCTGTTTCCAGATTCTATTTCATAAGTCAGAATATCCACTTTGGAGGCAAGTTCCATTATGGCTTTTTCATCTTTGAAATCTGCTACGATCTGCTTTGCACCTACCTGACTTGCAGAACAGTTTTCTGTCGGATCCAAAACAATGACGTCTGATATATGTTCGGGCATTTTTTTTGCGGCTTCTGTGAGCATCATGCCCAGCTGTCCTCCGCCAATTATGCCTAAGACGCGAGCCATCACGACTCACACAATTATTCTAATAAAAATAGTTATTCGAATCCATCTGACTCGACTCAGATATTGTTAAAAGTGCCAAGTTGTCTTCAAGAATCATGACGCCAAAGAAGCCACTTGTTGGGATAATAATGGGATCAAGCTCAGATAGCAAGATAATGCATGCCGCGGCAAAAATACTGGATGATTTCGGTATTCCTCACGAAGACCAAATCGTCTCTGCACATAGGACGCCAACGAGGCTAGAAGAATACGCCAAACATGCAGAAAAAAGCGGCTTTAAAGTGATAATCGCAGGAGCCGGAGGTTCGGCACACTTGCCAGGCATGATTGCATCACACACAATAATTCCAGTAATTGGAGTTCCGATAATGGTTTACAATGACAAGGCCGAAAAAAAATCTAATTTCAAATTCTCAGCATTTGGTGGTATGGACTCATTACTTTCGATAGTGGAAATGCCAAATGGCTCACCTGTGGCCACAGTGGGAATTAACAAAGCTGCAAATGCGGGACTGTATGCCATCAAGATTCTTGCAAATGATCTCCCACATCTAAAATCCGAGCTAAAAAAATTTAAAGAAAGACAACACAAGTCAGTTCTTTTAGAATCCGAGGAATTAAAAAAGACAGGCCTTGTAAAGTTTGTTCAAAAAAAATTCAAATAACTACGTCAAGAGTTTGAATTGGATGTTCTTTGCTTTTAGATGAGAAATTAATCTCTGTGCATGCTCCTTCCCCTCTGTTTCGAGACTCAACGTGACACCGGCAGTACCGGCATCTATGTTTGAGCTTAGTCTGTCGTGAACGACCTCGACGATATTGACACTAAGTGCCGCAATTTCATCAACTACTTCCTTTAGAGCCCCAGGTTTGTCTTTTAAGAGGATGAATATCTTAACCATCCTGCTCATAGCCGCAAGGCCTTTTGATACTATCTGGCCTAGTAGATACATATCCACGTTTCCTCCTCCAAGTATTGGAACAACATTTTTGTTTGGTGATGGTTTTGCCTCTAGCAGATAGGCCAAAGCTACTGCACCTGCAGGTTCTACTACCATCTTTGCCCTCTCCATTAATAGAAACATGGCCTTTACTATTTGATTGTCATCAACTAAAACTATGTCATCGATTAACTCGTTGATTATCTTAAATGTAGTTTTGCCTGGCATTTTTACCGCAATACCGTCAGCTATAGTGCGTTCACCTTTGACTGCTTGGAGTCTACCTGCTTTGAGTGAATTTTTCATTGCGGGGAATGCTTTAGACTCGACACCTATTACTTTGATCTTTGGATTCCGCTTCTTGATTGCTATCAGAATTCCTGCTGCCAGCCCACCACCTCCTATCGGCACATAAATTTCGTCCACTTTTGGAAGATCTTCTAATATCTCAAGACCTATTGCTCCATTAGCGGCAATTATCTGTGGATCATCAAACGCATGAATTATCTTCGCACCTGTTTTTTTGGAAAGTTCTTGAGCCCTTGTCCATGACTCATCATAGTTTATCCCTTCCAGAAGGACCTTTGCACCGTACCCCCTAGTGGCTGCCACCTTGGCAGGTGATGCGGTAAGTGGCATTACAATCGTACATGGGATTTTCTCAAGCTTTGATGCATAAGCAACACCTTGTGCATGATTTCCAGCAGATGCAGCGATGACACCGTGTTTTTTTTCTTCTGCAGTTAATGATTTTATCTTTGCATAGGCACCTCTCAGCTTAAAGGACCCAGTCTTTTGTTGAAACTCTGCTTTGAGGTATATGTGTGAGCCAGATATCTTGCTAAATGTCTCAGTATAATACAGTGGAGTTTTTCGAATAATGTTACTATACGAATTTCTAATCTTTACAATATCTTCATAAGTTGGAATCATTAGAATTGATCGCAGTTGCCTTGTTATATTTAATTTCTTATGTGAAATGATGTGTTAGGTGCTTGAAAGTAGATGCGTGCTAAATCAGCCTTGGCAATGTACATAGTGCTTAAATAGATTGACGATGATCGTACATAGATAGTCAAAGGATCGTTCTCCCCTTGAACTAAATCTAATTTAGTTCATGATCCTTTGACTTATTGTTTAGTGTAAATTAGTTGCGTTGAATATAAAATTTCCTTAGATTGATAACACGCGGATTACGTCATCGAGTGCATTTGTTATCTCGATTTTGACTTCGTTTGGAATTCTTTTTGGTTCAAAGATTGCATGCCTTGATTTATTTTTGAGATGATCAAGATCAAAAGTGCACACACATCCCTCCTCACCAGCGACAAGCCTATTTTCATCGATGAGTACAGATGTGGTTTGGTATGTCTCAATGAGTAGATTATCAAGTTCTCTGAATAATTCTTTTTTTCTTTGGTCTTTTGCCTTAAAATCAAAATCCATCTTCTTGTCAATCTCGGCTGCTAGTTCTTCACGGAGTTTGTCATCGTTGAAGAGAACCTCGAAGAGTTTCTGCTCGTCGGGTTCATTGTACCCCATGGCGGCAAGCCTTTGTTTTATGAGGTCATTTGTAAGCTCTGCAAGCTCTTTTTCTTTGTCGATAGTATTGTCCATTATTTCGGCAAGTTCCTTTTGGATCTTCTGAACCATAATGTCTGGCTTATAGTATAACAAGGCGCGATATTGAAGTGAGAGGTGCCACAAAAGGACGTACTTGCCTGCCTGAAACTCTAGTTTAACAAAGGTTCGTCTGAGATCTTCGGTGTTTGTAGTTGTAATACCTTGGGTCTTCCAACGTGGAAGACTATTGATTATCCTACTGTAAAAATTGGTGATTCTTTGCGGATCAAACGTGGATTGTTCAGTTACTGTCGTATCGCCAAGCATGACTTTGATTGCGGTTGGCTTGGTCAGCTCCTCTATATTTTTTTGAAATAATTTGGCAATTTTATCCGATTTTTGGGCTAATGTGTTAAAAAATTCATCAGCTGACTTTATTCCAAGGCGCACATCGATTCCACGTTGTCGAGCCTAAAAATTCTAATGCTTTCTAGTGGGTTGTTGCGTAATTCCGTGTAATATCGAGTCATCTTGGCTCCGTGCTAAACCATACCAAATGCCATAGTCAATATTATCAGTGAATACCATTTACAGGCTACGAAATGAATTAGACAACAACTGTTTTCTACATATGTCTTATATACAAAATCGCCTCATTATTGCTGTATGTCGATAAGTAGGATTTTTTGCTCAAATTGCAACGTCGAAGTGGTTCAGTACTACGACGACGCTTATAAAGGAAGAAGAGGCAAATGCCCAGTCTGCAACGTCAGTTTCCCGCTAGAGTAACAAAGGTTTTTGAAAATGACTGGCACCGAAAGCAAACCAACAACAAAAGATACATCTTCTGAAAAACCAGTCGAGTCACCAAAAAAACCAAAAAAAGATTATAGTATTATTGATATGATGCTCAGTCAACCAGCTGAGCGCGTAGTTGACTCTGAAACACTTATCAAAGAAACACAGCAACGCGTCTGGCAGGCCTTGAAAAGCGGGTATGAGTACACCCCAGTTGAAGACGAATCGGATGCTTTTTTGAGAAAACATGTCTTTTCGAGGATGAAGATGGTTGTGCTGTACGTGGATCTGGTCGGCTCTACCCACATAACGCTTGAGCTGCCTGAGGACAAGGTAGCAATAATTATCACCTGTTTTGCACAGGAGATGGCATCCACAATACGGCACCACAATGGATATGTACTCAAGTTTGTCGGTGACGCAGTTATAGGGTACTTTGTAGCAGAAGAAAATCAATTACAACCCGCAGATAATGCTGTTCTTTGTGCAAAATCGATGCTCACAGTGATCCAAAAAGGGATCAACCCGATCCTAAATCAATACGACTATCCAGACCTTGCGATCAAGATCGGGATCGATTACGGCGAAAACATGATAGTCAGATATGGTGCCGACTCTAAGAAATCTCATGTAGACATCATAGGACCAGTTATGAACATAGCCGCAAAGATCCAAAATATGGCAAAACCAAACCAGATCCTGATAGGTGATGATGTATACACAAGGATACATCCTTCAATCCAAGCTTCATTTGAGAAGGTTATCTGGAAGAACAACGAATGGAAATACCATAGAGATTCTGGCGAACTTTATCCCGTCTATAGATATGTGGATTAGATTGTGAATCTGTCAGGGCACTCTATGTGTTCATAATGGTGGTCGGTGAATTTTTCCTGGATTACATAAATGACGATTTTATGTAACTCGCCTACATTAATGCCTTTTTTGCACTTGACGCACCGTTTTAGATCAAATCCCATGTCATTTTGGTTGCGATCTCTGATCGCTATAAGGATCAGCGATCAACGCAATTTGATAAAAAATGACGGCGGCTTTACAAAGGGGTATAATTTATGCCTGAGGCTGGGTTCTGTCGGGTTATCGAGAATCATCGTGAGGCAAGGCAAAAATACTCATCATGTGAACTACAGGTATGGACCCAACAGAAATTAGAGCGTTTATGGATATGTATGGACATCCATTAGGGTTTAGCTTGAGTCCCTTTGCACTTCCAAGGTATCCACCAGCTGCCAAAAACAGATTTCTCAACCCTGTAAAACTAAAAGATACAATGATCAAAGAGGATCCGATGTTTTCATCCAAACTACATGACTTTCAGAAGATGTATCTTAAACATGCAACTGGTCTACTGGATATGAGCTCAAATGCGTTCTTGCCTGGACATCCGTTGAATCGATCGGTAAGTGATCTTGTCAATGACGAGATTGAGAAATTGCGAAAAGAGAACGCGGAGTTAAAAAATCGTATCGAGCAACTGAAAACCAAAAAACAGATCTAGCTCATTTAAAAAACAACATCGTCGTGATTTTATCTAAATCAAAAACTCTTTTAACTTTGAGAAATAAATCACATTATTGAGTAAAACACCGGCACAAAGATGGAGAGACGCGATACAACGATACAAAAAGACATGTCAACAAATTCTAGGCATTTCTAAATCAATTCGTTATGTGGGGGTAATCAACGAATACGGTAGAACGTTGACTGGGATGATAAGACCTGGGTTAAAACCGCTTTTAAAACCTGAGGAGGCAAAAAATGAATTCTTCATAGTTTCCAACTTGATAACATTACGGAATTCTCAGTCAAGAGCGTTTGGTGGTTTGGATCATGCAACACTAAGACATCAGAAATCGATCATAGTATGCATACCGACTAATAATGTAGTCTATTATGTGTCGTTGAATCCTGGTACAAAATCAGTCGAAGATGTAGTTAGAAAAATCAAAAAGTTGGTTTAAGCTGGAGCAAATCCATGGTATCCTTTTGATTGTTGCTCAGAATCGGCAAACTTTGGCTCAAATAACGAAATCATGTATCCATCGGGATCTAGAATTATTGCATTTTTGCCTGCTTCTCTATCAACTATGTCACGGTGAATTCTAACTCCTTTTGTTTTGAGCTCATCAAGAGCGGACTTGACATCCCCTACCAAAAACCCGATGACTATGCCGCCCTCTATTGTGTTTGAGCTGTGATCCGAAGTAATTGAAGCCGGATGAAGACTCAACAATGCTCCAGTCTGTCCCAGATCAACCCATGTTCTTCTCTGGTTTTTTATTGGCAGGCCAAGGATCTCATGGTAAAATGCTACCGATTTGTCGAGATCTTTGACTGCTAAAATAACGTTTCCTACACGCTTTATATTCACAAGTTGATTATACGCTACACTGTTAAATGCTTTATTGTATTTGGTTCTGCGGTTCTTATCTGCTGTTACCTCTCAACAACCAGCTTGGTTCCATTGAATCTGGTGATTAATGGATGGAAAAAATCCACGTTCCCCTTCATTATTTCAGCCGAAAGCCCTCGAGGATGACAAAACCTACTCTGCCCCTTGCATGCTATATTCACTGATGCTACATCTACGTCCAGTCTCATACAATGCACCATAACTTACTGCGGCATAGCCTATCCTCTTGGAGGGTTCTTCCGTATACTGGAAGATCTGGCGTGTGCGTTTAGGATCAATGAATGTAACTGGAATGTCTTTCCATGCTGCCTTGTATTGTGGCTGTTTTTGAAATTCGTAAAATTACCAAAAGTTCATCTTTCGTCTGAATTTATTTCCCTGACAGTTGCCCTATTTGTATAATCTTCTGATGCCTTTCACTTCATGTATTAAGGCAGATTTGGATTCTTTGGCTTTTTGTACGGTGTCTTTTTTTCTTTGTGCCAGTCTGCCTGCTGCTTGGGATGTGGCAGCGAGTGTGTATTTTGATTGGATTGGTTAGTCTTTTAGGGTATGATGTGGTGGTTTACCATGTCTTTGAAGGCCTCCATCGTTTTTAGATGTTCTGTGTTTGGCGTGAATTTCTGTCTGATGGCCTTGAGTGGCAAATTGTGTTGTAGGTATTGAGTAATTATTTAACATGTTTGTTGCAGGCGGTGTTAACCTTGACATGACTTGTAAGATCATTTTTTTGGTAGCACTCGATGGTAAACACGGATAACGGCCATGTGGATTATACAGAATCTTGTATTTCAATCATAGTTTCTGTGCGCTCAACTCCAGGAATCATTTGAATTTTTGTGATGATCTCTCTTATCTCTGAGAGGTTATCGACTTCGACGAATGCTACGGCGTCAAATTGGCCGCTTACTGGAAAAGAGTTGTAGACAGAGTCTAACTTGCCAAGTTTGGCTGCAATTAGACGTTTTGGTGACTTAACTAGAATTACTGCCTTTACCATCCCATATTTACCTCTACTTCAATGAGCGTTTCGGTACTGACTATTTCTTTAATTTTCTTAAAGTCGATTACCATGTTGTTTATCTCGTCAATTGAGCCTTGCAGTAACACACAGATATCAGCACGTCCAGTAACAGGAATTATTTCTTTGAGGAGTTTGCGTTTTTTGCGTAAAGCCTCAATAACCTTGTTTGTCTTTCCGGGCTTGATTGTGATGAGGCATAATGCACGCATATGGTTATAGTATGGAGGTTTTTATGAATAAAGATTTGGTTAGTCGTCTACTTCTTGAGATCTGGCTTCCTCAAGGTATGCCTTTCTTGCTTCTAGTTCAGCTTCTTTATCTTCTTCAATTTGTTCATCGATGATGACTAGGCCATCATCTGCCACAAAGGTATCTTTGTCCTTTTTTGATTTTGTTTTTTTTGAAGCCTTGACTGACTTTTCCTTTTTTTGTGTGGTCTTAGTTTTTTCTTTCTTTACTTCTTTTTTTGCCAAGATGACTTTCTCATGAGAATATTCTCATCTATTAAAACATTACTTACTTTTCGATTTTCATACATAATGGGACTAGCTCTGCTTCACAATCGACTGATGGTATGGTCGATCAGCTTGCTTCCATCGACTCAGGATTAGTGGTTCACATAAAACCACGTTCCCCTTCATTATTTCAGCCGAAAGTCTCGAGGATGACAAAACCTACTCCACCCCTTGTAGGTGATATTCATGGATGCGACAACGTCACGGTCCATCAATCTCATACAATTAATGCACCACAATTTACGACGGTATAGTCTGTCCTCTTGGAGTTGCTCCCCGCATCTTGGACAGAGCTGGCTGCATCAGTGGTGTCGTCTTTCAATCCTACTATAGTCCGATTCAAACAGTCTTTCGACTTCATTTGGCTTGAAGTATCCGCTTACTTTCAATCCTACTATAGTCCGATTCAAACAGTTTGACGTTACCAGCATTGACAGCTTGCGCAAACCTTTCAATCCTACTATAGTCCGATTCAAACTTTTTCCTGCTTCCACGAATATGGAAAATAACATCACTTTCAATCCTACTATAGTCCGATTCAAACGTCAAAATATGACATAGAGTATGTCTCTGGCGAGCTTTCAATCCTACTATAGTCCGATTCAAACCCATGCCACCGCTGGCTCTTTTTTCCCTTTTTTACACTTTCAATCCTACTATAGTCCGATTCAAACTTTGACAACATTTTCCATCCAATCGGCATCTTCAAGCTTTCAATCCTGATCTGTACCCCATTACAGCTGCACAATTTTAATACAATTTCAGGATATGGTTTAGGAGGTGTTATGCATGCCAGGTAGGAAGTGGACAGCTGAAGAGAAGGCAGGTATAGTGATGGAAGTGCTGA
>JBDUUJ010000016.1:0-50758 GCA_039938575.1 Nitrososphaera sp. | reverse complement strand
TTACTTTTGCGAGGTATTTCTTCATCAACTCTTCGAGCTTTTCTTGCGAGTCGGCCTCGGCGTATATTCTAGCAATCGGCTCGGTGCCACTTGGCCTGACCATCACCCAGATTTTTTCACCTAGTGTGATCTTGATTCCGTCCCTGTCATCATAGTTGTTGTGCTGTTTTTTTAGGGAGTTGATTAGCTTCTTTGCCTGTTGTGGCGTGCATTTTATTTTGTCCTTTGTTGTGTAGGATTTGGGCAACGAGTCTAGTGCGGTACTGAGGCTGTTATCAGTCTCTGCTAGGAGATCAAGTACAAGTCCAAGCGTCATGCAGCCATCGCGGACCGCATTGTGTCTTCCGTACATGAATCCACCATTTTCTTCAAATCCTATCAGTGCTTTTTCTGAGACCATCCTTCTTGAGACCTCGACTGAGCCGACTTTGGTGCGGATTACCTGTGCTTTTGCCTTTTGCGCAATTTGCTCTGTGACGGAGCTGGAGTTGAGGCAGGTCACCAGTTTGGAGTGCGGTTTTTTTTGTAGAATGTGGTTTGCTAAAAGGAGTGCGGATCGGTCGCCTGTGAGTATTGTGCCCGTTTCGTCGCAAAAGAGACTTCGGTCTCCGTCTCCGTCAAAGGCAACTCCCAGGTCTGCTTTTTTTCTGAGCACTTGACTTGAAAGCTCTTGCAGGTTTTGTGGCGTTGGCTCCGAGCCCCTGCCAGGAAAGTCTCCGTCGATTCTCTGGTTTATCAGAAATGTCTGGCAGCCAAGCTCTTCACATAGCTTTGGCGCAGTTACCGCCTGAGCGCCGTTGCCAAGATCCAAGACGACTTTGAATTTTTTTTGCCTGATTTTTTTTGTGTCAATTTGGGACTTGATGCCTGCTATGTACGTGTCTATGACCTGCGTTTCTTGGCCTGTCTTTCCGATCTTTGCAGATCTGATCCATTTTTTTCCAAAATAGATTTTTTCGATTGCTGATTCGTCTTCTCTTGATATTTCGACTCCGTCTGCTGCAATTGGTTTTAGGCCGTTGTATTCCGGTGGGTTGTGTGATGCGGTGATCATTATTCCACCTTGGTATCTGAGCTTTTTTGTTGCGTACTCTAGTGCCGGTGTGGGGACTAGTCCTGCATTTGCGCAGTCGAGGCCTGCCTCGTTTAGAGTCGAGCAGACAAGTTTTGCAATTAGAGGACTGGAGTGTCTACCGTCGTATCCCACAAGGATTGGGCCTTTTTTGAAATAGGTCGCAATAGAGAGTGTTATGTCGTGTATGAATTGCAGGCTCAGAGTGTCTGGGAAGATTCCTCGGATTCCATTTGTGCCAAACAATCTGCCCATGTATGGTACCCTTATGAGACAGATTTGCGCATTGCCGGTATTGGATGCGTCCTTTTTGCTATCAGTGAGGTTGTGCCTACTATGGCTACTGCTGCTGCCAGAAATATGATCCAATCAATACCCTGAATCGAAATCATGCTGTTTTGGAATGGTATGAGAAATGGGAACCTAGATACGCCTTCCAGGAGTACGTCAAATGATATGTGCGACAAAACTGCGGAAAATCCGACTGCGCCAAGAACTAGGTCTTTTTTTCCAATCATTGCCATCATGGCAGGCGCTGCAAGCAGGCCGAACGCCACAGAGTGGCCCAACCTTGGTACTGCTTCCACATTTAGGAATTGGATTAGGTGGTCTGCATCGAGTGCAATTGGAAAGAGTCCTGCTACTATGATGTATCTCAGCTTTAGCGCCGCAAGGCCTGCAATTAGACCAAACGAGATGTGGCCCATTATGTGCTCTGGGGAGATGCCGCTCACTTCAAGTGGGTTGCCGATTATGTATCTTTGTGGAAGGATCTCGCCAAAGAACGGCACAAGCCCTATTGTGGAAAATGTAGCCGAGAGTGCAGCATACAAAGAGCTTGATTTTATGATGAATTTGAATTGTTCCATTTTTTCAGAGTATGGGTGCTTTATTGTGTTCTGTTGAGTTATTGAGTGGTAAGATCATGATGCCACCTCAACCAGCTTGCTTTCGATTCGGAGAATTGATAATTTTTTGTTAAAATCCACAGTCCCTTCTGTTCTTCTTGGATCTATGAGCCTAGATGGGAACTCTTTGAAGTTTTCTATTATTTGTAGCCGTTCAGTATTTGGAGAAAATGGTTGTTTTAGTGATTTTAATGCAAACATTGATTGTCATCTTGATTGGTTTTTTGTCATTTAAAATTATCCCCCGATAACCTGCCAGCACCATTTATGGTAAACAATAAGTTTGCGTTAAATTTGAGCAAATCTGCGGGAGTTGCCAAGCCCGGTCAAAGGCGTAAGGTTTAGGCCCTTATCTCTTAGGGGTTCGTGGGTTCAAATCCCACCTCCCGCATTTTTTACTAGCAAGTGTTTTTCTGCAAGCTTTACCATATCTTACCATTGCTAGTAAAAGCAAACGATCTGACAAAGTGGGCAATCTAGTGTATCTGCCTACCCTACAGATGGTAAAATCCTAGAAAAAACTGACGGAAAAATCAAGTTGTCTCTTAAGTTTGTCTCAGATCATGAAGACTCGCTAAACCGGGAACAAAACAAGTAGGCTACGAGTCCAGAACCGACCTTATCAAACAGCTAGAAGAAAAGGACAAGCACGTTGATGATCTGATGCAGGAAAACAAGCTTCTAAAAAGACTTGCAAACAATCTGGACTCGGAGCTTGCAAAGTACAGGGCACGACCGTTCTTGGAGCAAGAGTTCTCTGGGATAAGAAAATACGATGAAGAGCTTATCCAACTAAAGGAAATGGGAATGATCGATTTTGACCACATCCTAAAGGAACAGCGAATCCGGCCGCAAAACACAGATCATGTAAAGTCCATCTACAGACATCTTGAATCCCTGGAATCCTTTGGGCTGGTTCGAACCACATCACTGGGTTGGCAGTGGCATGGATAGCATCAAGACAATAAACGAGGCACAGATTCTGGCAGAATTTGAACGGGATTGCCAAGACCGTGATTTTACTCCAGAAACCATACGGCGATACAAAAGAGTAGCCAAGATGTTTTGTGATTTTCTCATCAAAGTCACGTCTGATGACCGAAATTAACAAGTACGTGCTGCGGGACTTCGTAGATTACAGGCGAGAAAATGGCACAAACCACAAAACCATCGGATACGACTTTGCGGTGCTTTCTACATTTTATGGATTCTTGGTGTTTGTTGGCTATTCCACCACAAACCATGTAATGGTGATAAAAAAGCGCTACTTGAAATCATACAAGACTGCAAGGGAGGAATCCAGAAGAAAGATAATCAGTGTAGAACAAATGAGCATGTTAATTCAATACTAAGCACAAGAGACAGGGCAGTTTGCATTCTCTTGGCAAAGACATGGCTAAGAAGAGCTGAACTGGCATCACTGGATCTGCAGGACATCGACTGGCGAGACCAGTCAATTCTTCTAAAAAGGGTAGATTCAAAAAAAGACAAACCGTGAGATATTCTTTGCTGACGAGTGCGCGTACATGTTAAAAAATGGAACATAATGGCTATGCAGTGAAACTAGTGAAAATAAAAGATTTGAGTGGATGAAAGGAACCGCAATTGTTGAATAAATTGAATTAGGTTTTTGAGAACCTTCTTTCCAGGTCTTCAATCATGCGCCTGATCTCCCTTATCTCGCCTAGTATCTCCTGTTCGGAAGGCAATGATTGATCTTGGATGTGCCTGTAGGCCTCTTCGGTTTTTTTTACTATTATTGCCACAAAGAGATTTATGACAACAAAAGTTCCGATCACAATAAAGCTGACAAAGAATGCCACATTGAACATGTTTGTGTCGGTGACAGGCTTCATCAGGTCGACCCACCCTTCAAGTGTTATCACTTTAAACAACGTCACCAGTGAACGTGGTAGAGTTCCCCAGTTTTCATAGTCTATTTCTGAAAACAGATGGTACCCCGCCACGCCGTAAATGAAAAACAAAATTCCAAGAAGTAAGACAATGTTCAGCATGCTCGGAAGGGACTTGATTATGGTAGTGATCATTATTCGCATTTCTTTGGATCTGTTTGTGAGCCTAGTTATTCTCAGCAACCTGACTAGTCTTGCAACGGTGGAGAAGCTTCCAGTGAATGGAATCAAAGACAGAATGATTATTGCAAAGTCAAAGACATTCCAGCCGTCTTTAAAGTAGGCTTGCGGTTTTGGGTATTGCGATGCAATTTTTAGGCCTGCCTCCACTACGAATGCGCCAACTACAAACCAATGTATTGTTGCAAAGATCTCTTCTAGTGCTGCAAGCTCCGGAAAGGTCTCAAGGGCCAGAACTGCTGCCTGCATTATGATTATCCAGGTTATTACCAAGCTGAATTTGTTCCCATTTACGAGTTTTTGGAGGGTGGCTACTTGGATGGTAGCCATAGGATTTTCCAATGGTTTGGCTGAATTTTTTTTAAAATATTAAATTATCTGCAAGTACTCGTCTTTAAGATATTAGTATACAGGCACTCAGCTCCCAACATTACAGCTGTAACATAGGTATGGCTTGTCCAAAACTAGGTTAATAAAGTGAATTTGCAAGACAACTCTGTGAAAAAAATTAGAATAGGCATCACTGTGGTTGGAAAGGACCGAGAAGGCATAGTTGCCGCATTTACAAATTTCATTTTTCAGAAGAAGGGCAACATTGAGAAGGTAAACCAGAATGTGATCAAAGGCCTCTTTGGCATGCATCTTGAGGCCTCATTTTCAAAAGAGTTTGACATCAAGGTTTTCGACAGAGAACTCCAGGAACTTGGTAAAAAGCTTGGCATGGAGGTAAGTGTGTATCATGAGATTAATTCGCAAAAAAATATCGCAGTCTTTGTCACAAAAGAGCCGCATTGTTTGGAGGCCCTCCTTGACGCAAACTCGAAAAAACAGCTCAAGGGCAGAATAAGTGTCATAGTCGGCACTGAAAGAACGCTTGAGCCGCTTGCAAAAAAAGCTGGCATCCCGTTTGTTCTAGTTGACGAAAAAGACCAGCAAAAAGCAGAGGATCACCTAATAGAGATAACAAAAAAGTACGACATCGACTTGGTGGTACTTGCACGCTACATGAGGATAATGACTCCCAATTTTGTGTGGAGATACCCGCACCGAATCATCAACATACACCCTTCACTTCTTCCTGCGTTTCCGGGTGCTTTTGCGTACGCGCAGGCATTTGAAAGAGGAACAAAGATTGTCGGTGTGACTGCCCACTACGTCACAGAAGAGCTGGATCAGGGACCAATAATCTTTCAAGACTCCTTTAAAGTGGACTCCTCAGACACTCTTGAAGAGATAAAAAAGAAAGGCCAGAAGCTGGAAGCGGAAACTCTGCTCAAGGCAGTCAAGATGCACCTAGAAGGAAAGCTTGAGGTCAGCTGGAGAAAAGTGTACACAAAGTGATCCTGCAGGATTTTTCCGATCCCGCGCTGCGGCGCCTCAAAGGCAAAAAGATCGTTCTCATTCCGGTGGGCTCCTTGGAGCAGCACGGCCCACACCTACCCGTCTCTACCGATTCCGATATTGTAAGTGAGATTGCAAGGCAGGTGGCAAAAAGGTGCCGTCTTTTGCTTTTACCCACCATATCATACGGAGTATCGTTTGAGCATGCTCCTTTTTTCAACCTCAGTGTAAGACCTGCGACTCTGCAGCAGTTCCTATACGATTTGTGTGTCTCGCTTGCAAAAAACGGCATATCAAAAATAATAGTGCTGAATGGCCATCATGGAAACCAAAAAGCACTCACGGCCCTCAAGTCCAAAATAGATAGAAAACAAAGCAGGCTCAAGGTTTTTGTGTACTCGTACTGGCACTTTATGGATCGTGAGTTTGACCACGCCGGCTTTGTCGAGACCTCGCTTATGCTTGCAATATCAAACAAGCCAAACATGAAACTTGCAAGAAAGGGGCTCGCAACAGAAAACATGACAAGACGGCAAAAGTTACGAGTCTCCAAGCTTGCGTCTATGCATTTTATTAAAGCGACCAAAAATGGTGTGTGGGGAGACCCAAGAAACGCCACAAAACGAGATGGGCGCCAGATTTTGGCCAAAATTACAAAAAACATCACAAAAACAGTGTCAAAGTTGGCTTAGTGATTAAAACTCTAATTTTCACCAATGAAATTTTAATATAATGCCTAGTTAGGAGAGCCAATAAGTGAATTAAATGTCAGTCGACATGGCAGTAAAAGTACTGGATGAAAGCATCGACAAAGTAGTTCTAATCAAGCTCAAAGGCGGCAAGACCATCAGGGGCAACCTCCGAGGTTTTGACCAGCACATGAACCTGCTACTCGACAGTTCAGAGGAGATCCCTTCTGAAGGCGAGGCAAAAAGCATTGGAACCATTGTTGTGCGAGGGGACAACGTAGTTATGATCTCCCCTCCTCCTGCGTGATGATACATGAGTAGAGGAACTCCCTCGATGGGGCTTTTCACAAGAAAAAAGCCTCACATCAGATGCAGAAGATGCGGTAAGAACTCGTATCACAAGCGTCAGCACCGCTGCGCAAGCTGTGGTTTTCCGGATGCAAGGATTCGCAAGTATTCCTGGATCAAATGGTACGCGTAAATGGAAGTCGCAATAATCCTTAGCTCTATTGCAGGTGCTGCAACAGCTGCCACACTTAACAGATTCCCAAAAAAGGGCAAGACTCCGCTTTTGGGTGCAAATTCTCAGATAAGGGCGCAAATTGAAACCCTCAGGATAGAAAAAGACATACTCACTAAAACAATTTCAAGGCTGTATTCGGATAGAGGCGACCTGACAAAGATTCAGCAAGACAAGCTTCTCTCAAGATACCAGCACCAGCTTGGCGTGATTTTGGCCAAGATAGAAAAACTAGAAGAGGCCTCCAAATATCCAGACCTCGGCCCGCTTGGGGACGGTCTGATGAGCCTCATGGATCAGAAGCTGTCTGCCCTCGACAAGAGACTTGCAGAGATATCCTCCAAGATTTCGGTAGCACAGATCCAGCTTGAAAAACCCAAAGCAGAAAAGGAAGAACCAAAAGCAGAAACAAAGCTGGAAAAAGCAAAGCCGGCAGCAGAAAAATCCGAAGTAAGCTCAGAAAGCATAGAAGAGATGATCAAGTCTTTTGCAAAGCCATCAAAGAGACTGGAGCTTACAACACTTACCGAGATTCCGCAAGTTGTTGTACCAGCAACAATTACGCCGCCCCTTGAGACACCGCAGATTCAGACACCACAAGTTCCTCCATCAACAGAAATCACTCACACAGTACAAGAAATCGTTCAGCCAAAGCCACTACTTACAGAGCCGATCGATATTGAAAAACAGATTAGATCAGAGCCACCGAAGCTAGAGTTCAGAGACGCTGCAAAACCAGAAGTAGAAAAAAAGAAGCCGAAGATAAACATCCCAGAACCAGTCGAAGTAGAAGAAGATGAAGACGACCTAGATTCCATTAAACGCGAAATAATGAAGACACTATCAAAGCTAGAGCAGGCCGAGGTAGAATAGTTGTCATTTGATGATGCCATTTTGGCATTGTCTAAAGACGCGCTAAAGTTTGTCAAAGACATGCACGTCATCGGCCTTGGAAGTGGCCGTGCAGCAACTGCGTTCGTAAATGTGTTGGGCCAACACATAAAGCAAAAAAAACTCAACATTCGTGCAGTTCCTACATCATTGCAGATAAAGTTGGTTGCGGAAAAAAACGGCATCCACATTATAGATTCTGGGCAAATACACAAAATCGATGTTGTCTTTGACGGCGCAGACCAGATAGACTCGAAAAAAAATCTCATCAAGGGTGGTGGCGGAGCACTACTACGGGAAAATATCCTGATCTCGTCTGCAGACAAGGTAGTCATCATGGCAGATTCGACAAAATTTGCAAAGTACTTGAATAGGCCAGTACCGGTGGAGGTGCACCCATTTGCGAGAAGTACCGCAAAAAAATTCATTGAAAAACTTGGCGGAAGGCCAGAGCTGCGAACAATTGAACGCGGATATCCATTCATCACAGAAAACGGCAACGTAATCTACGACTGCGATTTTGGCACGATCAAGGCCCCAAAGGCGCTGGCTCAAAAAGTAAAACAGATTCCAGGTGTGCTTGAAGTTGGCATATTTACTCGCAAACCAGATGTCATTTATATGGCAAAAGAAAAAGGCAAATTCGATATTTTGTCTTTATGAAAATCATGTGAACTGCCAAAACAGGTATCATTTTGCCTCATTTAGATAGAGAGTAAGAATATCGCTATTTCCGGTTTTCTCTACATTATGTTTTTATAATGAATTACTGAATCTCTTTTGTGGGCACAAAGCCAATAAAATCCAAAAAAAGCATCACCCTTGAAAAAGAAATCGAAACCAAGGTACGAAGAATCCAAGGCAGACTGATAGAAAAGACAGACAAAAGCTGGAGCCTCTCTGAGGTTCTCAACATATTGGCGACTGCAGGCCTGCAACAAACAAAGAAGATGACTCGCGCCGAGTGGCAAAAAATACTACAGTCGGTTAACAACAAAACTGTAAACTTTGATGATTCAACGATTGCAGATTTTATAAAAAAAATTGTCTAGATTTACAGTTGCTGTCCTAGTATGTCGATCTTGACATTAAAGGCAGTATTTTTACCTGCTCTTGACTAACTCCAATTGTTAGGTCAAGTCGTTCCAGTTACATGTTCTTGCTACATGCTCATGAATCTGTTGTACAACGATGCCTTCAGTTCCAGCTACCTGACCATGTTCTGCCGTTTATGTGCCATCACATGCTCTCCAAATATCCTTTTCAGAACAGAGAATACGGATTCTACAATCCGTCTTTTTCCATAGCTTACGCTATCCTTCCAGTACTGGTAGTTTGATATTTATGATATCACAGATAACTTCCTTGGATAGCAGCCCCTTGAGCTGCAAGATGAATTCTTTCTTACCTTTATTGCAGGCATGATGTTGTCATGGTACGGTCTGCATCTTTTGACAACAGGTATCTTGAATCCACTTACCAAGAGATTGAGATCAGGACCACACCTGAATTTTTTGCGTGTTATGGTTATGTCGGCTTTGTGTTGTTGAGTTACGATTCGGTACTTTCTGGATAAGAAGTGTGATTCTTTCGAAACGGTTGTAGCCATGATTTTGAATTAATGCCGTTTAGCTCAGAAAAAGCCAGTGTAAAAAATAGCTTTGATTTATTGTGTCATTTTCTTTGTACGAGTTTGCCGTAACCTGGTCTGCCCACAATTTGCATGTTTTCTGTGACTGTGGTTCCTCTAACCAGTACAGTCTGCGGCCACCCCTTCAGCTTCCACCCCTCATACACCATATAGTCCGAAAATGCTCCAAAGAAATCGGCATTGACGTTGCTTTCTTTTTTGAGATCGATGAGAGTAATATCGGCATCAGAACCCTTTTGCAGTGCGCCTTTTTGCGGATACATGCCGAAAATTTTTGCTGCGTTTGCACTTGTCAGCTCTACCAGCCTGCCAAGATCCATTCTGTTTTTGTTTACGCCTTCAGACAGCAAAATTGGTAGCGACACGCCTATTCCCGGAAAGCCGGCAAGTGACGACCAGACATCATTACCCACTTTGAGTTTGATACGGTTTGCGACGTGATCTGTGCCTATAGTGTCGATTGTTTTCTTGGCAATTTCCTGCCAGACTCGTTGATTGTCATATGTGGTTCTTATTGGCGGCATCACCTTTGCCAGATATCCTTTCTGATTTTCATAGGATAGCGTCATGTAGTGTGGACAGGTTTCAACAAAGATCTTGGTTTTCTTTTTTCTTTCTTCTCCAATTGCATCAAGCGCTGCAGCAGATCCGATGTGCACAAAGTAGATCGTCGTGCCAAACTCTCGTGCAATCTCGCAGACACGTCTGATGCTTTTTACCTCAGCATCCGGAGGCCTGCTCTGTGACCATGCTGCAAGGCCGTCTTTTTTGTCCTCCTTTGCTTTTTTTATTCCACACTCACACATCTGGTAGTCTTCTGCATGTACAAGTACTGGACACCCAAGATTTGCAGCGTTTGAGAGTACTTTACGGATCGTACCGGTTTCAAGCTGGACTCTTGCCTCAAAGAGATCTGATGCGCCAGGATCCATATCCATGTAGACGTGGCCGACTTCGCCACCAAGATTCATGTAGAGCTTAAAAGACGTGATTCCGTTTTCTACGCAAAATTTCATTTCATCTGCCTGTTTTTCATTAAATATTGTAGCGTGTATGGTATAGTCCACATAATGTGACGATTTTGATGCATCAAGCTGGGCACCTAGGTGTGTTTTGTAGGAGCGCCCAAGACGAAGCATCCTCATCATGGTTGTAACACCGCCGAGTGCTGCGGCCCTTGATTCTGTCTTTGCAGCTTCCTCTATTGGAGAGTATACTCCATAGTGTACGTGTGTGTCTATTACTCCTGGAATTGCAACTAGGCCTTTTGCGTTTATCTTTTTGTCACATTGTGGAAGATCCGTGGTAAAGTCAACTATCTTTTCTTCATCAATTACGATGTTTCTATCAAGGAGCCCCTTTGTGGTCATCACATGTGCATCTGTAATTACGCAATCTACGGTCAACTAGTTTGATTGAAATGATTCTCGTTATTATGCTTACCAGCTCTGCATGTATACGAGCTGTCTTTTTGAGAGCCTATCTATTTTGACATTCATTGAGGCCAGTGCATCAGCTGCTACCTGATCGTCGATTTCTTTTGGCACTTCGTACACTCGGTTTTCGAGCTTTTTGTGGTTTTTTAGAAGATACAAAATGCAGTGAAGCTGATTTGAAAACGACATCGCCATTACTTCAGGTGGATGACCCTCAGAGGCAATCAGATTTGCCACACGTCCTTTGCTGACTAGGTAGATCTTTTTTCCGTTTGGTAGGGTGCACTCATCAAGATTGGGCCTTACCTGTCTTGCATTTTGAAGTAGGAATCTGGCGTCAACTTCCACATCAAAGTGCCCGACGTTGCCCACGATTGCCCCATCTTTCATTGAGAGCAGGTGTTTTTTTGTGATGACATCGGTCATTCCGGTGCACGTAATGAAGATGTCACCGATCTTTGCAGCCTCGCTCATAGGCATCACATCAAAGCCATCCATGTGTGCCTCAAGTGCCTTGATCGGGTCGACTTCGGTCACTATGATTTTTGAGCCCATGCCTGCACACCTTTTGGATACTCCCTTGCCGAGCCAACCATACCCGCACACAACCACCCTTTTTGCTGCAAAAAGCAGATTCATTGCACGAAGATAGCCATCTACTGTGGACTGGCCGGTGCCGTACCTGTTGTCAAACATCATTTTGGTTCTTGCGTTATTTACCGCAATGATTGGATACCGCAGCTTGCCTTTTTTTTCCATTGCGTAATACCTGTTCACACCGGTTGTCGTTTCTTCGGTTGCTCCAAGGATATCGAGGTCTTTGAACCTCTTATCAAAATGCACCTTGGCGTTTAGGTCTCCACCATCATCAGTTATGATCTGTGGCCGGTGCGAGAGAACTTGGTCCTGGCACCACCGGTATTCTGATTCTGTTTGGCCTGACCAGGCATACATCGTGATTCCCTGTGATTCCAAAAACACTGCAATGTCGTCCTGTGTGGTAAGCGGATTTCCCCCGCATGCTACCACCTCTGCTCCAAGCTGGCGTGCTCCCACAAGCAAAACAGCAGTCTCCTTTGTCACTTGGAGGCAAAAGCCGAGTGTAATTCCTTTGAGGGGTTTTAATTTTTTTAGGCGATCTATTGAGTTTGTGAGAATCTTCATGTGTGCTTTTGCCCATTCGTACTGGGATCTTCCACGCTCAAGTAGGTCTGAAACCTTTTGACTCAACAATATACAGAGAACTTGCGTCAAGATAACAATTTTCAAATTAGTAAAAATAGAGCGGCGTTTGTGCAGAATTGAGGGCTGGTGGCTTAGTGGTATAGCGCTGCATTCGCAATGCAGAAGTCAGGGGTTCAATTCCCCTCCAGTCCACCAAATTTTGAAAAACAAGGTATTGTACGCACTTGCAGTTTCACCACCATTACCAAATTATTACTGTGGTGAATGTTTTGGATTCCATCTTTTGAGAAGAAGTGAGCTGCCAGTAACAGATACGGAGCTTGCAGCCATGGCCATTCCTGCGATTGCTGGATAGAGAAGGCCCATACCTGCTACCGGGATCAGCGCCACATTGTATGCAAAGGCGTAGACAATGTTTTGCTTTATTTTTCCCACAGTCTTTTTTGAAATGTCAAATGCCGACACCACAGCCTGGAGGTTGTTTTTTACAAGCACTACTTTGCCTGCCTCTATTGCAATATCTGTGCCACCACCTATTGCAATTCCCACGTCTGCCTGCGTCAGAGCAGCTGCATCGTTTATCCCATCTCCGACCATGGCGATCCTGCCATTCTCTTGTAGTTTTTTTATTGTCTCGACTTTTTGGTGCGGCAGGACGTTTGCCAGCACCCTGTCGACTCCTATTTCTTTTGCAATGGTATCTGCCGTTCTTTGGTTGTCCCCTGTGAGCATTACCACCTCCATTCCTCTTTGCTTTAGCTGTTTTATCACCTCGCTTGCTTCCTTTCTTGGAGTATCTATGATTCCAATTATTCCAGCTTGTTTGTTGTTGACTGCCACTATGACTGCAGTTTTTCCTTGTTTTTGCAGCATTGTGAGCGCTTCGATCGAGTCCACATTGACTCCTCTTTCTGTCACAAAGCTCATGTTACCAACAATGATCTCAAAATCACGGTATGTCGCCACCGCTCCCTTTCCTGTCTCCACAGTGAATTCTTGAGGCTCGTTGATTGTCATGTTTTTTTCCACAGCTTTTTGCAGTATGGCCTTTGCCAGCGGGTGCTCTGAGTTTTTCTCTGCAATTGCTGCAAGCTTAATTATCATATCCTCCTCGTACTCTCCAACAGGTATGATATCTGTCACCTGTGGCCTGCCCTCAGTCAGTGTTCCTGTCTTGTCAAATACGATAGTGTTGATTTTCCCCATTGCTTCAAGTGCCTCCCCACTTTTGAACAAGACGCCATTCTGGGCTGCCTTGCTCATGCCAACCATCACCGCAGTAGGTGTAGCAAGCCCTAGGGCACATGGACACGCAACTACCAATATTGCGACTGCCGGCATAATTGAGGCAGCAACATGGTGGTCTCCATGTGTGGTAAAGAAATACCATCCAACAAAAGTTGCGAGCGCTGCTGCCATTACAAAAAACGCAAAATACCCCGATATTGTGTCCACAAGCTTTTGCATTGGTGGTTTTTGCCCCATCGCGTCTTCAACAAGCTTTACTATTTGCGAAAGTATGGTGTCTGCGCCGACTTTTTGGGCCTCAATATGTAGTGCGCCTTCACGATTTATGGTTCCGCCAATAATAGAGTCTCCTTTCTTTTTGTTTACAGGCATGGACTCACCTGTGATCATAGATTCATCCACTGCAGAATGACCTCCCACCACCAGACCGTCGACTGGAATCTTTTCTCCAGGCCTGACCACTATGATGTCGCCTACTTTGATCTGCTCGATTGGGATTTCTTGTTCTACGCCGTCGCGTCGTATAGTAGCAGTCTTTGGCTGAAGTTCTAGCATTTTTTTGATAATTGAGCTGGTCCTGCCTTTTGTCTTGTTTTCCAAGTATTTGCCAAGCACTATGAATGTCACTACGACTGCGGCCGCATCATAGTAGATGTTGTGCCACATTGGCGTAGGAAATGTGTTATAGGCGCTAAAGAGGTAAGCAGTAGTTGTTCCAAGTACTACGAGTGTGTCCATGTTTGCAGACCTCATTTTTGCAATTCTCAAGGCGCCAACGTAGAATCTGCTGCCTGCTACAAACTGGACTATGCTTGCGCAACCAAACATCAAAAATGCCGCCATGTTTGTACCAGCAAGTGGAACAAATGAAAGGTATTCTGGGTATCCAAAGATCATAATTGGAATGGTAAATGCGATTCCTATTGCGAGTAGTTTTTTGAGCTTTCTTGCCTCGAGCTCTTCTGCGGTGGCAGAGAGATTCTCTGAAATAATTTGGTAGCCACACTTTGCCACAAACTGTCTTATGTCTGAGAGTGAAACAAGAGCTGAGTTGTATTCTACGAGAACCTGGCTTGTTCCATAGTTTACGGAGGCCGACTTGATTCCCTCAAATCCCTGCAGTCTTTTTTCAAGCTTGTCTGCATCGGATGAATCGGTTATGCCGGAGACTCTGAGCGTGAGTTTTTCATATACTATTCTGTAGCCTGCACTCTGAACAGCCTCTTCGATTTGCGACAGGTTCACCTCTGAAGGGTCGAACTCGATGAGTGCCTTTTCCGATGCAAGATTTACTTCGCATTTTTTCACGCCTACAAGGCTACTCACCGACGACTGGATCGAGTTTGCGCATCCTGCGCAGTGCATTCCACCTATCTTGACTGCGGTTCGTCTGAGTTGTTGTGTGGTCATTGAATACCTTCTGGTTGTCACTTACTTAATACCTGTACTTGACAATTGTAAATCTGCATGCAGGGAATAAAACTCTACACTTTACAATTGTAAAAATCAGAAAAATTAGAATACGACATCAACTTGATAATTTCTGATGCCATTTAAGCTTGACGACATTGATGTCGCAATTTTGGAATCTTTGATTAAAGATGGGCGCAAATCGTTTCGTCAGATATCACGCGAGATCAAAGTAAGCACGCCAACGGTGAAGTCAAGATACGAGCGCTTGGTCAACATCGGCCTCATAAAGGGAGTTCTACCTCAATTAGATCTTGGGATGCTGGAAGACAAGACAAGTGAAAAACTTGACAATTTGCGCTCAAAGTCTCTAAAGCACCACGAAGTAAAATTAGGCAAGGACATGTTAGTCAAGATGTCCTGCGATTTCTGTAAAGGTCCAGTGCCACACAAGCCGACAGTACTCAAGTTTGGAAATTTCGAGCGATTCTTTTGCTGCACTTCGTGCAGGACTCTGTACAAAGAGAAACACAAAGGAAGGATCGAGTCTCTTTCCAGAGTCAACTCTGCTTAGATTTTAAGTGCAGTAAAGCATCCTTTTGAAATCCTCGGTGTTTTGTGTGAAGGCGCATTCTTTGCACACATGCCATGTGCGGCGCATTAGAACCTTGAGTGGCGCATCGTAAGAAACAAAATACATTTTGCCACCGCATTTTGGACAAGGCAGAGGTATGTCTATTTTCATATGTGAGCAAGCACTGCATGCCTATTAAGGACGAGTTTGGTCAAATGGACAAATTGCGAATGAGGTTTTTGATCAAATTCTTGCGTTTTCCCAGTAAACGTTATACATAATCAGAGGTGAATAGTTTCATGAAGGTTTTCAATGGAAAGCAGGCAGCGCAGGACTACATGTCTGCGCATACACTTGCATTTTCCACGCCGGAGCTTACCCTGATGAGGTACTCGTTCTGGCTTGGTGACATGATTCCGGATCCAAAAGACAAGTCGAACACCATTCCAAGAATAATGGCATATGTAGAGGAAAAGGATTTTGCTCCAGTCGAGATAATCGACGAGGATCACTACGAGCCAACCGGTGCAGTCAGAAATACCGGCCTGTATGGAAGCGTAAACAAAGTAACAGATGCAAATACAAAGTTCTGCTCTGAATGCGGCTCCAAGCTGTCTGCTTCTGCCAAGTTCTGCACCGAATGCGGTGCGACTCAGGATTAGCTTTCTGGATTTCTGACTTTCTAGAGACACTGTTAACTTCGTGAGTGATTTCTAGAGGTTCTTGGTTTTGTGTAATTGACGGGTGCTGACTAATGTTTACCATCTGGTGCTAAACAACCAACTTACATCTCGGAGGATTAGTGGTTGGAAAAAATCCATTTTCCTCCACTGCTTCAACTGGAAGCCTTCGGTGATTACAGAGTCTTTCTAGACAATGTTTATGTGCAAATTCATCCATACCATACCATGTCAAAAGCAAAAGCAAACGACTGGGACGGCTTGTGGGAGGAATACACAGCGCTGCTCAAAAAATGGATGCAGGCGTATGAATCCCTGCAAAAGATCGGTGCAGACATACAGGCAAAGTACAACGAGGTAATGCTCAAAGCCGTCAACGAATCCAGCGAAAAGACACTCAAAGAATTCCACGAGAACTGGCAAAAAGCTATGAACGATGTTGCCTTGAATGCATTCAAGCAGTTTGGAGAAAACTGGCAAAAGATAACAAGTGAGACAGGCATGGAGCAGCTCAAAGCGTATGGCGAGTTAATGAACACATTTGCCCAGACATGGCAGAAAATGTGGAGAAAGTAACCCACGTGATCATCATTGGTCAAGATACCAGATGAGGCAATTCAGTTAATCATCAAAGAAGGAAACATAGTAGAAATCGCAAGTGTCGACGCAAATGGAGTTCCAAACATCTCACCGCGGTACGTTATGGCAATCCTTGATGACGAACGCTTAGTTTTTGCAGACGCATACATGAACAAGACATACGCTAACATTAAGCGATGGCCCAAAGTGAGCGCTGCCGTAGTAGACAAAATTCATCGTGGCGGGTTTCAGTTTAAAGGTGATGCAGAGGAGATCAACGATCCTCTACTGTTTTCGCAGTGTGCAAAAAAGTTAGACGAGCTCGGATTTGATGTAGGCCCTGTACACATCTGGGCCTTGAATGTAAATGAGATTTATTCTATCAAGCCAAGTGAAGAATCAAAATATCCTTTGTTTTCTGCGTACAGGTGAATCACACTTTGGTTCCGCATTTTGTGCAGAATTTTGCTCCAGCTCTCAGCTCGGCTCCACACGCTCTGCATGTGTTTGCCTGTACAGAGGATCGTGGCATCAGAGCCGGATCAGGTGACGGCAGGGTTCCGGGTGCACTAAATGCGTCTTTTGCAGATATTACAGATGGCGGCCTTCCTGGTGTCTGTGCAGGCATCACTGGAACACGCGCACCAATTCCGCCCATCATTCCTGCACCTATTCCAGGCATCAAACCTGGAGACTGGGTGGTTCCAAGATTTCCTGCTCCCATCTTGTCAATTACTTTTTTTATCTCAAAGATCACTTTGACTGCCAAAAACTCTAACGCTGAATAAGCTACAACATAGTCGCCAAGTTTTTCAAAGAATTCTTTGTCAGATAGCTTTCCCTGTTTGTACATTGTGTTTGCGTCCAAAAACGATTCATAGTATCCTTGCGAGTCCTTAAAGAGGTTGTCTAGTTTTTCTGCAAGCAGATTCAGAGTATCGACTTCGCCTAGTGACATGTCAGAAGTTGATTATTCTGTTATTAATTACTTTACAAAAGCGAGCACGCCGCAGACCACTATCTTACACACCAGCAAATTGCATTGTGCATCATCCATGGTTGCAGTGTTTTATCTGAGAGGATTGTTGTGGTATGGTGTGAATGGTTGTTTGATGGATTGAGTGACAAAGTATGTTGCAGGTATTGAGTGTAATTATTTAACATTTTATCAGTCGAATATGAAGCAGAACTCATATCAGTAAAAAATGGAGTTTTAGATTTTTGCGAGTGCTCGCTCAATCATGTTTTTGTAGGCTTCTTTTGATGCCGCGCCAACCTGCTGTGCGATCACTTGGCCTTTGTGCAGCAGCATTAGTGTCGGAATCGAAAAGATGTTGTATTTTGCGGCCAGCTCGTTTGCTTCGTCGACATTTACCTTGACGAACTCAACTTTGCCTTCATAGTCGCGTGCCAGCTCTTCTACAACCGGCCCTACCATTCTGCATGGACCGCACCATTCTGCCCAAAAATCAACAAAGACAGGCTTTGGTGAGTCAATTACCTGTACTTGCCAGTCTTTTGCGTTCGAGACGTGAGTAAGTGACATTACCAAAAACCCTCCGGTCAAACACACCTAAATATCTTCAGATGTGTTCTGGAAAAAACACTATATACTTAAATTGGATCTGAGGTTGATGCACATTATGAGCTCAGAGCTGCGTCTCAAAAAATTGCGTGGATCGGGCGGATTCGTTTTGGCCCAAGTCACCGACGATCAGCAGCGAAAGGGAAACCTTGGTGGTCCCGATCTGTTTTTGGCCCCAGTTGGTAGAATAGAGCCAGAGCGAATTTCAAAATATTACTGTAATACGTGTGAAAAAGACTACGAAGGCAGCCCCAAAATTGAATACGAAAATCCCAATGAAGAGGTGGCTCAGAATCTCATTTTGCTTGAGCGGGGCCAGTACCTCTGCACCATATGTGGCTCAACTATTGCGGAATATCGTGAGTTCCAAAAGCCAAACCAGCATGCAGACGTAGGTCCTGCAAAACCACTGGTGACAGAGCCGACGAGGCCACCTCAACAACCGCCAACTCCTCCTCCGCCTACACCAACATTTGCTGCAGCAATGCAGATGGATCCGCCAACATTATCTACGCCTCAGACTCCAACCTCCGAGTCCGGCTCGATCAGTTCCATTGTAGGAATGTCAGTATACGACGCCAACGCAAAAAAAGTTGGAGTTGCAAAGCAGGTTGGCATTAATTCTTCAAATCAGGTAGTTCTAATCATATCAAGAAACGACGGGCAGGACCAAGCAGTGGAGTGGAACAAGATAAAAAAAATCGGCGAGATAATTCTGCTAGGTGACAGCTCAGAGCGCACAAGTGGCATGATTTGCTCAAAATGCAACTTTGAAAACAAGGCCGGCTCCAAGTTTTGTGAAAGCTGTGGAAACAAGCTGTAAAATGAACTCATCTGCCAAGAACATCATAAAGGACGTAATCATAGTTGCTGTCGGTGTGGCCGCCATCTGGATCGGTCTGCAGGTGGTCTTTGGCACACAAAACCCGTTCTATGTAGTCTCAAGTGGAAGCATGATACCGGTACTTCAAGTCTACGACGTCTTGGTGGTCGACGGCAAGGTTCCTTTTGAGGACATAAAAATAGGTGATATCATAGTGTTTAACCGCCCAAGCGGTCACGATCGTGTCATAGTGCATCGAGTGGTTGCCATACTAGACGAGAATCCAAAGGTTGTTCGCACAAAAGGGGATGCAAATCCAGTCTCCATTCCTGGCACAGACTATCCTATAACCGATGATGAGTATATTGGAAAAGTGGCTTATGTGATACCCCAGATTGGATACGTGACTAGAGTCCTTACTCCACCAATCAACTACATAATAATTGCAGTGATAATTGGCATCATGATAGTAAAACAGTACTCAAAAGGGAAAAAAAATGAACCAAAGTTCGAGTTCACTCAGCAAGATCAGCCTGTCTCGGCAGAAGAGTTTGTCAAGGCATCAGATGTTGAACGAGATTCCAAGCTGGACACTAACAAAAAGACAGATAGCGACCAGACATACAAGTAGATTATTTTGTGATTTTGAAGACGCGCTTAAAGTACTCAGAGTTCTCTGGTTCTTCATTGTCGTCCTCTTTTACCTTGGCAAGTTTCTTGGCAAGCTTTTTCTTGTAACCAAGCTGCATCTGGCGTGCAATTTGTATCCTTTGTGCCTGCGGCGATCCTGCTCCGTGCATCGACTCTGTAAGGTAGCCTACCGCGTTTCTTCCCAGAGTCATGTTTTCAATTAGTCTGAGTATGCGCATTCTGTTTTCTACATCGACTCCTTTTCTTCCCGCCAGATATTTTTTGAGCAGCGGTCCTGTCACAGGGTTTCTGAAATCTTTTTCGGAAGGCATCGTCACTACGATTCCTCCTGCGATGTCTTGTGCCAGTCGAGCTATCTCGTATGGGAATCTTGTCACATTGTGCTTGCACACATTGGCAAGCATATCGTCATTTAGCCAAACTCCCGATTTCATCTCGTGTGCTTGGTACGACGATGCAATTCCTGCTGCGTAAATTGACTCGTTGAGGTGGGTCATCTCTACCAGTTTTTCTCTGATATGCGAGACATCTGGAACGCCGTTGTAATCTGCGATTGCTGCTGCAGCCCCCACCAAAACGTCACCAAGGCCTGTCTTGCAGACATAGCTGCGTCTGTGATAACAGGTGAATCTCTCAATTAGCATGGCGGCAAACTCATATTCGCCGTTCATGAAAATCAAATCATTTGGAATGAAGACATCATCGAAGATTATCATTGCCTCTTGGCCAGCAAACTGGGAGTTTCCTGCATCAATGTCACCGTCTTCCATGCTTCTTGTGTCACATGATTGTCGGCCATAGATGTACGTGATTCCAGGTGCGTCAACTGGTATTGCACCCACTATTGCATAATCTTTGTCTTTTTCTGTGAGTCGAATTGTTGGCATTATGATGATCCAGTGTGAGTTGATGCAGCCTGTCTGGTGTGCTTTTGCTCCCCTGACATAGACTCCCTCATTTGTTCTCTTTACTACGTGTACGAACAAGTCAGGGTCTGCCTGCTCAAATGGTGCCTTGCCCCTGTCGCCTTTGACATCGGTCATCGCTCCACCTATGACGAGATTTTCCTCCTGCATCTTTTTGATGAATTCAAGTAGTCTTTTGTGATAGTTTGTGTGGTATTTTTCGTCGATTTCAAAAGTAACTGAATGAAGTGAGTTTAATGCGTCCATTCCAACACATCTCTGAAAACATGTGCCGGTGAGCTGCCCAAGCTTTCTTTGCATCTTGTTTTGCAAGACCAAGTCATTTGCAGATTCTGCAATGTGCAAGAATCGGTTTACCCGTTTGCCGGATATTTTTGAGAATGGTGCTGCGAGCTCTTCTTCGCGCACTGCAAGATCATAAGTTTCGGCAACCGCATTAATTGAAGGTCGGATCATCGGATGATCCACTGGCTCTTTTACGAGCTCCCCGAAAAGATAGACTTTGAGATTTCTACCCCTTAGGCTTTGGATGTATTCTTGGCCATTCCTAATTGGCATACTAATTTTTCCTCCGTACTGCTATAAATATGCAATACAACCCTCATAGTTATTTATTTGACACCGCTTTAAAAACAGACTGAAAATTTGTTGGATCAACTTTGGAGTTCACTGTATCTAAAGCAGTCTGTTGTGTGATCGTTTGTCATTCCTATTGCCTGCATGTATGCATAACAGATCGTCGTGCCAATAAAGTTGAAGCCTCTTTTTTTGAGATCCTTGCTTATTTTGTCCGATAGTGTTGTAGATGCAGGAATGTCCGAGAGTTTTTTGAATTTGTTTTGAACTGGCTTGCCGTCTACAAAACCCCACAGATATCTGTCAAAAGAGCCAAATTCTTTTTGTATCTCCAAAAAGCGGCTTGCGTTGTTGATTGCTGATTCTATTTTGAGTTTGTTTCTGATTATGCCTTGGTTTGCCAAAAGTCTTTTGATGTCTTGTTTTGTGTATTTTGCAATCTTTGTTGCGTCAAAGTTGTCAAACGCTTTTCTGTATGACTCTCTTCTTTTTAGTATGGTGGACCAAGAAAGTCCTGCCTGAGCTCCTTGCAGAATCAGAAGCTCAAAGAGTTTTGTGTCGTCGTGTTGTGGTACACCCCACTCTTTGTCATGGTATTCTGCAAGCAATTGATCCTTTGCCCATTGACAGCGTCGCATGTGTCTTGTGCTGCTTTAGATGATTTATACGAAATCCTGTGTTTTTGGTTATGCCTTGAATCGGTTTTTGAACACTGTAGCAATTATGATTGCGCCTGCAAACGGAGCAGACCAGTATAGCCATAGATCCCCAACGGCTCCAGAGAGAACTGCCGGCGCAAGTGAGCGTATGGGGTTCATCGACGCACCAGAAACAGACGACAAAAAGAAGATGTCAAAAAATACCATGCTGCCTATGGCAACACTTCCAAATCCTTTGAGGCCCTTTGTGTACACTACCAGTAGGATCATGGAGATTAGAATCGAAGTTGCAAGTACCTCGATGCCAAATATTTGAGGTATTGAATATTCATAATTTGGATGATTGGCTCCAAGGTCTGCTTGTGTGCCAATCACAAATTTGACAAAGAGTGCAGCCAAAAATGCGCCTGCAAACTCGGCGCCAAGATACACATGGAGTAGTTTTAGAGGCAAATGTCGCGTTATTAGAAACGCTGCAGTTACTGCCGGATTGAAATGCGCCATGGAGATCTTTCCAAACAGAAACACCATTGCAGATACTGCCGCAAACGGTGCAAACGCCTCAAACCACAGTCCTATTGCACCACCAGATTGTGCGTTTATCACAACTGAGCCCGTGGCGCAAATAACTATTGTAAATGTGCCTATGAGCTCCGCAAAGAATTTTTTTTGCGTTTCAGAGATTATTGGGGCAGTTTTTTGCAAAGTTCCTGAATCCTCTTTTCGATCAAGTCTCGAATCTGTCTTATTTGCTCAAGCTGTTTTCCTTTTGGATCTGGAATTGACCAGTCTGTTATGTCTCGTACAAACAGCGCGGGGCATGATGCTTTGTCCATGCAGCCCATGTTAACTATTCTGTATGCTTCCTTGAGTGCAGACTCGGTGATCACCTTTGGTTTTTGCGACGAGATATCGACTCCTACCTCTGCCATGGCTTTTACTACAAGAGGGTTTATTTTGTTGACTGGCTTTGTACCTGCACTTTGTGATTCGTAGCCTGGAGGCGCATACTTGCGAAAGAACCCTTCTGCCATCTGACTTCTGCCTGCGTTTTCTACGCACACAAACAGAATTTTTTTTGAATACGACATTACTGTTAACATATAAATACTGGTTAATATAAATTAAGATTGATATGAATGGTGCAACGCTCCTAAAATGCATCTGTGAAGAAACACGATTCAACATATTGGAGCTATTACAAAAAAATCAGGAAATGTCTGTAAACGATCTAGTATCTAGTCTCAAAAAGGATCAGCCCCTTGTATCGCACCACCTAAGGGCGCTCAAAGATTGCAATATAGTCAGGGCAAAAGAGAACGGCAAGATGACCATGTACTCTATTGCAAACAAGGATATTTCACGACTAATTTCTGAGATTGTAAAGACGTCTGAAAAAATGGTGGCTTGCTGCGAGGCCGCTAGTTGTTGCTAGATCCTTCTTTGAGTTGATTTGTCGTCTTGTTTGCCTTGTAGAACGCCTTAAAGCCGCTCTTTGAGGCCTTGAGTGTCTTTACAAGCTTAAGTGAGATCTTTGTGATTTTGAATGCTGCAAGAAACGGAATCAGTGCAATCATGACCATTTCGTGCCAGTGCTTTTTTATGAACAGCCTCAAGCTGTTTAGCTTTTTGTACTTTAGGTAGAGATCGAAGACAAGCAGGCCAAAGAACACCCACAAGAGTATCTCAAAGTAGATTTCGTAGCTGTGCGGGATGTGATACGGCGCTTCCTTTAGGAATATCGACTCTGGATAGAACGAAATGAAGCTAACAAAGTAGGTAACTGCCATTATTAGTAGTACTATGTCCAGCACACCAATCTTTGAGCCCATGTCCACCATTCTTGCCACCGCTCATGTTAAAAAAATAAAAGCATTCCTATTGGGTAACTAGGAATGCTCCGAGGCCTGCTCCAACGCCAATACCCAGTATAAAGAATAGGGCGTCCCAGGCAATGACTTTCTTAAATGGAGCTCGAACCTCGTAGGTCCAATGACTCAGTTTGTCTTGTCCCACGAATACCATATCACAGACTATGTCATAGAGTCTTGTAAGCTAGTTTGATGATAAATCAGCTAAGTTGTTGATTCTATCTAATATGGTATGCCAGCTAAATGTATGAAGAGAGAAAATGAGAGTGGATTCGTGTAGAAAATGCGGTGCTGAGCTAAAAGAGTATGTCGATTCTGAGACATGCCAAGTCTGTGGAAGAGACTACGCCCAGTTCAGATGCAACAAATGCGGAACGATCACAGAACCACAATACCACATACACAGCATTGCCACTTGTGCTGAGACTCAATAATATAGAGGTGAAAAAATGATTCAAAAGATTTCAGAAAAATTTAGGGTAAAGAACGTAAGAAACATACCAAGACACAGACTTGCGTACTATTCGTTTATCGCTTTTGCGTCTGCAGTTGCGGTAATACTTACCGTAGTGCTCTGAGAAGATATCTAATTTGACAGCTGCGCGGTTTACTTGAGTGCTTTTTTTAATACCCGATTAATCACTGCAGAGAAGCTTACGGATGCCCCAGTCTTTTTTATAAGATCGGCCTGTATGTGCCTCAGCTTTGACTCTATGTCTTTATCAAGTACGATTGTGTGCCTTCGAATCATTGACTAAATTATGACATTATTCTATTATTTTTCAAGCTAACTACAAAATACCAAAAATGGTAAAAACATAGTTTTGATGCAGGCCAGATATTTAATCCACCACAAACGAAGTGAGTCCAAACTCCTCGTTGTTGTATTTTCCCACAACTGCGTATCTTCCGGTAGGCCAGTTAGAGTCTATCAGAAGCGGCACTGTGAACTCGCCCTTGCTTGTCAGAATACCCTTCAGCACGACGGATGACTGGTCTGGCTTAATTACTGTAAGATAGACGTAGGTGCCGGTCTTAAAATCTTCAATCATACCCGTGATTTGCACCTGTGTCGACTGGTGTGCCTGCGTTTGGAATCTCTGTCCATTTACCTTTACAAAACCCATGTCCTTTGGTGTGCTGTCTGTGACTATCTGTGGCTGCTGCACCTGGCCAATCCGCATTATGCCATTTTTTATCAAATACTGAATCCCCAAAACAAAGTCTGCATCAGATATCATGCCGTCTGCCCACCACTTGGCGTTGTTCTTTATCCAGTACGGTATGCCTTGTGAGTTTGCGCTACCTTGTGTGGTTTGTGGAATGATCATGACATTGTTTTCAATTAGGTATTTGATCCCCTCAACAAAGTCTGCATCAGATATTGTTCCCTGCGCCCACCATCTTGCGTTGTTTTTAATCCATGACGGGATCATAAGTGGCTTGTTGGCAGGCAGTTTTTGGCCGTTGTGTGTTTGTCCGCTTGGAGGCTCCGGTGGTGATTTGCCAAAGATGTAAAGCCAGACTATTCCGTTTCTTGTTTTGTCGTTTAGTGTGCCCGAAATTATAATGTCATTTTTTTGCGACGTTATCTCTATGTTTGCTATATTGTACGACCTTGCAGAAATCGTAATGCCTGATTTGTAGTCAGGATAATCATATAGAGTTCCTACTTTTTTTGAAAATGTTCCAGATGCAGTCTCAGAAGGCAGAATTTCTTCAACTTGGAATACGCCGCCCAAGCCTTCGATGAGTTGTGATGCAAACTCTGTTTGCAGGGGCATAATTATTTGGTGATTTGCATCAGTGTACGAGTAATCCAAGTCGCCGTCGATGGGTTTGTTGCATGTGTCTTTGTGCCACGCTTGATTTGACCTAATAGCATCAATCATGAGCTGGCCGTGTAGCAGTTCGTGGTAGAATATCACCAAATCCTCCACAAGTTTTACGTCGGGGTTTTTTTCTGCCGACTTGAGAATGGCATCCGAGTTTAACATGTACTCGTTGTCGCAGTTTATGGCCATCTTGCCTCCAGATATAGTTATGTTGCATTTCCAGACGTAGATCCCACCCGTAATGGTGTTTTCCTTGTGCGCAAGGTTGCTGTCGAATCGTGCAAGTTTGGTACTGATCGACGCGTCGACATGTGTGTAGAGCGAGCCAGCATCGCATGGAAATGTGATCGTTATCGGCTCGGAAAATGATGCTAGTGCGTCTGTAACTTCTTTTTTTGAGATCGTGAGTTTTTCAAATTCTGCGCGTAGTTTGTTGTAGAGATCCTGTTCCTGTGAAGTTGGAGCAACGTAGCCGAATGCGACACACATATTTGAAAAAAGCAACAGGGCCACGATGCCCGCCGTCTTTTCTATCAAGTAAGAAAGCCAATGTATCTATGATAATTAAGACTTGGGTTGGAAGGTTTTGCCATCCTCGAGGGCTTTTAGTTGAAGCGGTGGGGGAGAATGGATTTTTTCCAGCCACCAATCGAGTCGATGGAAGCAGGTTGGTTGTTTAGCACCCGTCAATCACACTGAACCTGATTTTTAGTGGTCAGCATCCACGTGTTGTTTTTGCTAGCCTTGTGGGGTTGTATAACCAATTATTACCAATTATTACCAAAACCTTATATACCATATGTTGGTTTTAATAACCAATGGATGGAAAGAAATACCAAACCTCAAAAAAGAGTCAGGTAGACTTTCATCCGAATCAAAAGGTGCAAAACAAAATGTCAACAAACGAAAATCAAAAAGACGTATTTTCAGTTTACACCAAGAGTTTTGACAAGGTAAAGAGCGCATTTGAGAGAGCATCCACGCAATCCCTGCAGTCATACACAAACCTAAGCCAGGAACTAATCTCAACATGGAGCAGCTTTATCCACACAACGACCGCAATTCAACAAAGTATTGCAAACAAGGTTGGAGTCAACACTGCTCTGCCAGAGACCACAATCACTGCAGTCCAGGACGCAACTGAGGCATTTATAAAGACATTTGAGACCAACAGCAAAGTTGTCCAAACAGTCCTTGATGCAACAGTTCAAAACATCAAGACGATCAACCAGAATGCAAGTGCATTTGCAGACCTAAACCAAAACATCGTCAATTCTTGGATTAGTACCTGGAAACCACGAAACTAACTCCTTTTTTCCTTTTTTATATTCTGAAATGGAATGCCGCGTCCAAGGCTATAGCTACAAAGATGATAGTCAGGTATGGTGCAGTCACCTTGTACGCCTTCCAAGCAAAGTCCGACGTCGGATTTTTTGTCAGCTTGTAGTGATATACGAGCATAAGGCCCCCGCTTGCGGCAGCAATTACAAGGTATACCAGACCGAGTCCAAACGCATACAGTGAAAGCGAGTACGGCAGCAGAATTGCTGTGTTTGCCAAGATGTACTTTGATGTCTTGTGCATGCCGATCAATACAGGTAACATAGGCACGTGAGCCTCTTCATAGTCGTCGCGTATCTTCATTGCAAGGCACCAAAAGTGTGATGGAGTCCAAACAAATACCAAAAATCCAACAAGGAAGCCAAGCAGGTCTATTCCAACTGGCGGAACAAAACCTGTTGCCGCAGTCCATCCTGCCATCGATGCCGCGCTCCCTGCAAAACCCCCTATCACAATATTTGAAGAGTTCTTTCTTTTGAGCCACACCGTGTACACTATAACGTAAAAAAAGATCCCCAGTGCGATGAAAAATGTAGAGACTAGGTTCAGTGTAAGCGCGGCATAGACTACCGATGCCACAGATACCGCAAGGCCGTACAAGAGCACGGCTCCCGCCTTGATGCGCCCGGATGGAATTGGACGTGTGCTTGTTCTCTTCATTAGAGGATCGATGTCCTTGTCATAGTAGTGGTTTAGCGCACTGGAGCCGGCGGAGGCAAGAGAGCCAGCAATTATGATATGGAGCAGCCCAATCGGGTCAAGTTCTGGACCTATCAATTTTGATGCTGCATACATCGATGTGACTGCGGTGATTACAAGCAAAACCACGATTCTTGGCTTTGAGACTTCGATGAGTTCTTTTGCTACCAAACTACTCAAAGCGCTTCCCTTAGCCATATAACTCTATTTTGAATTTTGGTTCTGGGTTTTGTGTAATTGACGGATGCCCATTTTTTGGTAGCGCTCGATGGTAAACATGGATAATAGCCTTCTGGATTACACAAAACCTGAATTTTCAATCAAAACTCATTTGGAGCAAGACTTGACTTTTTCATTTGCTATCTTCCAGTTGGTAAACGACCAGTACTGCCCAAGTTCGTGCTTTATCTTGACTTCCTCGCAGGTCATTGACTCGATTTCGGCCTTTTCCTGCATTTCCAGCGGCACCATGACTGTCTGCTTGTGATACACCACATATCCACCAAGTCCTGCACCCAACACCAAAAATACTAGTGGTATTACAAACATTGGATCCGCCATAGCTAGCCGTAAAGTTGGTAGATATTTGAGTTTTTTGTACCATTTGTTTGCAGGCGATCTAAACTGTTAAGCTAAACTGACAATATCGCTCTTGGTAAACATGGTTTGAATATTGAAGATTGTAATAATGCACAGGCATGTGAAGTTGGACGGTGTTCCATACAAGAACAATAATGAGTACAATGCCGCCAGATACTACATTGACCACTCAAACAAGAAGCGTCATCTCATGCACGCTGAAAAAATAATCAAGTCGTACTCAGCACCACTAAAGGCGCTGGAACGCCAATTATCTAATTTTTTAGCTCCAGACTTTTTCTTTGAATGTCCACTTTTTGTTTAGAATAAAGTTGCTAAACGCGGCGCATGCTACTGCCAAGACAAGAGCTACAGGATACTGCATTTTGTAGTTGTCCACAAGCAGATATACCATTCCAAGCTGTGCCACAGCCCCAAGTGAGCTGAACCCGATGAATTTGCCGTACTGGACAAGCGTGTGCGTTTTTGTAAAGTCACGATCCTCAAATGTCCACACCTTGTTGAGCATAAAGTTACTTGTCATTGACACTGCTATTCCGATAATTGTGGCGTGCAGGTACCACAGGTTGGAGACTATTCCAGAAAACAGTGAAGATACTATGTAATTTACTGCAAGGCCGATTGCGCCAACTGTATAGAATCTTCCGGCCTTTGAGAAAAAGCTGACAGAAGTCCTTTTTTCTTCTTTTGCTGCTATCTTGCCGTACCTGTACAGCCGCCAGACTGCCTTGAGGTAGTCAAATGCTGTTTTTGAATCAAGCTTACTGGTACCAAGATTTCTGTTTGTAAATGTGTATGGAATCTCCAAGATGTTTTTGTTTTTTGTCTTTACTAGGATTTCAAGTAACATCTTGTATCCTATCGCATCAAACTGCAAACCCTGGATAACGTGCCTTTTGAAGGCAAAAAAGCCCGACATTGGATCTTTTGCTCCCACTCCGAGGCCGCGCGTTGCAATCAGTGTGGCAACTTTGCTCATCAACTTTCTTTTGAGTGTCCATCCTGTGATGGAGCCACCCTTGACGTACCTTGATGCAATTACAATGTCGCATTTTGGTTGCTTGAGTGCTTCAAGCATTTTTGGCAAAAGACTTGCCGGATGAGACAGGTCGCTGTCCATCACTATTATGGTGTTGCCAGTAGCATACTGAATACCTTTGAGAATTGCAGAGCTTAGTCCCTCTTTTGTCTTTCTTTGGATGATGTCGATTGTGTGATTAGCTAGCTTTTTCATATTGCGAAGATAATCCTCAACGAGTCTTGCCGTTCCATCAGGTGAGTTGTCATCTACTATGATGGTCTGAGTGGTGGTGTTCTTTGGGAGGTTCTGCTCTATTGACTTGAGCATCTGTACTATATTTTCTGACTCGTTGTAAGTAGGTATGATGATTGAGACCTGCGCATTTTTACTAGCGGCCTGCTGTTGAGTCATAGCTGATTGTCCCTTTGAATGCAGATATTAATTTTTTATCTGAATTTGTTAACGCGCAAGTGAATTTCTTTAAAAGCCCGCTTTGAGCGGATCTGCAGGCTTGATGATCTCACGCATCAAAATAGTGGCAAAAGAGCCGCGCTGCAGTACAAAGCTTACCTTGTCCCCACTCACCTCAAAATTTCTGCATACAAGTCTTGCAGTCCGAAACCCGCCTTCACTGCTTGCCTCTTGCATTTCTTTGAGGTAAAACTCTGAAGGTGAGACCTGTTCGTCTTGGAGTATCTTTGCGATGTGGAAGTCAAACCTCGTCTTTTTGAAATACGAATACCCGACAAGTGGAATAGCAAGCTGCTGGTCGTCTCTCATTTCGTATTTTCCAAGCTGAGAGTTTTTGTCGTAGCACACGTCTCCTTCTTTTGCAGAAAAAAGATCCTCGCCAAACTCAAATGCGCGGCTCAGAGTAAGATTGAAAATATACGATTGGTAGGCATCAACAAAAAGCCTCCTAATGGACAGTGGTAGTTTGTAGATTGCCTTTTTTGGATCTTGGTGTAGCGCCATTTCTTTGAGGAGTGTTCTTTCAAGATCCATCTGCTTTGGTATTGTGTGCGCCAGCTCTGCAAACTTTGCTGGGTCTTCCATCTGTTTTCTCAGAATGGTGTTTTCTTGTGAGTCGTGTTCCGATGTGTGTGAAAGTATCAACCTTATCGCATCGTCAAATCTTTTTTGTATGAGGGCCTTGCCTACCAAGTGGGTGACAGGCCTCCTTGAGCCGAATCTCTGGTATCCGTAAAAATTCAAAATCTTGTCTGTTTCCGAAAATTTTGAAACGTCTGTTGTTGCACCACTTATTTTGATGGTAAATCGGTTTCCCTGCATATCTTTTGCGGAGAGTGGTTTTTTTGCAAAGCCTATTCTCTGCAGTGACATCTTTTCATCAACGTAGCTTTGCAGTGACTTTGATTTTGACACAGAGCAGACATACTGTTCGGTTTGGGCGTATGCATCTTTGAGTCCAAGTGCCTTTAGCCGTACTCCGAATTTTTTGAGAATAGTCTGCAGAGCATGATTTGTATCAATTCCAGATTTTTTCAGCCTGTATACTGCAAATCCGTCCTGCTGTGAAAGAGAATTCAGGAGCTTGTCTGAGAGGACCTCTGATACCACAAAGTCTTCTCTTCGCTGTCGTATCTTTCCACCACAACCTGGAAACTTGGTGGTGTAAACTCGAATGCCAATTTCTGAGTCTATTTTTGGGATCACGGAGTTATGTTCACGGTTATGAAATTAGAAATCGTTACGTCGTTTGTTCTTGCTGAAAGAAGGACTTTGTACGTTCCTGGAAGTGCAGACTCGCTTGTCATAATTGAGATTTGTGCTTCTTGCGGCCTATTCAGTGTCAGAGTTGTATCAGACAGATCCACTGAAATGTCATCAAACTTGGAAGTGGTTTTTGCAAAAAGAGCCACGTCTGTGTTCATATGTGGTGTGAGCTTCAACTGCACTGTTGCGGCTTGACCTCTTGGCACCGTAACTTCTTTTTGATCAACTTCAAACTCAAATGGGAGCTCTTTTGCCAAGTCCACTACGCCGATGTTGTTTTCTACCCATTCTGTAAACCATACCTTATCGCCTGCCACCCTGAAGCCAAAGACCTGTGCTATTCCACACTGGGATTTTCCGGCGCAGTCTGCCCAGTTTGGATTCTGAGACGGTACCTGATATTCGATGAGCCTTTCATTATCAATGTCAAAGACTGCTATTGCGTTTGCCATCTGCTCATTGAAAACAAGTCTGCCGTTGTCCACCTGGGTCCAGTATGGCCCAGATACGGGGGACTTGATTACACCTGTTGTGTTGCCGTATACAGTTGGCCTTGCGTTGGAGGTGACATACTCTGTGAATTTGGAGTCTGATGGCGTGAATTTGAAAAACGAGCTGCTTGATGTGTCGGCAATCCATATGTTGTCGTTGTGATCCACTGAGAGGCCTATTGGCGTTTCAAGCGATGGTGGGAGGTTGAACGCCTCAGAGAATTCTAGTGTCGTAGAGTTGTCAGGCTGCTTTGAGGCCGCAAACGCTGCGTACCCGTTGTAGTCGAACTTGACTAAAGCACCTCCCTGCTTTAGAATCCAATTGGTGTACCACACATTGCCTTCCGAATCCACATCAAAGCCTGAGACAAAGGAGCCAGGTATCGGTGTCGGGATGTTTTGGTATGACATTTCACCGGTCTGCTTTGTGTCAAAGAAGCTGATCTTTCCTCCGTAGAAATCATTTAGAATTATCTGGCTGCCTTTTATCACAAGATGCTGAGGTAGTGACTCACCAGTTGCAGGATAATTAATTCTCTGATAAGAGCCATCGGCAGTCGAAAACCTCCAGATTGAGTCGTGTGCGTCATCTGTGTACCAGATATTTCCATCATAAGAATAATCCATGCCCCATATCATTGAGCGGCCCATCTGAGGCCACAGCGGGTTTGGGTACTCTATGAAATTCTCGTTTGCTGGATCAAATTTTGCGATTTTGCCCGTGTTTGTCTGCGCAAACCAGACTGCTCCTTGTTGGTCTACTGTAATTGCCAAAGGTTGCGTGCATGCTGTAGGTATTTTGAATTCAGTTACATATTCATTTGATTTTGCGTCGCCCGTTCCGCAGTATCTGGGCCTCTGAGCATCTGGAAAATTGTCTGCCGGTGTGCCGGTAATGGTGAGCTGTGCAGTAGGTTTGGGCACCAGATTGTTTAGTGCAAAAGTCAGAGTCGACGTAATGAGTATGACTGCAAAAAATCCTGCAACGATTATTCCC
Source organism: Nitrososphaera sp. (assembly GCA_039938575.1). Lineage (GTDB taxonomy): Archaea > Thermoproteota > Nitrososphaeria > Nitrososphaerales > Nitrosopumilaceae > Nitrosotenuis. The sequence goes on along the minus strand of JBDUUJ010000016.1, from coordinate 18,669 downwards.
TTTGTCTTTGTCCTCACATTTGCGACTTTGAGTCACCTTGTTATATTTATTGAGGATGATTTCGTATGGGAGAACCCTAGCCTCTAGAGAAGTTTAAGCTCGCCTGTTATCTTGTCGACTAGATCCTCAGGTGCCGGACCTATTGAAATGCACGTAAATGTTCCTGGCGCAATCTGAGTGTGTCCTGCATCGGTTACTTCGGCCCATGGGAGTCCAAGTTCGATTGCAGCTTTTTTTACTTCCTGCAATTCTTTTTCGCTGTTTACCTTGAGCACTATCTTTTCTTGGCCGCCCCACCATTTTTCAAACCAGTCAGGGTGTGACTTTCTTACAGCTTCTGCACCAAGGACACATGCATGACCCACCTGGGCCGCAATCTTGCCCTTTCCCATTCCAAGGTCTGCTCTTACCACTATTGCCTGCTTTATTGCACCCATCATGTATGGTGAGCATGTAACCATTGAAAAACTTTTGAGCAACCAATTAAATTAATCGGTTCTGCAATCAAGAGTAACAAATGTCTTATGACGTCATAATTGCTGGGGGAAGTGTTGCAGGACTGTTTTGCGCAAGAGAGGTCGCAAAGAATGGACACAGTGTACTCGTAATAGAAGAAGATTTTGAGGTGGGTACGCCTGAGCACTGCGGCGGCCTAGTCTCCATGTCGGCACTTGAAGATCTCGGAGTGGTTCCATCACAGAGAACTTTTGACAGCCAGATCCAGTCTGCCACACTAAGCTCGCCAGGTGGAAAAAAGATCACAATTGATGCAAAAAAGCAAAAGGTCATTGTGATCAACAGACGGGAGCTAGACAAACAGGTAGCGCACCAGGCGCAAAAAAATGGCGCCGAAATCAAAGTCAAGACATCACTTAAAGAAGTCAAAGGCAACACGGCAGTCACATCCGCAGGAACTTTTGATTTTAAGATACTAGTTGACGCAAGAGGTGTGTCTGCACTGATCCAAAAGGATAGAAGCGGTACTCTTCAGTCTGCCCAGTACGAGATCTATGCTGACTGGATACAAAATGGACTAGTCGAGGTAAATGTTGACGCAGTCAGGTATCCGGGATTTTTTTCATGGATCATACCTGCTGGAAACGGAATAGGTAAAGTTGGAGTGGCAGGCCGCGGCATCAACGCAATGCAGGCACTCGAAAAATATCTTGAGCGAAAAGGCAAACACTCTGTGATTAGAAAGGTCTTTGCGCCAATTTGGGTCAACGGTCCAATCAAGAACTTCGTTGAGGGAGACATTGTCATAGTGGGCGATGCTGCAGGCCAATCCAAACCGACGACGGCTGGTGGAATATACTCTTGTGGAATAGGCGGAATTTTCGCAGGCCGGGCAATATCGGCATTTTTGAAGACACAAAATAGGTCGGAGCTGCAAACATACCAAATAAAATGGGAGGAAAAATTTGGAAAAGAGTTTGAAAAACAGCTTTTTGCAAGAAAGATGCTTGAACGGCTCGACAACAAGACGATCGATGGCTTGTTTGGTGCAATCACACCTCAGATGATACAGGATATTTCAAAAAACGACGACTTTGATTTTCACACATCTGCGCTCATCAAGATGCTCGGCTTGAAGGGCTCTCTCAAAGTAGCACAGACGATTTTCGGCTCAGAGGTTCGAAAACTTCTCAGCTAAAGTCAGCAAGCTATAAATGGAATGCAAAAAAACAGCTGGCATGTCAACATCACTGACACTTCCAATATGTAGTTGCTGCAACAAGCACATCATGCCAAACGACAAGTGTGTCAAATTCATGTGCCCAGAGTGCGGCTCTGTTTTGATTTGGCGGTGTGAAAGCTGCAGAGAAGCAGCAAGATCATATACTTGTGGTTCGTGCAAGTTTCAAGGACCGTAAAATGGCACGCTTACTTTTAATCACAAAGATCTTGCCAACAGGAACTGAGATCAACTTGGATGAGCTGGTAAAAAATATCCAGGCAAAGCTCCAAGGCGGGATTCAGCTTGAGAGATACACAAAGGAGCCCCTTGCTTTCGGCCTCTACTACCTGAAAGCAGAGTTCAACTTGGACGACAAGGAGGGACAAATGGATATGCTTGAAGGAACAGTAAGGTCTGTGGACGGCGTCTCAGAGTTTGAGGTCCTCAACATGAGTCGCAAGTCAGTCGATGTGAAGTGATTCTACTTGGCGCGAAAAGATGAGCCCTTGCAAATGCGAGTAGGCGAGGCAAAGCAACGGGATGTTGGAAAAAAGAGGGCAAGGATTGGCCCAGACGCCATGGATTTTCTAAAGGCAAACCCTGGAGATATAATCGAGATCACAGGAAAGCGCACAAGCTGCGCAGTTGTATGGCCTACAGACGAAGATGACAAGTTCTCAGACATCATAAGAATCGATGGCCAGACAAGAAAGAACATTGGAAGCGCCCTAAACGATATTGTAAAGATAAAAAAAGTAACAGCCAAGGTGGCAAAATCAATTGTTTTGACTCCGGTATCAGATGTGGTCACAGTGGACAAAGAGTTTACCGATTTTGTGAAAAACCGCCTCAAGGGACTGCCTTTCTGCCAGGGTGACGAGATATCGGTCATGATTTTGGGCAACCCAATGGACTTTAAGATCGGCAAGATTGCACCAAAAGGAATAGTAACAATAGACAGGACGACAGAGTTTTCGATATCTACTGAAAAGGCAACTGACAAAAAATCGCGTGTCACCTACGACGAAGTAGGCGGCCTCAAAAACGAAATCAAGATAATGCGTGAAATAGTCGAGCTCCCACTTAGGCACCCTGAGATCTTCAATCGGCTCGGAATTGAACCACACAGTGGCATCCTCCTGTATGGGCCTCCTGGATGTGGCAAGACGCTCATTGCAAAGGTTTTGGCATCAGAGTCTGAGGCAAACATGTTTTCAATTAACGGTCCAGAAATCATGAACAAGTACTACGGCGAGACCGAGGCAAAGCTTCGAGAGATCTTCAAGGAGGCAAAGGACAACTCACCCAGTATCATCTTTATCGACGAAATAGACGCAATTGCGCCAAAAAGAGAGGAGGCTTACGGTGATGTGGAAAAACGGGTAGTGGCACAGCTTCTCGCGCTAATGGACGGCCTCACAGACAGGGGAAACGTCATAGTTCTTGGCGCAACAAACAGGCCTGACAGCGTGGACCCCGCACTTCGAAGGCCAGGCAGATTTGACAGGGAGATCGAAGTCTCCGTTCCAAACGCAGACGGAAGGCTGGAGATTCTGCAGATACACACCCGCGGGATGCCGATTGCAGAAGACGTGGAACTAAAAAGACTTGCAGCAGAGCTTCACGGGTATACAGGGGCCGACATCAAGTCGTTGTGCCGCGAGGCAGCACTAAAGGCAATTCGAAGGTATCTGCCTGAAATCGATCTTGAAACCGAGAAGGTCTCAGCAGAGATCTTGCAGTCAATGGACATCAAGCTCATGGACTTTTACGATGCGATGCATGAAGTGGTGCCTACTGCCATGAGAGAGTTCTACGTGGAGCGGCCAAAGGTGTTCTGGCACGATGTTGGAGGCCTCGACGATGTAAAAAAGACGCTGCAGGACAACCTCATTGTAGCTCTAAGGGAGCCACAGAAATTCTACAACATGGGAATCAAACCGCCGCGCGGAGTTTTGCTGTACGGACCTCCCGGATGCGGCAAATCGATCTTGGCGCGAGCTGTAGCTACAGAAAGTGGAAGCAACATGATACTTGTACGCGGTCCTGAGATCCTCTCAAAATGGGTCGGCGAATCTGAAAAGGCAATTCGCGAAATATTCAGAAAGGCAAAGACATCTGCTCCATGTGTCGTCATATTTGATGAGATGGACTCTCTTGCAAGGATGAAGTCAGGCGACGAAGTCGGGATAGGCCAGACCATCTTGTCGCAGCTGCTCACAGAGATGGAGGAAAGCGGTTCGTCGCGTGTCGTGGTAATTGGAATAACAAATAGGCCTGACTTGCTGGATCATTCTCTTCTCAGACCAGGAAGGCTAGAGCCTGTATTGTACGTGCAGCAACCAGACGAAAAAGGCAGACTGGAGATAATCAAAATACTCACAGAAAAGATGCCCCTCTCAAACGATGTCAACTTGGAGGAGATCTCAGTTTCAACACAGAATTACACGGGTGCAGACTTGGCAGCCTTGTGCAGAGAAGCAGGAGTCAACGCCATGCAGACCAACTCTACAAAGATCACAAGTGCCCACTTTGCAGCAGCGCTAAAAAAAGTGAGGCCGTCAATCACAAAAGAGGTGGACCAGTGGTACACATCGATGAGGGAAACTATTTCTAATGTGGTTCCAAAACAATTAGACAAGACGTTTTACGGTTAAGAAAATGGCAGACTTTCCAATAAAAAACATAGTTTATGAAAAGATCAAAGACGCCGGCTCGATGACAGACGAGGAGCTGCAAAAAGCACTCACAAAGTCCGGAGTCAGCCTTGCACAAGACAAATTCAACAAGATCCTCTTGGACCTTGAGATAATGGGCCTCATCAAAGTTTCATGGCTCACAAAGGACACCCGCAGAATAGAGGCCGCAGTCGAAGAAGTAGAAGAAGACGAATACGATGAGCAGAACAAGGAAATGATGGAAAAGGACTACGAAGCTTCTTTTCCTGGCCTAGAGGAATCGTAGTTGCGATTCGAGGTACGTTGGAACGATACGGTGCGTTTAGGTAGTTCCACAGTTACATTGGATTTCTAGAATCATTGGATTTTGAGCATTTTGTAGATCAGGTCATGCCATCAGATCAAGATCTCAATACTTCATGGCAGTCCAGAAAAACAAATACCAGCGCATGACGCACTCATGCGCCAGATTCTCAAATGCTTGGCCGAAATCGACCGATTTTCGTCTAATAATACTCGCATCATTTCACAAGAGGCATCAACAAAACGTCGTTCAAAACTCGGTTTATATGGTGATATTTTGTCGGCGATTCAAGATGAAGCAAGCAATGGTAAGGTGAAATTAACTCGAGTTCAATTCCGTAGCAATACCTCATACGACAAACTGATCAGATACCTAAATGAACTTGAAAAAAAGAACTTGATCGAAAAAAATCCTCTTAAGATCACAAACAAAGGATGGAAATTTTTACGCGAATATTCTAAGATAAGGGATGACATAGAAAGAATCAGCCAAGATTTTCTGTAGCAACGGTGGAAAGTGGGCCGAAAACCCGAATGCTCTCATCTTGAATGGTTCTGGGCTCTGCTTTTTCTTGTGTTTTTCATACCAATATGTTGCCATCAGAGTGGGTTTGTAGAACCAATATTGCATAGCTCACGGTCAGAGTTGCCTGTCGTGTTGACGTTTTGGATAATATCAGTATCACCCTTTGCATGCCATACTATAATTTTATGATGGAAAGTAAGAAACCAAAATATGTCAAACGCATACTTGAGAATTAATCGTTATTTTTTGGAAAGTCATGCTCAAAACTCAGATACTCATTCCTTTAAATAATTTCTAATCTGACATAATTAAAAAATACGCCAGAATCATTCTAACAATCATTACGCAGTATACGCATATTCCACATTAGGAAATCCCCAAGATTTTCAAGTACAATGTCATACTATTAAAAATCTATTTAATGAGTAATTGTCATTGTTCACACATGGTGATTGTTGAATCCGACAAAAAAAGTCAAGTTTGCACTCTGAGACTGCCGACCTCGTTGATTGCAGAGTTGAAAAAAGAAGCTAATTATGAAAAAGTAAATTTCAATTCTCTTGTGCTGAAAATACTCTCAAACCATGTCTTGTGGGGCAGATATGAACGAAAAGTAGGACTGTTACCAATGACAAAACCGTTTGTAAATGCGGCAATACATAGATTAGAAGATAAAGAGATAATCACACTTGCAAAGGTAATCGAAAAAGAGACATTCTCAAACATTTTACATTTTATGAAACGCAATTACACTGTCAATGATTTCATAGAAATCTTGCGTGCATGGTTGAATGTGGCATGGATGCAGCACAATGTGGAACAGAACCAAGACTCGTATATTTTCACCATCCAGCACGAACTTGGCGAAAAATGGTCGCTTTATGTTGAAACCTTGGTAAAAGAACTCTTTTATGACATAATCAACAAAAGGTTAGAAATTAAATCAAAAAGAGGCAACATCACTCTAATTTTTCCAATAGAATAACTGTATTACAATGTAATGCTACTAGTATAAGAGAATCAATTAGAATATTCTGTTGTGAGAGAATTTTCAAGCAATCAAGTAATTCTCCAAACTCCAGTGAGTTCGTTCTCTAGGTTTTCTTCTAAACTTGGTTTTAGCGGTGATGGAAACGACTCGCTCTAACAAATTCTGCACCTCAATAAGCTGCATGGATGGAAGAATTCAGCTTCCGATAATACACTGGCTCCAGGAAAAGTACAACGTAGGCTTTGTGGACACCATAACAGAACCTGGCGTTGACAAACTGTTTTCCAATTCAACCAAAATGGAGGAGATCAAGGCCAAAGTAGCAATCTCAGTCAACAAACACGGATCGAGTCTAATTTTGGTTTCCGGTCATCACGATTGTGCAGGAAACCCCGTGTCAAAAAGCGAGCACATCAGCCACATAAAAAACACTGTAAAAGCAGTAGAATCATGGAAATTTCCAGTCAGAGTGGTTGGCGCATGGATAAATGACGACTGGGAAGTGGAAGTAGTCTAGTTTCTTGTTACAATCAGAGTTTCACGGCTTCATCAGAATTTTCCCAAAGAAATTTCCTTTGAGCATCTTGGTGTGGGCTTCTGCCGCATTCTCAAACGAATAGATCGAGTCTATTTCTGCCCTTATCTTGCCTTTGCTCATCCAGTACAATCCAGCCTCCATCTCCGCTTTTGTTCCCTGAGTTGAGCCAAGCACGTTGATACCCTTGAAAAATATCTGTCTTAGATCGATTTTGGCATCATATCCAGTTGTTGCGCCACACGTGACTAGCGTGCCGCCATAGTTTAACAATGTTAGTTGTTTGTTGAAGTGAGTCTCGCCAATATGATCAAAGGCCAAGTCCACACCAGGCCTTCTTCGCTCCTTTGCTGCAATGTCTTTGGTTATCTTATAGACTTCTTTAGACCAGTCTTCCTTTCTGTGGTCGACGACATAGTCTGCACCCAATTGCCTGCATTTTTCCAGCTTGTCTTTGCTTGCAGTGGCTATTACGTGACAGCCATATAGTTTGGCAATCTGAATTCCAAAGCTTCCTACACCGGAGCCGCCACCCATGATAAGCACTATCTGTCCTGGCACAATCTTTGCTCTGCCTACCAACATGTGCCAGGCAGTAAGAATCGTCATTGAGGCAGCAGCTGCTTCTTCATAACTTACACCTTCTGGGATCTTTGAGATGTTTGTTTCAGGCATGTGAATTAGTTCGCTGTAGGCACCCCACAATGGACCGGTTTGAAATCCCCAAACCTGCCTTTTTGTGCAATCAAATTCTCTTCCTGATGTGCACAGCTCGCATGTTCTGCATGCAAGATTGGAGTGTGTCACAACCCTATCCCCTATCTTGAAATTAGTTACATCTTCTCCCACTGCAATAACATCACCTGCTGCATCAGAGCCTGAAATGTGAGGTAGCGGGATTGCAATCGGGACGCCTCGCATCCCCCAGATATCATTATAGTTTAGAGCAGCTGCTTTGAGTTTGAGAATTATTTCGTTTGATCTCGGCTTTGGATCTGGTATTTCCTTGACTTTGAGAATTTTTGCATAGTTGTCGTCTGGAGCATATTCCTCATAGACTAGAGCTTTCATGATGACAGGTGATTTTGCTAGTATTTAGAAACAAGGAATACATTGTAATGTGTTGTAACTCTCCAGTTTAAGTAGAGTTTTTCTGAGAACATTGTCATGAGAATCAGTTTTACGAGTTTACCATTGATGGAGGGCCAGAAAATTGGGCAGCACATGTAATGGAATATGTCATCAGTATATGATAACAAAAGGTAGCCCCAATAAAGGAAAGTATCGTTTTGGTCAAAAACGATGTCAGGTTTGCGATGTTTATGTCATGTGGGAGGGATTGCGATGTCCTTGTTGCAACTTTATGCTGCGGACAAAACCTCGGAATACAAAATTTAAGATCAAGCTAAAACAAACCATCAAGACATGACGAGAATGTATAACCAGCATTTAGCGAATCGCTACGAAATTGCGTTCTAGCTAAGGCCTATTCTAACATCAAGTACCTTGCAGCCCTTTCCCTGCTCCATCACAAGAACTGGATTCATGTCAAGCTCTTTTATTTCAGGAAAGTCGGTCACTAGCGCCGACAGCTTTTGTATCAGCAACGACAGTTCTTTTTTGTCTGCTGGTTTTTCTCCTCTAACTCCTTCAAGTAGTTTTTTTGTCTTGATGGATTCGATCATGTCGTCTGCCTCCCTGTCTGTGACAGGTGCCAGCCTGAACGTGACATCTTTGAGAACCTCGACGTAGATTCCTCCCATACCAAGCATCACAACAGGGCCGAATCCTGGCTCCTGCTTTGATCCTATTATGAGCTCTTTGCCACCTTTGATCATCTCCTGAACCAAGACGCCTTTTATGTTGGCCTTGGCGTCGTATTTTTTTGCGTTTTTGATTATGGTGTCGAATGCATCTTTTACCTGTTTTTCGTCTGCAATGCCCACCTTTACTCCGCCTGCATCAGACTTGTGGATTATCTGTGGAGATGCTATCTTCATGACAACTGGGAACTTGATCTTCTTTGCGGCCTTGACTGCCTCGTCTGCCGTCTTTGCTAAAATGCTCTGTGGCAGTGGAAAGCCATACGCCCGCAGTACCTCTTGGCCTTCTTCTTCTAGAAGGTTGGTTCTCTTCTGAGCTCTAACAGAGTCAAAGACTTTTCTGACAACTGCTTTTTTTGCAGGAAACTTGGCTATCTTGCCTTCCGGGGTGTTGAGCCACTTGGTAAATCGCAGCATCGCATGCAGTGCGCGTATTGCACCTTCGGCGTAGGTGTAGTAAGGCACCCCACCATCTGCAAGAATCTGTCTGTTTGTGATTCCCTCGTCAAGACCCATCAGAGAGGCAAGAATCGTTTTTTTGTATTTTTTTGACATCTCGACAATTACCTCGGCGAGTTTGTCATAGTTTAGTGTTGCAGAAGGAGTACACATCACCACGGCGGAGCCGACGTTTTTGTGCGCAAGGACAGTATCAAGAACTCCGTGGAACCTGTTGTAGTCTGCATCCCCCACAATATCTACCGGATTTCTTGAGCTGCCCCACGGTGGAATCACTGCGTTGATTTTCGGCCTTATGTCCTCAATCGAAGCCATCTTGATTCCGTATTTTGAGCATGCGTCAGTCGAGATGATTGCAGGCCCTCCTGCGTTTGACACTATCACAAGATCGCCTTTGAGCGGCAGTGGTTGCTTTGAGAATGCGACAGCATAATCAAACAACTCTTCCATGGTGTCGACGCGTATTGCGCCTGCCTGATTCAACACTGCGTCGTAAATTTCATCAGAACCCATCAGGGCTCCGGTGTGTGACATTGCCGCTTTTGCTCCTTCCGGACTACGTCCTGATTTTAGAATTATTACCGGCTTTTTGTGCTTCTTTGTGATTTCCTTGCACACTTTGAGGAATTCTTGACCGTTGCCCATGTCTTCAAGATACATCACGATGACTTTGGTTTGATCGTGCTCTGCAAGCATCTTTAGTAGATCAATTTCGTTAAGGTCGGCCTTGTTGCCTACGCTCACGACGGCGGAAAATCCTATTCCCTGGGCGCTTGCGTCCTCCACAAGAGCTGCGCAGATTGCTCCACTTTGTGACACTAACGCAATTTGCCCAGTTTTTGGAGTTACTTTGAGAAAAGTAGAATTCATCATTGTCTTTGGGTCAAGGTTCATCACACCAAGGCAGTTGGGGCCTATCATGCGGATGCCGTATTTTTTGACAATAGCTTTAAGCTGTTCTTCGAGTCGTTTGCCTGCCTCGTCTACTTCCTTGAATCCTGCCGTAATCACAATGACTCCTTTGATCTTTTTTTTACCGCACTCTTCCATTACCGCCGGAACTACATCATTTTTTGTCACAACCACCGCCAAGTCGATTGGTTCTTTTACATCAAGCACTGTTTTGTACGCAGGCATCTCAAAGACCTTGTCGCGGGTCGGAGAAATTGGATAGATCTTTCCTTTGTATCCTTTCATGATGTTTGACGTAATGGTACGACCCACACTTCCCTCCTTATCAGAGGCGCCGATTATTGCAATTGACTTTGGTTCCAAAAGGGAGCCAGACATATTTTTGCCTCACAGTTGATTCTTAAATAAAGTTATTCTTGCAGATCGGTGTTAATTTTGAGTGCGAGTTTAGCTGCCAAGCATTTTACCTGCCAGATTTTCAGATCGCGGGATCCACACGATTCTGAGGTTTGGCAGCTTGCTTATGTACGACCAAGCCTGGCGTGCAAGCTCACGGAGCTGCTCGGAGTTTATAGCAAACTCGTGATTCAGCTGAGACACTGTGTTTTTAGAATCAGAGTATATGGTGATTTGATCTGTTGAAGAGCCAATCTTTTTTAGTGCTGCAATAATTGCCATGTATTCTGCTTGGTTGTTTGTGATGTTTGGCTTTTTTTCGTAGAACGACTCACCAGTTTCTTTGACAAAGTACCCAAATCCTGCGTTGTCACCGCCGGAGCCGTCCACGTAGATGCTAAGTGTCATTCTTGTACAACCTCGTCAACTTGACACCAAGGTTTACCACTCCCATATAGATTATTGTTGAAATCAGATGCGCGATCACAGATGCCTGGTACGCTTCGTAATCAGCTGAGAGAAGATAATACTGTAACAGCCATCTTGCAGTAAGATACACCGCCTCGCCGACTCCAAGCGACGAGATTATCTTTACCAGATCTTTTTTGAGTCTGCTATTGTCGGTCTTTCCAGATTCTAGTTTGTACTTTTTTTTGTTGTCAAGATAGAACAATCCGCCAAATGTAGAGTAAAACGTAACAAAGTCGACTATTACGGTATACGTGCTGTTGATATGACTTTGTTGTTCTGACAAGATCTGCGCTACGAGTGCAGAAAGGGAGATTGCGACGGCAAATGAAATTATGAGATTCTTGTTGAGCTTGATGTATTCTTTGTAGCTTTTTTGCAATATTTTGTCAACACCTCATTCTGATAAATCAGTTTAGTCCATTGTGATCTTCAAGAAGATCAGAATCCCTGCAAGCTCTGCTATGTGAACCCCAAGAAGGTACGGAAATATCTCATGAGAGAAAAGCTGTGACATTGAAAAGTACGCGTACGCGCCAATGGTATTGTGCAAAAACAGCATCACCGAAAACACGATCATGCCAAGCGGCATCTGCGCCTTGGTCTTTGCGTACATTTTGCCAAATATGAACACAAGAATCCCAAGGACGATCATATTAGCAATAGACACGCCAGACAAAATTGCAGAAGTCGTTTCCATTTAGAAAAAACCACATCCTCTGAGCTTATTTACTTTTTTCCAGTTTGCTTGCGACCTCATCAAAAGAGTCCATGTTTGCCTCAAGAAAGTTTGACACAAAAAAAGTCACGTTGTACTTTTCTCCGACACGTGTTATGATGTTGTTTTTTTCCAAAACCGAGACATGGTGCATGATTGCTTTGTAGTCAAGATTAAGCTCCTTTGCCAGCTGGTTTGCGTTAAGTGGGTTCTTTCTTATTTGCTGTACCAGCCTGAGCCTGTTTGTGCCGCCCCTGGAGCCTGCAAACACGAACCATAAAAGACGTTTGACATAGGGGTCGTTTGCCATGATGTGCAGTTTTTTTGTAAAACTAAAAACGTATTGTGCTGCAATGGGTGCTTGCACCTGCAAAAGTAATATTACTAAATTCGTCTCACTGATATCATGATGTTAAACTATGACTATCCGCTGTACAGGCCTCCATCAGAGGCGCACTCGCTCATATTCCAGGTGACTTTGGGATGCTCTTACAACGAGTGTTCATTTTGCGACATGTACCGCTCAAAAGAATATGTGGAAAGACCGTGGGACCAAATACAAGCTGAAATCGACATTATGGCAAAGGCCATGCCGCAGACAACTAGAATATTTCTTGCAGATGGCGACGCGCTAAATCTGCAGACAGAGTATATGCTAAAGATCGTCAGGTACTTGCGGGAAAAATTTCCAAAGCTTGAAAGAATATCCTGCTACGCCATGCCCATGAATGTACTAAAAAAGAAACCGGAGGAGCTCAAAGAGCTGCACGACTCCGGCCTTGACATGTTCTATTTGGGAATAGAGAGTGGCTCCGACATCATTCTAAAAAAGGTAACAAAAGGTGCAACATCTACAACCATAATTAGGGCCTGCAAAAAAGCAATGGATGCAGGATACACTCTGTCCTGCATGATAATTTTGGGCCTTGGCGGCAAAACATACTCCAAGGAGCACATCAAAGGCACTGCCCAGGTGATCAATGCTGTTGCGCCCCACTACGTAGGTGCACTCACATTGTACCTAGAAAATGGAATCAAAGATGAATTTCTCACAAAGTTTGGAGAGCCGTTCATTCCTGTAAGTGACGCAGAAGCACTAGATGAGCTTGAGAACCTCATCTCACAGATTGATGTAAAAAACGAGGTCATATTTCGTGCAAACCACGGCTCAAACGCCTACACCATCAAAGGAACATTTCCGCACGACAAGGAGGCCATGCTGCAAAAGATATCATGGATGAAGCAGCATCCAGAGGTTGCCCGTCCGCAGGGCCTCAGAGGCTTTTAAAATCCGAACAGCTTGTCGACAAATACGATCTGATAGACAATGTTTGCGCCAACAAGTAAGGAAAATACGCCAGCTGCATAGCGGAAGATTCGGTTTATTGAGGATATCTTGGTAGACAATGCAAACGGTAGGCCCATCAGTCCAGAGATTATTGCCATGCCGATTATGGAGCCGACTCCAAATATCAGTATGAATTCAATAACAGTAGCCACATTGTTCAGAGTTGCCGCAGTCAGAACCACCAAGCTTCCGCTTCCTGCCAGCCCGTGAATGCATCCGATCAGGTACGGCTTGTGGCCGTGTCTGTGGTCTGCATCATCGTGGGAGTGTTCATCAAAGTGGATTGAGCCGTCCTGGTGCTGGTGCGGATGTCTGTGTTTGAGCCGAATGATTTTTTTGTTCAGCAATGTGGTAGTTGCCAAAAAGATCAGCATCACACCAACCACAAGCTCCAGTCCGGAAAACACGTTTTCTTGTATCTTTACTGCGAGTGCATACACTAAGAGCCCCATCAGAACCAGTGTGGTTGTGTGCCCCGCCCCCCAGAATACGCCGATGATGGATGATTTGAGTGTGCCACTCTTGATTATCTGCTTTGCTGTTTTTTGTCCAAATCTTGCTTTTGAGACCTGGGTGCTGACTGCTGCCACATGGTCCGGCTCAAATGCATGCTCAAGGCCTATCGCAAGGCCCAGTCCCATAATCAGGACGGGAGACATCTGGCCTATCTGAGTTAGAATTTCTTCCATGAAACAGAATCTCTATCAAGTGCTTGCTTAAAAATTTTTGAATCGTTTTTGTCTGCCTCTCTGTGCCCTATCCGACATTTAGAATCTGTCTGCTTTTGGGGATTCAACTAATGCTGCATTCTGTATGTTGTATTACAAATGCGTGGAGGAAAGCTATATTGGAATATAATCAAGTTCAGAGGCTTTCAACTACGGCTCTGAGGTGATCTGGCAGCTCCGGAAGCTCTGTGTGACTTTCGTTGTTTTGGAGTATTTCTGGACCTATCCTGCGCACGCGCTGCGTGCCAATTAGGGTATCTATGCTTCTTTGGGCGTCCTTGTCCGAGAGGACCGATTTCAGCTTTTCAAGCAGCACCTTTTCATTTTCGTATTTTTGTATGGCATACTGCACCAAAATGAGTTTGTCATTGTAGGAAAGCTCCATTTTTCTTTTTTAGCATTGATTCATCTAAAAAGATTCCCAACCAAAACACCTAGATATGAGACCCCTCAAAGTCTGATCCTTGAACGCAAAGAGTGCAAATGATTCCAAAGTCGAGGTAATCGCAAGGATGTTCCCTTCTGATGCAAATCCGGCAGGAAACGTATTCGGTGGCGAGATTCTAAAGCACATAGACATAGTGGCAGGTATTGTCGCCCACAGGCACTGCAGAACCAATGCAGTCACGGCAAGCATCGACAGAGTGGACTTTCTCAAACCAGTCTACGTCGGAAATGCGCTGATTCTAAATGCGCGGCTCAACTGCGTAAGAAAGTCCTCAATGGAAATCGAAGTCAAAGTAGAGGCAGAAGACCTCATCAAGGGCACAAGGACCCTGACTGGGACCGCATTTGTCACTTCCGTTGCATTGGATGAAAACGGCAGGCCCACACCCGTGCCTCCAATGATCCTAAAAACAAAGGATGAAAAAAAGAGGTTTGCAGAAGGACTAAAGAGGATGCAGCGGCGCTCGCGAGAAAGAAAGAAGAATCGTTCAGACCACGTGGATTAGGTCCTTTAGCTTTCGTCTTGATTTTGGTGGACGTTTCTTTTGCGGGTATCCGATACACAAAATCGACGATGGCCTCAGCTTTGTGTCAAGGATCTGCATTACTTTTTCTTCGTTTAGCATCCCGATCCAGATGGAGCTTAGGCCAAGTGCCGATGCCGCAAGCTGAGAGTAAGCTGCCGCAAGAGTTGCATCCTGCAGGGAGAATTTTGCCAGAGTCTCCGGTGCAAAGTCCATCTTGACTCGTTCTGGGTTCATGCAAAAAACAAGAACCACGGGTGCGTTCACGTAAGGTTGATTGTTTGCTGCCTCGACCAGCCTCTTTTTGACTTCTTTGTCTTTTATGTAAAACACTTCAAAGCCCTGAAAGTTTCCAGCAGTCGGTGCAGTGTCTGCTGCGGCAAGAATCTTATCCACTTTCCACTGTTCTACGATTTTTGATGTATCAAAGTTTCTAGTCGAACGTCGGGTCGCCATAACCCTGAAGAGATCACTTTCTGAGATCTTTTCTTTGCTTTTTGGAGTAAGAACAGAGTTGAGTTCGGATTCGTCGTCATTTTGTATCTGGATGGATGGAAGGAATTCCTTTGGGTAGATCTTGATCGGCTTTGGCTCGTGCGGTATCTTTTTGAATTCCAAGATCTTTTTTGCCAAAATAGACGTCTTTGCTTCAAGCACCTTGTTCTCTTTGAGATAGAATTGAGTTGTGTCCGTGTTTACCAAAATTGTGCTGTATTCGTCCTCAAGCTCAACTTTGCCAGTTGAGTCTTTTGAAAGTAGCTCTGAGAGTGAGTCGAGTTCGTCTTTGTTTAATACAACTACATCCTGGTCGTCTTCGTCCACTCCGCTCCAGATCAGCCTACAGCCGTCCTTTGAGATGTATGAGGGCTCAACTCGTGAGAACTTGCCCATAACGATCAATAACCCATGGTGTAAAAATTAGTATTGTCTTTTATCGAGTTTGACATTCCAAATCTGTAGAACTTTACAAAAAATAGTTATAATGCGACGCAGATCCACGTACATGGATAATGTAAACATCGGCTTGGCCGCAGGCACGCGCCAAAAAGTAGTCAATGCCCTAACCAAGATCCTTGCGGATCAGTACGTCTTGTACACCAAGACAAGAAACTACCACTGGAACGTAACTGGTGAGGACTTTAGTGAATACCACAAGTTATTCGCAGAGCAGTACGAAGCCCTAGGTGAAGACATCGATGACGTTGCAGAAAGAATACGCTCACTTGGAGCAAAGACACCTGCCACACTAAGCGAGTTTATCAAAGCCGCAAGGCTCAAAGAACACCCAGGTAGGTATCCTAGCGCTAAAGCCATGATACAGAACTTGCTTGCAGACCACGAGGCCGTAATCCGCACACTCCGAAACGACATCGAGTTGTGTGACGACGTAGACGATGTGGGAACTGAAGATTTTCTTACGCAGCTCATGGAAAAGCATGAGAAAACAGCATGGATGCTAAGGTCGATTCTTCAAAGATAGACCCCTTTTTTCCACCACCTAGAAATACAACGTTGTGTTAAACCACCCCATGGTTGGCCCGCGTGATGGCGGATTTGGTTTTGATCAGTCAAAAAAATACTCTAGCATAGACAACTTGGACCAGATATGTGTGCAGTGCCAGGCAGGGCAGCATACAAAATGCCTTGCAAAGTCAAAGCAAATCCCAAACTGTGAGTGTGAGTATTGTATCGTCTTTGGGTAGTTTGTTTTCTACAGACTCAAATTTAAATCGAAAAAATCAAGCTGAGCTGTGTGTCGTCATCTGTGTTTACCTTATCCCGATGATATCTCAGACAGTGTTTAGTTTTGCATGTCCACAGTGATCCTCACCTTGGATTGGGCGATGGCTGTTACATCGAAGTTCATGATAATATGCCATACCAAAATGCAATTAATTAAAAGATAGATTTTTGTTCATTTCATGGAACAATGGATGATCTCTACAGGATTGCCCAAAATTTATAGACACATAGTTATCCCGCCAAAAAAGTAAACCAATTCAAAAACCAATGATTGATACTAAAGATTTCCTATGACGCCATAACCATTCTTTCAAGGTTTCACTCTAGTATTTCTATTCCAAACAACAAATCCAATTGTTATTCCCAATGTTGGAATACCAATTGCGACAACCACAAGTAAATTCTGAAAATCTTGGGTTTTTTGAATTGTCTCACTTTGTTCAGGACAATTTATTCCTAAACATATTTTTTCAGAGTCTTCATTTGGAATTGTACCTACCCCTAATGATCTTAGGTCGTCGTAGGCATTTGTAAGAAGTGTAGTTCTTGTACATTGATGCGTTGAAAGAGAATCGCTTCCATATGCATATACAACGTATGTTTGGTTGACAACAAAGTCATACTCGCAGCTAGTACCGGCCCAGTTTGACACGTGCACAGAAGATGTGGAGATTCCTTTCCATATTTTTTGAACCTCAAACTCAGCTCCTGTAATATGGCCTTGGTATGAATCTAGATTGATTACTGTACCCATAAAGACAGCATCTGCTCTTGCAAACTCTTCCGGTGGCGGTTTTGGAGGCTGGCAACTGCAAGCAAATGCATTATCAAACGAGATAACAAAAAATCCTGTCAGTATAACAATGAAGATAACAAAATATTTCATAAGTTGGTTGGATTTTGAATATAAAGTTCATAAATTCTTCTATGATCTTGTCTGGCTTTATACCAAGTCACATACATAATAGTGAGCTCAGATTCACTGAATACAATCATTATTTCATTTCTCTAACTCGTCTTCATCGCTCTGTTTTAACTTGTACATACAAAGAAAATAGCTTTTCTATTACAGAACCACAGATTTCAAATCCATGATGTTTTCAGGGCTGATAATCAAACTGCTTCCTTAAAACTCCACTACGTGTATGACTACTCAGATGAT
Organism: Nitrososphaera sp.; assembly: GCA_039938575.1. Classification (GTDB taxonomy): domain Archaea; phylum Thermoproteota; class Nitrososphaeria; order Nitrososphaerales; family Nitrosopumilaceae; genus Nitrosotenuis. The sequence goes on along the minus strand of JBDUUJ010000016.1, from coordinate 1,230 downwards.
TGCAGACCACACACTAAGGGAACTCTTGCCGCTTTCACTAATGTCCACACCATGCGTCAGCATTCAAAAACAAGCAAAAATAGAGGAGGCTATTGGCCTGCTTGTTCCTTACCTTGAGTCCATGGCAGATTCGCTTGTAGTGACAGGCGACAAAAACGAACCAGTTGGGATAATAGGTGGGAAAGAGATTGTAGAACACCTGCTGGCAAATCCCTCAAGAAGTCTTTTTGAAGACAGTGTTGAGAAAATAATGTCAACGGTAATCACAAGGGTTACTGGCACCACCAAGCTCAAAGACACCATACAGGAATGGCAAAAAACCGGCAGGGCCTTTTCCATAATACCAAACGCAATTGGAGGATTTTCAGTCATTTCTGCGCGCAAGCTGCTCGAAGTCGGCAAGACGTCCATGACGGACATGAGAATATCTGAACTTCCAAAAAAGAAGGTAGTCACATTCAAAGTCGACTCCACAGTCAACGAAGTCATGAATGCGATGATCAAAAACCGGACTCGCAAGCTACTCTTGGAAAACACAAACCAGTTCATCAGCGACAGAATAATCATAGAGAGGATCTCAACTGACCTCAACTATCTGCGCCATACCACTGATTTTTTGAGTCTGCCTGTTGTGGGCTTTGGTCTTGAGTACGCCAAGGTAATCACAAAGGACATCATGGTAAACGAGCTTGCGAGTATAATGTTTGGCATGGAGCACCCGTATGTGGCATTCAGAGATCAAGTAGTCAGCCCTTGGGATATCTGTTTGGCCCTTCTCTCAGAAAGGATGCAGGAATACTCGTAAGCAGGCTCTGTTCAAACTGAGGAGATTTTAGTTTTGGTGTTCAAAGAGGGTGATGGTTATTGGTAAGATGTTCAATCAAGTAGATGAAAAAATGACGCAAATGGAGAACTCATAGAGAACATATGCCTTGAGTAATTTAGAATTTAATCTAATATTGTTTTGGGGTTTGGTATGGCCGTTCTAGGCTTTCTTTTTGGGCGTGCTGGTAAGCCAACTCAACAAACTAAAGAAAAAGATAATGGTGGATGTGGACATTAAAACGGCTATGATTGGACTGTGCAAATATGGGTTCTGTGGGTTTTGTGTAATTGACGGGTGCTGGCCAACGATGTTTACCATCGGGTGCTACCCAACAACCAACCTGCTTCCATCGACTCTGAGGATTAGTGGTTCAAATAAACCCACGTTCCCCCTCATCGCTTCAC
>JBDUUJ010000015.1:0-20177 GCA_039938575.1 Nitrososphaera sp. | reverse complement strand
CTTCATGTCTTGGTATGTGCAATGAGTTTCTAAGTGTGATCCACGCATCGCAAAAATATCCAAACACCCAGAATGCAAAAAACGCAAAAAAAGTCGGTGGTTCAAGCCTTGGCTGAAAGAAAAAATACGCCCCAATTAGTATCGCAAAGACAAAGGAAAAACCATGTTCATAAAAAAAGGATTTTGGGGACATGCAAATTATTTGCAAGTCTGCATCGTGCGAAGTTCCAGCTTACCGACTCCAACAATTACTGCAAAAACTACCATGACTCCCCCAATCCACTTGGAGAACGGCAGCACTCTTCCAAGCAACTCTATTATGCTCGCAGGCACGGCACTGTTTGCACTAGGATTTTCAAAATCAACTCCCATAAACCATTCAATCACATCCTGTGCAAGAAACATTATTGCAGCACCAATCATTGCACCCACTATGATGTTGATGTACCTTGAGCGGTCTTGGATGTCTAGCTCTTGTGTGTTTAGCATTGCATGATAATGCGGAACTAAATTTAAGGTGAAAAACCAAGCTTTGAATCTCGATTAGTCACACCTAATTTGGAGTGAAAAAATTTCGGCGTTTTGAAAATCAACCTATCTTTAAATAATGTAGACGAACTTTTTTTTGCATGGTTGGCGTAGACCAAGTTCTCTCAAAGCTTGCAACTGTAGTTGATCCTGACCTCAAAAAAGATATTGTCTCTATGGGGATGATAAAAAATCTGGAGCTAAACGACGGCAACCTCAAATTCACATTGGAGCTTACTACGCCTGCGTGTCCGTTCAATGATCAAATAGAACAGGACGTACGCAACGCAATATCGCAGCTGGAAGGCATCAAAAACTTTGAGCTCAACGTGACTGCCAAAGTCATGGAAGGAAGAGCACTTGATCCTGCCGAGGCAATGGCTACGGTGAAAAACATCATCGGTGTGGCAAGTGGAAAAGGCGGAGTGGGAAAATCTACGGTATCGCTTAACTTGGCCCTTGCACTGGCGCAGTCAGGCGCCAAAGTCGGACTTTTGGATGCAGACATTTATGGCCCAAGCATTCCGCTCATGCTTGGTATGCAAAAGGCCTACATGGAAGTAGACAACAACAAACTGCAGCCTGTGGACACACACGGCATCAAGGTGGTGTCATTTGGATTCTTTGCAGAACAGGAACACCAAGCAGCAATTTACAGGGGCCCGATCATATCTGGAATTCTAAAACAGTTCCTAGTTGACACAAACTGGTCCAATCTCGATTATCTGATAGTTGATTTGCCGCCTGGCACAGGTGACATACCGCTCACACTGGCACAGACAATTCCAATTACAGGAATCCTAGTTGTCACCACACCACAAGATGTGGCAAGTAACGTTGCAGTAAAAGCAATCGGTATGTTCAACAAGCTAAACGTTCCACTCATCGGCGTCATCGAAAACATGAGTTACTTTATCTGTCCCAAGTGCGCCGACCGACACTACATCTTTGGCCAAGGTGGAGCAAAAAGAATCAGCGAAAAATATGGCATCCCATTTATTGGCGAAATTCCACTTAACTCTGGAATAATGGAAGGCTCAGACAAAGGCAAACCGGTCATGATAACTGATCCAAAATCTCAAAGTGCGGAAGCAATTCGGGTGGCGGCAAAAAACGTAGCAGCACAATGCAGCATCTTGGCTGCAAAGCTCAAAGAAGAGATGCAAGCTACACCACAGGCATAACTTTGAAGCTACCAGAAAATTTACGACAGGCACTCAAAAAACCAATAGGCGTCCTCATTAAAGAACACGATGTGAGCAGGGCACGAATCCTGCATTTTCTTCCAGCAGGCGCATATATTGTGACTGTCGGAGATGCAACTACTGACAAACTGATCCATTTTGGATTCACTCCATCACTACAGATTGTCGATGGCGTTGAAAAAAGACAAAAGCGCAAGCCTCCGCAAAGTACTGCAAAAAAATTCTACTGCAGTAATCCGGCAGGCCAAATAACAAATGAAAGCATCGAGACAATAAGAAAGACTCTGGGACTGCCCCCGCCAAACCAGATAATTGTAAATGGTGAAGAAGACCTTCTTGTCATCCCAGTATGCACGTATGCGCCTCAAAACACGGTGGTCTTTTACGGCCAGCCAAACGAAGGCCTAGTTGTTGTACCAGTAACAGACGAAATTAGAAATAAAACAAAAATGATTCTCAATCTAATGAAGTAGGGGTATGATGAGACGGTGGCTGTATGATTAATGATTACACACTAAACTCTGACCCTTCCGCATTCTGTGTGTTATGCTTGCTACTGTAAAATCTTGATGATAAGGTTCTGTGGGGTTGTCGAGGGATAATCATAATCTGTACTACCTCTCGACCTCCAGCTTGCTTCCATCGACTCTGAGGATTGGTGGTTCAAATAAAACCACGTTCCCCCTCATCGCTTCACTTGGAAGCCCTCGAGGATGGGTAAACCCACTCCACCTCTTGTAGGCAATGTTCATAGATGCCACTACATCTCGGTCCATCAATCTCCTACAATTACTGCACCACAATTTACGACGGTATAGTCTGTCCTCTTGGAGTTGCCCTCCGCATCTTGGACAGAGCTGGGCATAAAACATCGCTACATTCATTTTCAACAAATCTTTGCACAAGAATTGACTTTATGGCATAATACAGAACATTCCAAATCGATTTTATGCACCTAGATGACGATTTGCGTCTAAACATCTTGGAAAAAGTCGGAATATACTCGAACCGCCTATCGATTCAGGAACCAAAGACTCTTCTTACATCAAAAGAGGTTCTAGCAATGCCAAAAGAGATGACTGCCGGAAGAAGAACTACTGCCTACAAGTATTATGGAGTCTCCTACATGCGGCACAATTTGGTCTTTATCAACGTAAAAAAAATCCCAGATGAAAAGGCCCTCGATGACACAATAGCCCACGAGCTGGTGCATCTTAGATTTCCATATCTTAGCCACGGCCGACGATTCAACAAACTTGTGAGACAAGTTCTCAAAGGCAAAACCTTTGCCCCATACCAAAAAAGAAAACACTGATCTCCTCAATCATTTATATTTCCCACAAATTGGCAACCAGTTGTAAAATGGAGCTGCAACAAATAATTCCAATAGGTGCAGCTGTTGCATCTTTTGCTGTGGCCGCAGGTTATGCCGCCTGGGTTGGCAGACAAAACCCCGGCACAAAACAAATGATGGAGATCTCAGACGCAGTCAGAGTAGGCGCATCAGCATTTTTGCGACGTGAGATGAAGATAATCATTCCAATCGCAATAGGTCTTTCAGTAATTATTGGTTATTTCATTGGTTTCTCAAACGGAATTGCATTCGCAGTCGGCGCTGCACTTTCCGCAGTCGCAGGATTGATCTCACTTAAAATAACAGTCAAAGCAGCAGTCAGAGCGGCCAACGCAACGGGGAGCGGAATTGGAAGGACGTTTGCACTAGCTTTCCGTGGTGGGGCAACGGTGGGACTCGCAGTTCCAGCAATGGCTCTTTTGGCACTTGCACTATTGTACATGGCATTCCCGGATCCAATCACAATAGCCGGTGTGGGAATTGGTGCCAGCCTCATAGCTCTTTTCATCAGGATTGGTGGAGGGATATTCACAAAGGCAGCAGACATGGGTGCAGACCTAGTGGGTAAAGTGGAAGCAAACATTCCAGAGGACGACCCAAGGAATCCGGCAACAATTGCAGACAACGTAGGAGACAACGTAGGTGATGCAGCAGGAATGGGCTCCGATGTCTATGAGTCATACATAGTAACTGTGCTCGCATCGATTCTGATTGGCGCCCTCATCGGCGTTCCAAAAATTGTGATTTACCCGATTCTGATCGGTGCATCAGGTTTGCTTGCGTCGATTATAGGCTCTGCTACAATTGGCTCAAAAAATGTCGCAGATGTAATGAAGCCACTCAATCGGTCGTTTTACATCTCTGCAACAATCGCAATCGCGCTCAACTTTGCATTCACGTATCTGTTCATAGGTCAAGACCGACTTTCATATGCGTTGTTCGCAAGCACCGTAATTGGAGTCATCTTGGTTCCAGTGATCCAGAGAATCACAGATTATTATACTAACTACAAATTCAAGCCAGTCCGAGAGATTAGTGATTCTGCCAAGTGGGGCTATGCATCTCTGACTCTGATGGGCATCATAAAGGGGATGCAATCCACAGGGCCGTTCATGATTGCACTTGTAGCAGCAATAATCATCTCGTTTTCAATCTCGGCTGCAGCTGCACCAGACCCATCGCAAGCACTGCTATACGGAATATTTGGAACCTCACTTACTGCAATGGCCATGCTAAGTCTTGCAGGAATCGTCCTCTCAATTGATGCATTTGGCCCAATTGCAGACAACGCCGGCGGAATAGTGGAGATGACTGGAATGGGCGAGGACAACCGCAAGGTAACAGACCAAATTGACGCAGTCGGCAACACAACAAAGGCAGTCACAAAAGGATTTGCTATCGCAAGCGCCGCACTTGCAGCTTTGGCGATGATCCAAGCATTCCAATATGAGGCAAGAAAGTTCCTCGAAGAACACGCAACTACTTCATTTTCGCATCTGTCTCCTGAAAATTTTGCCAAGCTTTCAGATTATACCCTGACAAACCCGATAATCATAGTGGGTCTGTTAGTTGGAGGGCTGATTCCGTTTATAATCACAGGTCAGCTCATAAGCGGCGTTTCACGCGCAGCCTCGAGGATGGTCGATGAAGTACGCAGACAATTCAAGCAAGACCCTGATATACTTACTGGTAAATCAAAACCTGACTATGCCAAGTGTGTAGATATTGCAACGCTTGCATCATTAAAGGAGTTATGGAAGTCCGCAAGCATTGCGATTGCTGCGCCGATCGTACTTGGAATCTTGCTTGGTCCGCCAGCAGTAGCAGGACTCTTGATGGGGGCAGTGGTGACTGGAATATTTTTGGCATTCCACCTTGCAAACACAGGCGGTGCATGGGATAATGCCAAAAAGCTTGTCGAGATGCAAGGAAGAAAGGGGAGTGAAGAACATAAAGTGGCCGTAGTTGGCGATATAATCGGTGACCCATACAAAGACACAGCAGGTCCTGCACTTAACACAGTGATCAAACTTCTAAACACGGTGGCAATAGTCTTTGTCTCTGCGTTTATAGCAGTTCTTATACTTTAGTGCTTTTTCTTCTTTATTGCCCACTTGACAAGGTACGAGCTGGCAATTATAAGCTCAAGGCCCTTTTTTGTTACCTTGTATTCTACACGGTAAGGGGGACCATTGCCGTGTGAGGTGCGCTTTATGAGGCCTTCATTTTGTAGATTCCTAAGTACGCTTGCAAGCGTAGATGGCGAGATCTTTTCTAGTGCGACTAGAATCTCGCCATACCGCATTGATTTGTGGTTTCGCAGCTCCCAGAGCACCCTGAAGTTCCAGCGCCTACCTACAAAATCACTCAGCTCAAAAAGAAACGGGCTAACATAATCGATATCCTTGAACAGCCTTTCCACAATTCGCAAGAGCTGGCTTTCTTTTAAAAAGCTAGCCTTGCTTTAGTGCATCGAGGAATTTTCTGATGTCGGGTTCTGAGGTGCTCTCCCCAAGCTCCCACTCGATCTGCTCTACTATCTTTTCGTACTCGTTTCCATAGACTTCGTGCAATACGGACTTGAGGTAGTCTGGATGCTCAAAGCAGTCAAAGATCTTACAGTTATAGTATTTTTCCAGTCTTGCTAAGACAAGCTGGTACTGTGGGCCACCCTTTCGCATAAGTACTATCTCTACAGAAATGGCGATTACAGCTTTGTGGGGATTGGGTTCTGTCATCTTGATTGCTCACAAACAATCAAAGAAAAGGACATGTTTGTACGTTTAGTGCAAAACTGCAGTGAGTTGTTCGGCTGCACAAAAAAACACCCATGTGGTGTTCTTTTGACTGCAAATTTAAGATTAACTAACAAAGATACTTCGATTGAGCGAAGTTGTTATTTTAAATAATTTATCTAAAAACTAGATTTGAAATCAATGGTAAAGAAACGGGTCACATTCACATTGGACGAAGATCTTGATAAAAAAATAAGACAACTCCAAATCAGCCTGATCTCAACTACAAACCAAGGCTGGAGCTATTCAGCGGTTCTCGGTATTGTGATAGATGAAGGCCTCAAAGCAATTACACCAAAAAAACTAGGCAAACTAAAAAACTAGGGCCGTCTACGTAGTGATCCACTCAGTTATTGCTATTATGACGATAGCGATTTTGTTTAGTAGGAATTTTTGTAATGTGTCGGTGTAAGTTGGTTGCAAGGACTGAAGCCTGCAAAATTTGTCTTAAAATCTTGCGGCATGTGTGATGCTTGATGGCATTCACAAATTGGCTTATTCTAGGACGCGTGTCATGTCGAGCTCGTCAATTTGCGCCTCGATTGTTTTTTTCAGAGTGTCTTTATGTTCTTCACAGAACCAGAAATAGCCATCAATTGTTTCAAAGCAACCGCAGATCCATTCTGTCTGCTTGTCACCTTCTACTGTAAGCTTGTTGTAGGTTGGTTTTTTTGCCAATAATTTGATGAGGGTTATGCTCTATTTGAAAATACGTATGCGAAACTAAAAAAGGAAAAAAAGGCTAAGGACATCCTTCCATCTTTTGGATGAAGAATCCGTTTGCCTTGATTGCGTCCTCTACTGGCTTTGGCGCACCTTGCGAGTGACAGAATTGACATTCTTCTGTGGTGACTCGCGCTTCGCCCTCGCCAATGGATTTGAGCCATTTTTTGGCATACTCGATTGCCTTTGCGTGGTTTTTTTCTGCAGTGATCACATCAAAGTGCATCGTGTGGCCATCTTTGGCCTGTACATAAGTGTCGTAGACATGTATTTCCATGTTAGATGCTATAAAAAAAGGGATATTTAATTCAAGAAAGCATCGTTTACTCAGTCAATGTTTCAAAAACAGATAACATATTTTTAGAACTTGAGGAAAAAATTGTGCCAAAATAGATTTTTCTCAAAAATCTCCAATTATGGACTAATATGGAGTTCACAGATCCGTTGCCAATAAAACCAAAAGAATGTAAAATCTCAGGTGAATCTATTTGGAATAGTTTGCCACCTAGAAATACAATCTGCATGTTTTTTGGGCTATTTGCTTCAAAAATCAGATAAACTATGTTTAGCCATCGATGTAATTGCCAAAATAAAAAATTCAGCTAAGTCATACGTGCAAAGAAATACTAAAGATACTTTCGTAATAAAATAATCGCACACAAAAATTGGCTTAACGTTCACACAATCTGATTAAACTATCTTGACTGCGATCGGTACTATGTTCGATTCTAGAATATATGCTGCAAAACTCTCTGATTTGTTTGAAAAGATGACCCATACCACTGGGTTGATCTCCATGAATCTTTTATCAGTTGCAGATGGCACTGGTTCTGAGTGCGGATGTGAATGAAATATTCCAACAACTTCGAGCTTTTTTTTCTCTGCCTCTTGGTAACCAACTATGAGCTCTTCGTTTGGTATTGTGAAATTGATTGGCGAGTTGTCTTTGTTTGTAGCAAAAAAGACTTCCACTACTCTGTATGAATCATCATCTTCTTTCCCAAATAAAAGTGCACATGACTCGTTTGGGGCGTGTTTTTTTGCGTGTTCTACAAGTGTTTGCTTTTGACTCTTTGTGATTATTATGGACTTTGTCAATCTTATTCTACTGTAACTGTTCCTGCCATCCACGGATGTACAAGACAATAATATGGGTATTGACCCGGGGACTCAAATGTGTGTGAAAATGACTTTCCTGCCATAAACAGACCGCTATCAAAAATACCGTCTGGAGTTGCAGCAGTTCCACTAGTCACAGTGTGAGCTGCAGTGTCATTGTTTGTCCAAGTTACAGTGGTGCCAACAGGCACGGAAATAAGGCTTGGCATAAAACACTCATTGGTGGTCTCGCACCCTGGCGTCGATGCTCCTTGTGGGATGGAAACTGTACTTGCCGAAACGGGTTGCGGGATTTGCGATGTTTCTTCAGACTCTGTCACTGGCGGCTCTGTCGTCGGAGTTTCTTCTACTGGTTCTTCGGACGGAGCTTCTGCTGGCACCTCGACAGTCTCTGACAGCACTGCAGCACCAGAATGTTCAAGAGTTTCAACTGGGGGAAGTGAGTCGGGCTCTGTTACAGTTGCGCCCTCAGCAAGTCTTTCTCCAGCTTCTACGACTTCAAATGATGCCTGCATCCATGGGTGTACAATGCACATGTAGTCGTATTTACCAATTCCAATCTTCGAAGTGTCAAGCTGATATGTTGCGCCGGCAGATATAAGCCCTGAATCAAAAGTAGCACCTGCATCTGCAGCACTGGTAACTGTGTGTGCTACAGTGTCGTGGTTTGTCCATGTGATGGCAGCACCAAGTGGTACCTGTGCCACATCTGGATCATAATCTGGATTTCCTTGAATCTGTGAGTCCAAAAGAATTGAAATGTCAAACACTGGAGCCTTTGCCGCACCACCTTCAGATAAGACAAATGATGCCTGCATCCATGGGTGTACAATGCACATGTAATCGTAGGTTCCAGCTTTGAGTTTCGATGTATCAAGTGTGTATGTAGCACCTGCTGCAATCAAACTAGAATCAAATGTGGCTCCTCCATCTGCTGAACTGGTGACTGTGTGAGCTACATCATCATTGTTGGTCCACTCTATGATGTTGCCTAGCGGCACCTGTGCCACATCTGGATCATAATCTGGATTTCCTTGCGTTGCTGATCCTTTCAAAATCGAAATCGCAAATATTGGCGCAGTAGGCGTAGGTTCTTCTACCTTTTCTTCGACTTGTGTGGGAGGAGGCACTAGATATGGCGACGGCCCAAAGAGGCCAAAGCCAACATATGCTGCTACTGCTGCACCGACAGCTATTATGAAGATGATAGATACTGGCTTTGCGTACTGCGGCATCTTCATTGATACATAAGCCATTACTATGGCGGGAACCACAACTATGAGCATGACTCCAGCAAAAGTAGGAATGGTGCTAATTGAGTTAAAGTTGAGTGCCGCAAGACCAAATGAAAACGAAATTCCCAAAATTACCAAAGTCGTAGCCTTTGCCCTGTTGCTTGTTGAGACTCCGCCCTCGAGGATGCCTGCTGCTAAAAAGATCAGTCCTATAAACATAGTAAGACCTGTGAGTGCATGCATACCGTCTACGAACGTGTGTGCAATCCCTGCATAAGAAATAGTGACTCCGGCCAAACCTATGGCGGTAAGACCCATGCCGGGCATCATGAGATCCCAATTGCTCATTTGTGCTTGATGCCAAAAGTGAGCTAATTATTCCTTTTGGGTTGGCTGTCGTGAAGATCTGCGACTTGACTGAGATCCTTAAAATCTTCTATACTATTTTTGGTATGGCACATAGAGGTATCTCGTCTGCAATTACCACGTTATTTTTGATAGGAGTGGCAGTAGTTGGAGGTATCTCAGCCGGCACGGCAATGTACGAACAAAACGAGATCGTCACAAAATCAACAAGGCTGGAAATAATCCAGGCAGATCTAGTCCACATAAATTCTGCAAACAAGACCTTTTTTGCAATAGACCTAAAAAATACTGGAACAGTTACAATCACGTCCGGCATTGTTGGTTTTTATGACAAAGACCAGTCATTTCACTCTATAGAAATCCCAAGCTTGATCCCAGGACAGAGCTTTGGCTCAAGTATCGTAGCTGACGCAAATGTGGAAGCAGGTGCCAAGTATCCTCTACATACAAGGGCCAGTGGTTCCGACGGCTCCACTTATGAGTGGATTCAAACTATATCTGCGTGGCGGTGATGTGATTGGAACAGGCATGAAAAAAAGGCGCGGAGTGGGTGAAGTGGTAGCAGTCATCATGCTCATGGCAGTGATTGCCACAGCATCGATTTTGGCACTTGGCGCCTCATCAAAGCAAATGATGGACAATCAAAAAACAGTGGCAGACGCGCTACATGATAAAGGAGCGCAGATTCAAGAACTGCTAAGTGTGTTACAGCAAAAAGTTCAGCCAAGCAAAATCAGACTCGAAGTATTCAACTACGGACTAAAAGACATAGTACTCCAAGCGGTACTGGTGGACGGTAAAAACACAACGTATCTACTATACGATGGCAATGGAAAAACATTTGTAAACAACACAATTCCACAAAGAAAAATAATGATTCTTGAAACAAATGATGCTGGCGGCTCTGTGCAACTAATTACCAATACTCAAAATCTCATCGATATCAAAATCACATGATGCTTTTTAAGCTGACAAGATTTTAACTTGTGGAAAAACTCATAGTCACACTCACAATTTTTTTACTCTTATGGTGTATGCAAAATTTTGCACACGCAAACCACTCAAGTAAACAAGCCCACCTAGGTGACTCACAACACCTCAGCTACGAGATGGACGCAAGTGACAAAAACACAGTCTACGACCATTATGCGCAAGCAGGTGGAAAGGAGGTGAGAACAAAAGATTCTTACTTTGCTTATTGCCGGGTCTGGGTTCACACAACAATATTCAAACTGTTTACAAACGGTTTTCCTAGAATAAATCCGGACAATACATACTATCCAGGTGATGGATTCTCGTATCTGTTTTCTTATGGATGGGAAGGCAATAAAGGATGCAGGAACTTCAAGGTCTGCCAAGTAGAATCAAGCTTGGGAGGTGGGTCGCCTAGATGTGATCTCTCAAAGATCAAACCCATCACTGTCAAACAAGGCTCGGCAATCGGTACGGTGGAGCTTGGCATTAATGATGTTGGAAGTATTCAGCTTACGGTTGCAGCAGAGAGGTATTCCTGCTACTATCCGAAAAAATCCAAAATAGTGTGTGGTTGGACCGAAATTACTACAACCGGCAACTATGCACCACCAATCATAAAACCGAGTGTGAATCTTGTAATCACACAGGAACCATTCACCGACAAGGATGGTTTTGAGTCTGGTAACCTTGATGGCACTTATTACTTGTGGGACGCAATAAATCTAGTCCACGACCCACAATATCTGTGGAGACAGGAACGTTTTGGAACGTTGTCGGTAGTGATTTCAAAAACATACGACCTGAAAATGGAGCGAGAATTTCAATGTGACATCAAAAGATGTACACAAATCCTGACACACCAAGGCTTTGAGCCATGGCAGAGAGTGCATCAATACGGAGGAGGGATGACTTTACTAAATGCCACAAAACAAAATGATCTTGGCAAGCACCATATCTTGTATACTGTCGAGTTGTTCAACCTTGGCAGGCTCATACACAAGCAACAAGAACGGGCCCAAATACTTGTCGTAAAGTATGCCCCAACATACACCAATTACCCGTATCTCGTCCTCAAGGACGGTCACATATTTAGCTGGGGAAACAGAGCAGCAGTCGCGTTACACTATCTTGGCTCAGAAGGGGGAACCAAAGACGACACAGCTGGAATTCATGAAAAAAGAAGAAGCAAGATAAACAGCTACGAGTATGTTGGTTATGCGTTTGACCCAATTGTGAAAACCAGTTTGGGCCAGAAACTGTCGTGGAGCAGCTCAGGCCAAACATTCGAGTCTGACTGCTTCGGTGTAGAGTCTGATTCACTTCGTAACGGCAAGACGGACTCGGCAATGTTTCTAAAAAAGGGTTTTGGCAAGATCACATTCAGCTACCCGATCTTGCATACTATGTTGTCCAAAAGATACTCCAACGCCACTGTGGAAAACACACTCCAGTCATCAAGCTTTGCTGGCTTTGATACAAAAAATCTAACTGCTTACAAATACCAGTACCCTGACATCAAATTCGGCAATCCGGTCAAAATCCTCAGCTACCACTCAGACGGCTCAAGAACCAATCTTCCAATACGTGTGGATATGGTTCCAGATGAAACAAAAGGTGCCAACTACACACATGACTATGTATGTAAAAAAGTCTTTCACGATACGACCAGCAAAGAGTTTGCAGCAATAGTGGTGGGGGACATGTACGACAAAAAGAACCAACAAAGAGGTAACGGTTACGTCAATTTGAACTCCAAGCTCACCTCAACATGGTTTCCGCCGTTTTACAACATGCTTGCAGACGATGTCTTTGATTTGGAACTGAATACCGGATATGGAGCACCGTCTCCGTACAAAATAGATATAACAGTTGGGCAAAAAACAAGAACGATCCACAAATTACTAAATTTTCTGTCTCCTTTCATACATGTGGTTAATCTCGATGAAGATAATTTGCTTGATGTGGAGTCGGATCTCGGGTTCATAAAGATCCGTCCAAAGGAGAACTTTGGTGAAATAATCAACGTGACAGTGAACGGCCGCCCGCTCAATAAAGAATGTACAAACGGATGTACTACAACGGTTTCTGCAAATCAAGATCTCGTAATTGAGGCTTGGAATTTGTGGGGAGGTCGAGCAACAGCATTCGTCCAAAAACACCCAGCATCATTCAAACACGTAAACTATGACTGGAATCTGGTGGCAACGACGTTGTTTGTTGCGGCAGTAGGGTGGCTGGCATACAGGTTGAGCCGTAAAGCCATTGTTCATTTTGGAAACAGACTTTGATTTTAGTTTGACTCAGTGTTGTTAAGTTCTGGCGAATCTATGATTTGTGAAATTATCTCAATAAACTTGGTAAAATTGTATGAAGCTTGCTCCATTTTCTGTATGTATCTTTGACCATACTTTTCTTTTAGTAATTTTATGATGTCGTCATCTATCTCATGGATGCCTTGGGAAAACTCTAGTGTCTGTGTGCCGTTTGGCAAGACCTCTGTAGCTTTCGACTGAGAAATCATGCTATGTGAAAAACCATCTTCGAAAGTAGAATCGACATTACACATCTGTAGTGTGGAGCGATAAGCGAGTAGCTGGAATTCAAATAATAAAGGCTGATCCTGCAAAAAGACAGGCTTGTACACTTGGGCTTTGAATGGAAACGGAAAGCCAGGCCTTATCTGCAAGTAGCTGTTTTTTGCTAATTCGTATCCAAGCACGTACGTTTGCTCTTTTTCGTCACTTGTTTGCTCTGTTCGACTGACTATGAGCTGGACAGAACCTATGCCAGTCGTAACTGTTCCCCACGACTTGCCAACATCTAGAACCTGCGGCTTGTACTGACTTGCAAATCCGTTTATCCAGCCAAGTGTTCTTTGCAACGAATCGGCATACGGTATGTTTTCCACATCAGTTCTCATTTTGTGCGTTGTTTTTGTGTGGTGGAGAATTATGTCGCGGTCTGCAGCACCATGGTTTAGGTGTGCTGAAACTATCCAGACTTCATCTTGGTTGGTCGGGAGTAGTGTGACAAATCTGAGTGTTGCTACATAACATGGGTATGGAGATTGAGGAATCCGAAGGGCATAATCACATATCTCAAAAACAAATTCGTCGCCTGCGGTGAGACCCTGTCCAAAATACCATTTCTGGGGTTCCTTTCTTGGCAACTCGGAGCTTTGGATTGGTATATTTGTACCAAAAAGGAAAATGATTACAAAACAGACAAGGAGGCAACGCATCAAAAATAAAGGCATGTGCATTATTAAGTAGCAGTTCTTCGTTAGATAATGAAAATTGATTAACTTGGCAAATCATTTTCCGTCATTTTCTTTAATTTGATTTTACACACTCTCTTGAGTGTACAACTGGAATGCAGACCTCTACGAGTCGCGCCGTCATTCGTATCTTAACCTGATACTTTTTGGAAGCGCAGCACTGCTCGCGGTACTTTTGTTTTTGGTCTTTGCGCCTCAAATTCACAGGCTCACTACAGAGTCACCATATCTTACTGAGTTGATGTATTTTCCGACGATATTTGTTGGATTCATCTTCGGATTAAAAATTACAGAACGCGCAATCAATCCTGCTGAGACGCGCAGTCCAATTAAGCGTGGGATGATCAAAATATTGTTGTATTTTTTTATAATAGGTGGTCTATTTAGCTCGGTAAGTTTTGCACTAAACGGGGGCATTCACCTTCCACAAAAATCCATCCTTGAGGTGGGTCTTGCCGATTGGATAACACAGTTTACTTCACAAAATGGCGGTCTTACCTTCCTTATTGTGACCAGCATTTCATTAATGGCAGTCGCAACAAAGAGAATAATCGGCCTCACAGGTATGGTCAATAGTATTGCTACCTTTGTTGGTACGTTCATTTTCTTTTCGATGATTGCGCTCAGTCTTTCGCATACGGCGCCTTCGCCCTCACAAGTATTGTTGTACACATTTTACCATGCAGGAATAATTGGAGGCGCCTTGTATAAAATGAACAAACTCACATCAAATCTGAACTTTTGGGAAGACTTTAACAACGGCTATAGGTAGAATCACGGATTCTGCATGTTGACACGTTCTTCTAAGTTGAGTGAGAGGTTTTTACCTTGAGAAGAAGCCTGTTCTGTCTTTTCTTTTTCCGCCTCAAGTAATTGTTTGTATTCGAATTGTTTTTGTTTGCCGACTCGGTCGGAGTACAACACATCGTCACCTATTGCAAGATAAAGCAGGGCGATTACTACAAGCGAGGCAGCAACTATGATCATCGAATATCCTACCGTGCGGTAATTGTGTGGGTTTACCTCCGACATGACTATCTTAGCTTTTGAGAGAAATTTATCCCTTTAAAATCATTGTGTATGTAGGTTCTGGGTAATCCAGGGGGGCTGTTATCGTGTTTATCATCGAGTGATACCAAAAAATGAGCTTACAGGTTATGTCAATGTTAACACCATCTACAACAAACCTATTAAACAATTACACAATACCTACAACACAGTTTGCCACCAAGTCCATCAAGCAAAAATTCACACCAAACACAGAACAACTACAAATGATGTAAATTTTGCCGTCCTTGAGGGCTTTTAGTTGCAGCAGTGAAGTGGTATGTGGGTTTATTTGAACCACTAATCAAGTCGATGAAAGCAAGTTGGTTGTAGGGTAGCACTCGATGGTAAACATCATTGGTCAGCAGCAATCAATTACACAAAACCTGGTATATGATCACACATAAATCAAAATTTCTCATAAAAGATACATGGCAATTCAGATCCTCCAGTATGAGTTTTTGGGACCAATCAAGCTCTCAGAATGGGGGCCGCCAATGGCCGAAGTAGTATACTTGGTTTTGAGACGCACAAAGGAAACATTTGAAATAATCTATGCAGGCGAATCTGAAAAAACAGAAGAAACTGATTTTTTCACAAAAAACGACAAATTCAGGTGCTGGATTCAAAACGCCGGTCATGAGGAAAATCTCTACTTATCGATTTATCCTATGTGGGGCTCAACACAAGAAGACAGAAAAAGAATACTAAACAAGATCATACAAAGATACCGCCCAAAATGTAACCTAGATTCAAATACTATCTAAGGTAACAAATTTCATGAAGTGTCCTTGCTGTGGCGCAGAAATGGAAAAGAAAGAAGACCTAGGCCAAAGTATATTGGTAAAGTGCATAAGCTGCGGACTGTCTGACACGGTTCTAAAATCATGATGTCTTGGTTTTTAGTTCAAATATCTGAAGTGTGAGTAAATCAAGGGCTTTTTTGAGATGCTCAAACTCGTTTATGGAGTGAATTTGCCCTTCAACTAGCCTTCGGAGTATCTTGACTGTGCCTTTTTGAAATTCGTCACCTGCCACTATTTCAAGTGCATTGAGCTTTGACAAAAGAACGTCAAACTCTTTTTTTAGCTCGTCTGATGAACGGTGCTCTTTCATTACTTGAATCATCCCATCTTGTTATATGAATCTAAAAAATCAAAGGAGTTCTTCATCGAGCTGCTCAAACTCCACATACTGCTTGCATGTGCAATGTGGTATTGAACATCTTCCAAGCTTGACTAGCGAACTACTTTCCTTTGATGGTGTGTGTGCGTACGGTGCATGGTGGCAACGCTTGCAGTTCAATGAATTGCTGACTGGTTTCTATTATTTAAGGCCAAAGAATATCTTGATGCATTATCTTGTGTATGTTAAACGATTTAAGGAGTAAGTACAGCCCTTGCATCCATTTTTGAATACTTGAGGTCCATTAGCACCTCATTTGCATTTTGCAGAGGAAACGTCTTGTATATGACTTTGAGTTGGTTTTGTTCTGCAATTTTTACAACAGCGCTCATGTCGGATCTTGAACCAATCACAGTACCACGAATTGTCTTTTCTGAAAACGCATCAAAATTTGGAAGATTTACTAACACTCCAAGAACCACAATGCCGCCTTTTTTTATGGAATTAAGTGCGGTTTCTGCAACTGCATCAGAAGGAGCAAAGACAATGGCGCAATCTAGCAGGCCTTCCTCTTTTTTAAGTGTGGTAAGAAAGTCTAACTGGTTTTCTGTGTATTTGATTACGTTGTCGGCACCAACTTTTTTTGCGACATCTAAATGATTTTGATTTCTTGCAATACCTATCACTCTGCAGCCATTCAGTTTGGCAAACTCTACTGCGAGATGGCCGACTCCACCTATTCCAAAAATGCCTACCTTCTTTTCTTTGGCAGGCTCAGCAGCAACCACTGCCTTGTACGCTGTTATTCCGGCACAAAACAAAGGGGCAGCATACTCTGATTTCATAGAATCTGGAATTAGTGTGGCAAAGTCCTCAGATACAGTAATGTATTCTGCGTACCCACCACGTAATGATTCTCCTGTTATCTCAGCTAGGTCACACAGGTGTTCCTTTCCATGTTTGCAGTAACTACAATTCATGCACGACTCCAGCAGTGGCGAGATCCCTGCTCTTTGTCCTACTTTGAGCTTGGTTACTTTGCTTCCAGTTTCGACTACGGTGCCAACTATTTCATGTCCTGGAATAGTTGGCAAAGTGGGCGGCAGGCCATATTTTACCCAATCTCCTTCGATGCTGTGTAGTTGTGAGTGGCAGACACCACACGCCTCAATTTTTAGCAGTACTTCGTTTGGTTTTTTGATTTGGTGTCTTGCAACTTCGGCCAATTTGAGCGGTTTTGTCTCAATTGGGCCTAGTTTTTCGAGAATCATTGCCTGCATTTTTGCCATCTACAAAACCTCACCTTTCACAAAAATTAAACCTGTGGACTCTGATTTAATTTTGTGGATGAAGTGACCTCAGACGATCAAAGGCGCGTTGAGCTCTTGGAGGTGGTCTCAAAGAAGGGGCTCAAGGTACTTGGACTTGAGGAACTCAATGAACTGATGCACTTGGTTGAGAAAAAAGACTATTCGCACAACAAAAAAGCGCAAAAATCCAAGATGCGGCTTTTGGCACAAATTAATGCTAGAATATATGATCTGGAAGAAAAAAGGTTATGAAATTAAGACACAAATACTCTGAATTTGAGAAAATCATGTTGACACAAAATCACCTAATTAATGAAACCAGCCCATATCTTTTGCAACATGCTCACAATCCAGTGGATTGGTATCCTTGGTGTGAGGAAGCGCTACAAAAAGCAAAACAAGAAAACAAGCCCATTTTTTTGAGCATAGGTTACAGTTCGTGCCACTGGTGTCACGTAATGGAACACGAATCATTTGAAAACGAAGAGATTGCAAAAATTATGAATGAGAATTTTGTCAGCATCAAAGTTGACAGGGAGGAAAGACCTGACCTAGATGACATTTACCAAAAAGCATGCCAGATGGCAACGGGGCAGGGTGGCTGGCCGCTGAGTGTCTTTCTCACACCTGATCAAAAACCATTCTACGTCGGAACTTACTTCCCAATACTTGATAGCTATGGGAGGCCTGGTTTTGGAAGCATTCTGCGTCAGCTTGCACAAGCATGGAAGGAAAAACCCCATGATGTAAAAAAAACAGCAGAGAACTTTATGGCAAACCTGCAGGGCGCAGATCTAGTTGCGGCTCCGGCCAAATTGGAAAAATCGATTCTTGATGAGGCGGCAGTGAATCTATTTCAGATTGCAGACAACACATATGGGGGATTTGGAAGTGCACCAAAATTTCCAAACTCGGCAAACCTTTCATTCCTACTTAGATACTCAAAACTCTCAAAAATCTCTAGGTTTTCCGAGTTTGTGTTAAAGACACTCAACAAGATGGCGCGTGGTGGAATCTTTGATCAAATTGGAGGCGGATTCCACAGGTATTCTACAGATGCAAGGTGGCTCGTACCGCACTTTGAAAAAATGCTTTACGACAACGCCCTACTCCCAGTTGTATATGCTGAAGCATACATGCTAACAAAAGATCCTTTCTACCTTGATGTGATAAAAAAAACACTCGACTTTGTATTGCGTGAAATGACTTCTCCACAAGGAGGATTTTATTCCGCACTTGATGCCGACTCTGAAGGAGAAGAGGGCAAGTACTATGTATGGAGTAAAAAAGAGATTCAAGAGATTCTTGGTCAAGACGCGGATGTATTTTGTCTATATTATGATGTCACAGACGGCGGAAACTTTGAAGGGAAAACAATTCTGAACAATAATCTGGCCGCATCTACCGTAGCATTCCACTTTGGACTCTCAGAAGACAAGGTAAGAAATCTAATTGAAGAAGCCTCCAAAAAACTACTCGACGTCCGCTCAAAGAGGGTCAGGCCTGGGCTGGACGACAAAATCATTACATCTTGGAACGCACTTATGATATCTGCATTTGCAAAAGGCTACCAAGTCACAGACGAAAAAAAATACCTCCAAGCAGCACAAAATGGTCTCGAATTCATTGAAAAAAATTTAATGTCGGGCACCAGCGTGATGCGAACCTACAAAAACGGACACGCAAAACTCAACGGCTACCTTGAGGATTATTCATATTTGATAGGCGCGCTAATTGATGTGTTTGAAGCAACAGCAGAAGTCAAATATCTGGATCTTGCAACAAACCTCGCAAATCACATAATTGATCACTTTTGGGACGAAAAAAACAACAGCTTTTACTTTACTGCAGACAATCACGAGCCCCTCATAATTAGGCCAAAAAATAATTACGACCTGTCTTTACCTTCTGGCAACTCGGTAGCTGCAAACGTCTTGCTGAAGCTGTACCATCTAACACAACAACAAAGATTCTTAGAAATCGCTGTAAAAACGATGGAGGCGTTTGCTCTTGCTGCGGCAGAAAATCCGTTTGGCTTTGGCTAT
Organism: Nitrososphaera sp.; assembly: GCA_039938575.1. Classification (GTDB taxonomy): domain Archaea; phylum Thermoproteota; class Nitrososphaeria; order Nitrososphaerales; family Nitrosopumilaceae; genus Nitrosotenuis. Next base: position 1,073 of record JBDUUJ010000015.1, on the reverse strand, counting down.
CTGCTCAACACAATCTATCTGTACTTGGAAAAACCAACAGAAATAACACTACTGAATCCAGTGGACAAAGAAATAACGGATTTTGTCACAAAAAAATTTCTACCAGAAGCAATTATAGTACGCGTACCTACTGCTGACAAATTAGCCAAGCTGTTCAGATATCCGTTTTTTGCAGGAAAAGAATTTACAGAACAGACTACCGTCTTTATTTGCAAAAACTTTACCTGTTCACTCCCACTGAAAACTAGACAAGAAATAGAACCACTACTTGGCTGAAATGTTGACTTCGAGAATTTGACCCACCTGAGGGCGACCCATCCGCTCATACCTTGCCCTTGGCATCGTAATTGAAATCATGGTTTGCTCATAGCTTTTTATCTTGATTGTGGGCTGTGCCTGCAAGATTGCTTCCAAAAGAGGCTGTACTTGCTCTCTTAGCTCGGGGTCGAGCTTTTTTGCAACTGATTCCATGATCAACTGTTTTTGTGAAAGTGGTTCTGTCTGAACATCTTCTGCTAACGTCAACTGAACGATTTGTCCGTTGTCAACTATTTGCTGTATTCGGTAGCGTGTAATTTCTGCCAACAAAGTAACCTCGTCTTGTGCGAATTTAACTCATTCTGGGGTGCCCATTATGGCTTTTTTTATTATTGCTGCTCTGTCCTTAATGATCTGGTTGAATTCTTGCATGTCGTCAAGCTCAACTGGTTTGTTTTCATTCTCATATGCACGTAAAAAAGCTGAATAAACACAACCTGTAATTATTCCAAAAGCTGCGTCGTCTACTGCACGTACCTCTGGCGCATATGATTCTGCAATCTGTTTGTAGGAGGGAGCCTCGCTGATGTAGTAGTCAATCAGGTTTTCAATAAAGTCACGCGTATGCTTTGTGATTGCCATTTTGTTTAGTTTGCTTCTATGATTTATAACAGTTGGTGCTGGAGGTTCTGTTAACTTGACGGATGTTTGTTCTTCGTGTTAACTGTCGGGTGCTACCAAAAAATGAGCTTACAAGTTAATGTTAAAGTCAACATCACTTGCAACAAATATGTTAAATAATTACACCCAATACA
>JBDUUJ010000014.1:0-8109 GCA_039938575.1 Nitrososphaera sp. | reverse complement strand
GATCCTGTTGTTTGCAGACAATGCTGCCTATCAAAGCAGCAGGGTCAGAAAACACCTAAGATCAACAAATGGTTGTGTCAGGATAATCCACTGTCCAAGATACGCACCACAGCTGAACCCAATCGAGATCCAGTGGAGGAAGATAGAAGAACCTTGGAAACCAGTTCTTCTCAGATACAAACCAGATGTAGAATTGTTTTATTCAGCTGATTCAGACAGGTGAAGTCCCTGTTGTGAAATTATTCGATTATTTAATACCTTGACTATAAGGTTTAGATTCAGATTTTATTGCAATTTTTATTCCCTTGAGGGATTGGCGTAAATAGTTTGACGCCCTCAGATGTTACAGCTGGTACCCCAAGTACTTGGGGACTAGGGTTGTTGCCTAATTCACATTCATCTACTCTTTTATATCGATTCTGAGTTTGTTGGCACAAATCAACCGAAACTTTACACCCACTTTCTGACCCCAAGAAAAGCAACCGAAACTTTACAGCCAATTCAAACTAACGATTTCAATCTCTAACTATGTCTAATTCATCAAATGAGGCAGGTTCTCTTAAGTCTAGTTGAATCTTTTCTGTTAATACATCGATGACCGGAACAGTCTTCATAGCTTCACACTGGACTATCTGAACAAACATAGGCGCACCTTTTAGCTGTGGCGAAGAGCTTATGTTTCTGAGGAATTTTCTGTAGAGTCAAAGCTCGTAAAATGGCTTCGTATCATCCCTCATCTCGTGTAAATTCTGCCAAGCCAACTTATCGGACATATTAGATCGCAGTTACAAGCTCCGGCTTTTGCTGGTTTATCATCTTTGACAAACCTCTCATGTAGTTGTGTGCAAATGTAGTGACAGGTTGAGAGGAATACCAAATACAGCCTAGCACCTCACAATCATGACATGTTTTTGCTATCTCCCACTGAGGAGCATCCCAGATCTCAGCAATCTCTTTCTCAAGTATGTTGTAGGTGTTCTCAGAATTGTTGAACTTCCAGCAAGGCACCATCACCGTACCGTTTGCATTCACAAAGACACTCTTCCACACCCCACATTCATCAAAAATACCTCGACCATATTCAAGTATCTGCTCAAAATACTGAGGTGGTATCATTACGTGCGGATATCTTTCTGATTTGATGTGCTCAAGTATGCTTTTGCAAACCGCATTGATTGTGTTTCTGTCCGGCAAAAGCGAATAACCTACATCGGATCTGTCCTCAACAAAGGTAAGAGACACAGAGCTTACACCCATATTTCTGGCGCGCTCAAAATACGTCCCGTCTATAAATTCCTGCGTGTTATATTTTGTAATTACGCTGTTAAAGTAATGCGGAATATTTTTCTGCGTTAATAATTGCAGATTTTCCATTACTTTTTGGTACATTGACGGCGTCACGCCACGTACCTTACAGTATGGTTCTTCAAAGACAGAATCTATGCTGCACGTGATGAATTGAATGTATTTTTTCAGTTCATCAAGATCTATTTTGTGCAACAACGAACAATTCGTAATCAATGTAATTGGAAGTTTCAGAGAGTAAAGATGCTTTACGAGCTCCATAAAGTCAGGCCTGCTTGTGGGCTCGCCGCCTTCAATTATGGACCAAATACAATATTTTGCAGTCTTGTCAAATACTGTTTTCCATTGCTCTGTAGTCAAGTCGTGTTTCTTTACAAGACTGAGCTGGCCTTGTTTGTCTGAATCACCAAATGGGCACATTGGGCAGTAATAATTGCAGTAATGAGTCAGGCTGAATACTGCAATAAGGGGTCGTCTTTTTCCAATCATTCTGTTTGCAGACCACTTACCGACTCGGCTTATTGTGCGGATAAGATCTACTGGCATTACGACTATGTTGGTTGAAATTCTTAAAAATGATTCTGCTTAATCTTTGCGTCGATCTTTGAAGTGAACTACTACCTGACAGATTCGGCAGCCTCTTTCCGCTTGACCGCATTACGATCTCTGCAAGCGTAACTTCGCGGTTCCCACTGTAGGCAATCTTCCAAAAATCTCTAATTCTTTTATGTTGGTTGCAGAATTGTGGCACAGATACAAAATGGCATGAGTCATTCTGGTTTTGGCAAGACCTAATTTTTTGGTAGCACTCGTTGGTAAACACAGATACAACATCTGCGGATTACACAGAACCGTTTTTAATATCCTAAATAAAGCGGTAAATTGTTGTCTTTAAGAGCTATCGTAATTGCACTGTTTGTATTCTCATTTAATGTGGTTTTTGCGCAGCACCATGGTGGCGAGGCAGCACCACCAATAAGCTTTGGCAACAAACAGGTTACTGTCGCTACTTGGCTTGAGCCTGCAGATTTTGATCCCGCCAAGCACCCATTTGCAACACTCAAAGCCCGTTTCTACGACAGCCAAACCAATATCAACATAGAAAAGGTGACTTATCGCATACAGATTTTTTCAGGTCAATCACTCTTGGCGTCGCAGATGTTCTATGACAGTGATGGTGAGCTCCAAATCAAAGTCCAACCAAACTCCGAGTGTGCAGAAAAAGAGCTTTGGCGTTGCACCAAATACGATGGAGACAAAGATCCAGTAGTGCCAAGCGCGCTGACCTCCTCTGCCACCAGCATTCCAGTAATGAGGGGGCCGGTGTTTGACAAAAGCGGCACCTACACAGTCAAAGTCTCAATTATCGGCGCAACAAATCCAAAAACCCAGACTGCGCAAGACATAGACTTTGAAACAAACATAAACATTGCACACGTGCAAAAATTCTCACTTGACACATCATCTGGCAAAACACCAGTTACAGTTAGAGCTTTTTCTGAGAAGCTGACCTATCTTAGGTTCTCTGAATCAACAAAGACACTTACCTTTGAGACGCCTTTCCACTGGGAGCATGCAGAACACACGCAACTTGTTAGAAACGACATAGAGATTCCCAAAAACTTTGCACCACTTCAAGGTGTGATCAGCTTCAAAGGAACAGTCAACGGAATTCCAATCTTCCCAAAAGACATACACTTTGATCCGTACTCAAACAAAGATGCGAACATCATCCACTTTCTGATCACTGGTGAGGAGCTCAAGATGCTCAAAGACAAAATAAAAGACAAACACACAATGCTTGTGGAGATAACACCTGACACAAGTACTGCAATAAAATCAACAGATCTTTCATTTGCAAACGGCTACAAGGCCACAGTCTCATATGACTCAAGATATGGTTCAAACAAAGATGTCCAATTTACAATTGCATTCTTTGAGCCATCTGGTGCACTTGCAAAAGAGATCAGGTATGCATACAGCGTCAAAGATTCTACTGGAGATGAATTTATCATAAACACAGGTAACAACGCCAACGTTCTTGGCATTATGGTTCCAAGCGGCGTGGATTCAAGACTGATCACAATCCCATCAAAAGGAAGCTACACACTACAGCTGGCACTGGTCGGAAGAGGCCTCATCAACTTTGATTCGTTTGTTCCGGCAAGCATGCAATTTGAGCTAAGTGAGAAAATACAACAAGATGCACCGCAGCAAAAACCACAAACAGCAATCCCCACGTGGATTCGAAACAACGCCAAGTGGTGGGCAGACGGCACAATAGGTGATACGGACTTTGTCCAGGGAATCCAATTTTTGATAAAGGAGGGAATTCTCAAGATACCTCCAACACAAGCAGGCAAGGCAACAGGCTCACAAATTCCATCATGGGTAAAAAACAACGCCAAATGGTGGTCTGAAGGAACTATTACCGACGACGACTTTGTCAAGGGAATTCAGTATCTGGTAAGTCAGGGAATAATCAGAATATAGCTAAAATCTGTTTTTTACAACGCACAAACAACTGATTTTTAATTAAATCAAAAATGTTCATTTATGATATAACAAAAAACCACAAATGAAACTTGGGTGACATGCAGAAAATGCAAAGAACAGGTAAGCCGTTCGCTTAATGTCACACTACAGGCAAAACTGGTACCATCTGTTGCTGGAAAAGCTTGGCAGGCAAATTCTAATCAAAATTTACAACATTTCTTATTCTCAGCCCTGAAAATCATAGTTTGCCCTAAATTCCAAAATAAATTACAAGTTGTGTGTACGGAAATTTTGAAGGTATAAAAAAGGGAGCCATGGGGTAAGCAACGTTGAAAAAAATCGAGGCAATAATCCGCAGATCTAATTTACCATCAGTAACAGCAAGACTGCAAAATCTGGGGTGCATCATAATCGACAAGCGCAACCTCGAAGACGGAACCATCCTAGATTCACAAAAAGTCTCCAAGGCAGGCTCGACTGGAATCAAATCAGTTCCGCTTTCAAAAATCGAGCTTGTCGTCCAAGACAAGGATGCACGGAGTGTGATCGAGGTAATTTCAAACGAATCAGGCGTTTCATCAAAGCCTGTTGGCAAGATCTTCGTATCGGAGATGACAGAGGTTGTTGATATGCGGACATTTGAATCAGAAAAGGATCTCGAGTCGCAGGACTCATTTATCTCAAGGACGCCGAAGCCCACAAGAAACAGACTCGTGTCGTTGCAAAAACACACACTTGCACGAATCGAAAGAGTTTATGAAGAAAACAAGGAGACTCTGATGACAAATTACAGAATCAGGTCATTTAATGATTTTGTAAATCACTGCGTCACGGCTCATCTAAAGACACTTGAGCGACAGCTCAGACATCCAGAAGTAATCTACGAAGACAGATTCTAAATTACGGCTTCGCCCTCATTTCCAGAAGCAATATCGATTGCTCTTAAAATCGGCGACACAAAGATCTTGCCAATCGTGGCATTTTGTTTTATCGCATTTATGACTTCTTCTTCCTTTGTCTCCGGCACGATTACCTGCACGACATACTTGTCTGAAAACTGAGGGACAAAGATCTCGGTTCCCTTTGATGCATGAATCTCTGGTGGCGGGTTCTTTCCACGGCCCCTCATCTTTGTGACAGTCAGGCCACCGACTTTGATCTTCTTTAACGCCTCGCTGATAGGCATAACGTCATTTTTTCCAAGTATGGCCTCGATTCTTATCATTTGCATGCCCTAACTACTTCTCACAAATATTGTTTTCATAAAATGTATGTCATTTGTATAACAAACTACTAGCTGATCTAGTTATCATTATTAATAATCAGCTAATCTATCTGACTGATGCCAATAGACTCCGGAGACACAGCATGGATTCTAATTGCTGGAAGTCTCGTGTTGTTGATGATTCCAGCACTGGGGCTCTTTGAGGCAGGGTTGTTGCGAAAAAAGAACACCGTCTCAATTTTCATGCAGATCTTTACGGGGCTGGCGCTGCTTAGTGTGATGTGGTTCATCTTTGGATTTAGTCTCGTTTTTGGGCCGGACACAGGTGGAATTGCAGGAAATCTCGACTATGTGTTCCTAAAAGGGGTCCCATGGAATGACTCTTTGCCGTTTGCACCAACCATTCCGGGCGTGCTGTTTGCAAAATTCCAGCTCATGTTTGCTGCAATCACGCCGTTACTGCTGACTGGGACAATAGCAGAGAGGATGAAATTTTCGTCATTTTTGTTATTCGTCGGTGCATGGTCTGTCTTGATCTATTACCCGTTGACTCACTGGATATGGGGCGGTGGATGGCTCGGCCAGATGGGAGTATTTGACTTTGCAGGCGGAATCGTGATTCACACAAGCGTTGGAATGGGCGCACTTGCGGCAGCACTTGTTCTGGGAAGGAGAAAAAACTATGGACCAGCAATCATGGTTCCTCACAGTATACCAATTGCGGTACTGGGATCATCACTTCTATGGCTTGGATGGTTTGGATTCAATGCAGGAAGCGCCTTGTCGTCTGGCGGCGTTGCTGGAAACACAGTAATTGTGACTCATATGGCATCCTCAATCTCTGCACTCATATGGGTTGGGCTGTCATGGATGAGAACTGGAAAACCAAGTGTTGTTGCTGCAATAAATGGAGCAATCGCTGGCTTGGCTGGAATCACACCAGCATCAGGTTATGTAAGTGTGGAGCACTCCTTTATCATCGGCATAGCAATAGGTCTTGCCTCATACTGTGGTGTCTTGCTAATCAAGGACAGATTCAAAATAGATGATGCACTAGATGTAAGCTCTGTCCACGGAATTGCAGGAATAATCGGCTCACTGTCCATTGGAATATTTGCATCGACAGCAATCAACCCAACAGGTCCTAACGGTTTGTTGTTTGGCGACCCGACACAATTGGCAATACAGGCATTTGGTGTGGCAGTTGCTGCAGGACTAGGCTTTGGAGGCACGTACGCCATCCTAAAAGTAATCAAGTTCCTAATTGGAATACGTGTCTCAAAGGAAATAGAAGATATTGGTTTGGATATAGGAGAACATGCTGAACAGGCATATGCAGACGAAGAAGAGTTCAGGCTCGATGAAGAAGAATACTCAAAGACACACAAATCGTAACTATGGATTTATAGGAAATCACGGCAAAAGACGCTCTGCTGGGCAGGCTGTTGATAGTCAACCAGCCAATCGTAGCGTCACAACGGCAGCTACGAGCCACCTATTCAATAGGTGGTAGTTGACTAAATCAAGACGGATCCAATGATTGACTAAACAACTGATTAATTTCTATGCAATAGTTCAACATAGATTAAACAAATTTACAGTTTGGTAGGACTACATCTTATATTTTCAACGACATATTGTCGTATAATGTCACAAAGACGAATACACGAACAGGTGTATTCAAAGAACAAAAAATACGCTCTATTACTTGTGGTAGCAGTTGCCGCAACAGCTACAGGCGTACTATCCACTGCCTACGCACAACAAATTGAAGATGGCATGGATGGATATGTAACAAGGGGAACCGGAATCGACACTGGCAACCCCAATGAATGTTGGTATGAAACAGAACCAGGTTCTGGAACATACGCACCGTGTATGATTGATACTGGCGACACCGCATGGATGCTGGCCGCAACATCTCTGGTCTTATTTATGACCCCGGGTGTTGCCTTCTTCTATGGCGGTCTTGCCAGATCAAAGAATGCAGTAAACGTAATTGGCATGACTTTCGTCGTAATGGGCCTAATCTCGGTCCAGTGGGTACTGTGGGGATACACGCTTGCGTTTGGTCCAAACACATCTGATGGCAACAAATTCATGGGAGCGCTAGACTACGTCGGCTTCAACAAGGTCTCTCACGTAGCTCCACTTGGCTCGCCAGGTGCATGTACGGACCAGGTCTACTATACCCTTAGGTCGCCGTACGTGGTAAGCCAGGAGGTCAAATGCAGTGCCAGTTGGCCTGGAACAATACCGCACCAGCTATTCGCTATGTTCCAAGCAACCTTCGCAATCATCACACCGGCACTCATAATTGGGGGATTGATTGACAGAATCAAGTTCAGCGCCTTTGTGGTCTTTATTCTCTTGTGGGCCACCTTCGTTTATGATCCAGTGGCACACTGGGTCTGGGGAGGAGGATTCATCGGAGGAGGATCACTTGATCTGAACCCAGATCTTAAACCGTCTGCAGCACTTGACTTTGCAGGAGGAACCGTTGTACATGTGTCATCGGGATTTTCCGCACTCGCAGGAGCCCTGATTCTGGGACGAAGACTTGGATATGGCAAGGTTCCAATGGAACCACACAATATCCCACTGGTGGTTCTTGGTGCAAGCATGCTCTGGTTTGGCTGGTTCGGATTCAACGCAGGTTCAGAAGTTGCAGCAGACGGAGTTTCAACATCGGCATGGACTGTCACAAACACCGCAACCGGTATGGCAGCACTCACATGGATGCTCATGGCATGGGCCCACACAGGCAAGCCAAGCATCGTTGGTGCAGCATCTGGCGCAGTAGCTGGATTGGTCACAATCACTCCGGCATCAGGTTTCGTAGGCCCAATGGCATCTATAATCATAGGAATAGCTGCAGGAACTGTCTGCTATGGATGCGTTGCCTTCAAGAACTCCCGAAAATGGGACGACGCACTCGACGTCTGGGGAGTCCACGGAATGGGAGGCTTTACAGGTGCAGTTCTCACTGGAACACTTGCAAGCCCGCACATCTGGGATACTGGTAACGGAATTGGTGCATGGACTGGAACACCAGAAGGCTACGAGCAACAAGCTATCAACAT
>JBDUUJ010000013.1:0-19049 GCA_039938575.1 Nitrososphaera sp. | reverse complement strand
TAATTGTAGGAAATCAATGGACAGAGATGTAGTGGCGTCTCTGAACATTGCCTACAAGGGGTGGAGTAGGTTTTGCCATCCTCGAGGGCTTCCAAGTGAAGCGATGAGGGGGAACGTGGGTTTATTTGAACCACTAATCCTCAGAGTCGATGGAAGCAGGTTGGTTGTTGGGTAGCACCCGATGGTAAACATCGTTGGCCAACATCCATCAATTACACAGAACCCTGGACAGTAAATTGAAAAAGATTCTTTTTGTTTTACTAATCGTGTTTTTTGCAGGCGCTGTTCCAGCTTATGCGCATCCTGTCATTGTGGAATCAAACCCGCAGCCCTCCTCGACTGTTCCTGCAGGCACCACTCAGATAGTCATCAGATACTCAGAAGCAGTTGAGCTCGACTTTAGCGAGATCAAAGTCTTTGACAGCAACGGGAATCAGATAGACAATAAGGACACCAGATATCTGCAAGAAGACTCGGTGCTGGTTGTCACTACTCCGCCGCTAACCGATGGGGTGTATACTGTGGCAAGCAAGGTTCTCTCCAAAGTCGATGGCCACCTAGTTCCAGAAACACTTGTCTTTGGAGTAGGCAATGTAAGCGTGCCACCACCAAAACAAAAAGACGTAACAGAGTCGATTTATTTTCCAGAAGCTGGCTCCAGATTCCCCGGATTGGTCGGCCAAGTGATTGTGTTAGGTTCTGCGATCTCCTCGCTTGTGATGTGGAAAGCAGTAGAAAGAAAAAAATCCATCAAAGAGAGTATTTCGGAACTCCAAAAAATCTACCATGTAAAATTTTCCTCCATAACAGGCATTGGGCTCTTTTTGGTGTTTGCATCAAACATCCTGATGCTGGCGGTGCAAACTATACGCCTTGAATCCTCTGCTTCAAGTGTTCTGCAGACATCATTTGGTTCTGTTTGGATATTACGAATGGCAATAACTGTGATCCTTCTTGCCATTTGGTTCCTAATGGAAAACAAATCGTCTGTATCGCACAAAAAACAATGGGTCGTGCTTGGCCTTTCCTTGGTTTTGATCGGCACCACAACCCTCATTGGTCACGGTACAGCAAGTGCACAGCTGTCTGCACTGGTTATAGATTACGCCCACAACCTCATCGCGTCAGTCTGGATAGGCGGCGTGATATTTTTTGCGTTCATACTTTTGCCTGTCATTGCAAAGCTAGATGACTCCAAAAAAGAACGTCTCGCATTATTAATGATTCCAAAATTTTCTTCGATGTTCATAATCTCGCTTGGGATCATCATAATTACTGGGCCCACACTTTTGTGGCTACTCGAAGACGATGTGAAGGCACTTGGACAATCCTACTATGGTTATTTGATAATTGCCAAAATAGCTATTGCGTCTTGCATGGTGGCACTTGGTGGTTACAACCAGCTCAGAATACAGAAAACGGCGGAAGGTAGACTGGAGTCAGGCAGTATTACTGTACACAAAAAGCTGAAAAGATCCTTGAAGACCGAGGCAGTACTTGGCATAATTCTGTTGGGAGTGGTTGCGCTGCTGACCAACTCGTCGTTGCCTACCACCCAGGCAGAAGAACAGGTACAAAAAGTCAGTTACGGCCTTGACACCAGTGCGTTTTCTGAAAATGTCAGGTTTGATGTGAGGATAGAACCGTTTAAAGTCGGAGCCAACAACGTACTGGTCTCTGCATTAGATTCTCATGGAAACCCCCTTGAGGATCTCAGTGGAATTAATGTCAAGATCTCAAACCCGCAACGAAACATTGCACCGCTGGAGGTGCCTCTAGACAAATCAGATTCGTCTGATTTAACTTATCAAGGGAGGCTGACGTTTGGGTTTTCGGGTAAATGGAATGTAGAAATTGAGGCACAGAGAATCAATCATGCAAACGAAGTCACAAGCTTTGTTGTATTTGTCAAGCCGCACATTTCCGAGCTGAAAACCGACATAGTCGAGTATGGCCTCCCAGTTGACGCAGCACCTCTTTACCCCGCATACGACGGAGATGACACCATATGGCTAAGTGACGCATCAAAGCCCAGATTGTGGAAGTTTTCAATATCGCAAAAACAATTTACGCCTTACGAATTTGAAGGAAAGACAAGTGTTTTTCTCAAGCTGCTTGATGGCAAAGTCTGGTTTACAGATACGCCAGAAAGCAAGATAGGATACTTTGATCCTGTGACAGAAGAGTTCCACCTCATTGCCCTTCCTACCAAGTCAATTCCAATTTCTTTGGAATCAGATCGTGGCGGCAACATCTGGATTGCGCTGGTAGATAGACATTCTCTGTTAAGGTATAATCCACAGACAAACGAGTTTAACGAATACCTCACTCCGACAAATCCATCAGGTCCAGTCGCGCTTGCAAAAGACACTGATGGAAACATCTGGTTTGCAGAGTCACAGGGAGGCAAGATAGGGATGATTAACCCACAAGACGGAAAGATGCAAGAGTTCACACCAGATACTCCGCTGAAGGAGCCATTTGCACTGTTCATCGACGCAGACGGAAACATTTGGGTTTCTGAACATATTGGTTTGAGCATAACAAAATTCAATCCAGTCTTGCAGACATTTGAAACATTTTCCATTCCAGACCCAAACTCTCTGCCTTTTGGCCTAGTTCAAGACAGATTTGAGAACGTCTGGATTGCGCAACACACATCAGACAAGCTTGGTGTGTACGATCCACATAAAGGCGAGTTTGCAGAGATAGATATTCCTACAAAATCCACCTTTACACAGTTTGTGACTGCTGACAAAAACGGCAATGTCTGGTTTGTAGAACAACGCGGCAACAAGCTTGGCAGTGTCACCTTGACTGAAGACGCCGCATTGAGTGTCACAGAACAGACTGCAAGCTTTAAGATCCGCTACTTTGAGCTTGTCTCGCCACTTGTGTCAGCTGGAATCATAGCCACCTCGCTGTTTTTTGTAAAAAGCATACATGACAAGCGGCGACTTGACTCCCTGCTTGATTAAAAACAGTTTGTTCTTTTTGAACGACATGGCGATATTATCCAACTTGGTGCAACACCATTTATGCGCAGCACTGCAGACTCTGAACAAAAAAAGGGAGCAGGTTATTTTGCAAAGCGGCTAAAGGAAAGCGGTGTCAAAATCGAGAAGCCAGAAGCAGTACCTGCCGATAAGCAGCCTGTGTCTGCGGCAGGCCAAATATTTGAAGAAAGCACAAAGTCGATTGCAGCCATGACAGGCGATATGAGCGAGACCGCAAAAATGGCCTCCTCGATGAGGGAAGGCATACAGAGGGTCAAAAAGCTTGCCAACATTTTGAATTCAGAAAATCCTTTGTGTGATGAGAGTGGGTGCAGTTATGATGGAGTGAGTTTTTCAAACAAATCTGCGCAACAGACTGCTGAAGCACAGACGCCAAGCACCATCACACTGTCACTAAAAGACGAAGAAAAAATTGCAAGCCTCATAGCTGAATATGCTCATAAAAATCTTTCAGACATCAAATCGGACACAAACCAGATACGCAATGAGTTACAAGAATTCAGAGATAACTTAAAGCGCAAAGAAGCTGAGTTGATTCAATTCAGAGACAAAGTAAACCAGGCACGCACTATGACTGATGATGACAGTAACACAGAGCAGACTGGCAAAGGCCAAGACTGCATGCAACAATTCTCAGAGTTTGATGTCGCTACGTCTTCTGGGTCTGCTGATTTGAATTCGATGAATGAAACACAGGAATTTGACAAATTTGCAACAATACAGAAGCAGATAAAGGAAGGAGAAAAAACACTGTTGGAGCTGCGCTGGAAGATAAAGAAAGCTGAGTTGGAGCTACAACAAAAAGAACTAAAAAAAGAAGAAATTAATGATCTCGAAATCAAAGTCAAAGAACTTGAAGTAAAACGAGATCAGCTGCAAGAAGAAGTCAAGAATCTTGAAAGCCAGAACAAGGCCCCAAAGCAGGAACTCAGAGAACTTGAGCAAAAAATCGAGCAAGCCAGAAAGGAATACGAAGAAAAACTAGCCGCAAAAAAAGAGCTTGATGATGTAAGATCCGTTCTTGATTATCTGAAGCTAGACAAAGAGGCACTCAAGTCGGAACTGGAAAATTTGAGGTCAATGATAAAGCAAGCGGAAAAAGAGTATGAGGTAAAAAAGTTGGCAAGAGACGAGCTTGAAGATGTCCGTTTTGATGTTTCCGCACTAAAGGCCGAGAAAGACACACTCGTTGCAGAGATTGAGCAGCTGAATATGAAGATCAAAAAGACTGAAACCGAGTATGAAGAAAAGAAGGCCGAAAAAGAAAAGTTGGGCGAGCTCAAAGCAGTCATAACTCACCTAAAGATAGAAAAGGACGCAATCGAAGGCGAGCTTGCAGATCTCAAGTCAAAGATAAAGAAGGCTGAGCTTGAACACCAACAAAAAAGGGCCGCAGTTGATGAATTGCAAGAGGTGCGGGAGATCATCGCATACCTCAAGCCTGAAAGGGACTCACTCAAAACAGAGTTGGAGCAGCTTAGAGACAGGATCCAAAAAACGCAAGACCTCTACGACCAGATCAACGCCAAAAAAAGGGAGCTCCAGCTGGAATATGACGAGCTCAAATTCAAGTTAAGAAAGGCAGAATCCGAATACGAGGCAAAAAAAGAGTTTTCACGCTTTAGCAGGTAGATGGGCCGCTCTTTGTCCTATGATGCCAAAGTACTTTGCTACCAGAGTAACGACAAGAATAGCTACAGAAATCATCACTATCATCCCAGAGGGCGCAAGATCCCAATAGTATGACATGATTATGCCGCTTACAACAGAAAAGATGGAAATCGAGATCGAGATCCCGATTGTCTTTTTGAAGCCTTTTCCAAACAACATGGCAGTGATGTTTGGTAGCACAATAAGAGCCGAGATAAGGAGTATTCCTACAAGACGCATCGACGTAATTACGGTGATTCCTGCGATTACTACAAAGATGTAATTGAGCCTGTCGACGTTGAGGCCGCTTACCTTTGCTTGCTCTTCATCAAAAGTAAAGTGAAGCAGCTGCTTTCTTAGTATAGTTATTGCCGTCACTATTGAAGCGCTTATTCCGACGATAAGAATTGTGTCCTCTGTGCTTATGAGAAGTATGCTGCCAAACAAAAAGCTGAAAAGATCCACTGAGAACCCACCGCTTGCAGAGATGAGCAGAACGCCAACACCAAATCCTGACACCAAAAGAACTGCAATTGCCGCATCGCCTGAGATCTTTGTGCTCTTTCTGAGTTTTGTCATCCCAAGGGCCCCAAGAATGGAGACAGCGTATGCGGTCCACAGCGGGTAGACTCCTGCAAACATGCCAACCGAGATTCCGCCAAAGGCCATATGCGAGAGTGCATCGCCAAACAGAGAATGTCTTCGCAGCACAAGAAACAGCCCCATCAGAGAACAGATAACGGCAATGGCAGTGCCTGCAATCAGCCCCTTTTGCATAAAGCTGTAGCTTAGGATTTCAAGGCTCATTTTCAGTCATGATCATGCATGTGCATCTGCATTGCGGACTCGGCATATGTCTTGAGTAGTTCCTTGTTGGAGAAGAATTCTTCTTTTTGGCCGTGGAAGAACAGCTTTCTATTCATGCACGCCACCCTAGTTGCAAGCTTTGATATTGCTTCTAGGTCGTGTGAGGACCACACTATTGTGATTTTGTTTTCGTCGTTGATTCGTTTAATTACATCGTAGAATTTGTTTTGTGTATCCACATCAACTCCAGTCACCGGCTCATCAAGTATCAACAGGATTGGGTCCTTTACTAGTGCTTTTGCAATAAAGACGCGTTGCAGCTCGCCTCCTGACAGCTCGCCAATCCTTCTGTCTTTTAGCTGATCCAAGTTGACAGTTTTTAGTGCTTCTATTACCTTGTCGTGGTCTTTGGTTATTTTTTTGTAGACACGATTCCAAGTAAATCCGCTTTTTTGCAAAAATACTGCACACTTGTTGAGGTTTTTTTCTGGAAGGAGGCCCATTGCGACTATTTCAGATACAGTTGCAGGAAAGTTTACCTCAAAGCTGACTTTTTGGGAAACGTAGCCTACAAGAGGGAGCAGTGGCAGGTATTTTTTGCCTTCATATCCAAACAGCCTTATCTGACCGGTATAACTCTGCAGCCCCAAAACTGCCCTAAACAGAGTAGTTTTTCCTGCGCCGTTTGGTCCCACTATTCCAAGAAGGTCACCTTCTTCTACGTTAAAGCTGACATTGTCTATGGCAGGCTCACCATTGTACGATATTGACACATTAGATACTTCGAGGGCTTTCATTGACACTCAAGTGCGATTTTGATGTTTTGCAGATTTTCTTCCATTTTGTCAAGATAGGTGGTACCTCTGACAATCTCTTCTTTTGAGAGTCCTTCAAGTGGGCTGAGGGTCAAGACCTGTATTCCTGCTTCGTCCGCAAGCACGGTCACAAGCTTTGGATCAATTAGTTCCTCGGCAAAAATTACATTAATGTCGTTTTCTTTGATAAAATCCACCATATCCTTTAGATCACTTGCAGTAGCCTCCGATTCTGGTACGATGCCAGATAATGCGAATGTCTTGATACCGTACCTGTTTGCAAAATATGCAAACGCAGTATGGAATGTTACGATGGTGTCTTTTTTGCATCCCGACAGCTCCGTTACTATCTTGGAATCAAGTGCGTCAAGCTCTGCTAAATACTTGGCTGCATTGTCTTCATAATGTTGGGCGTTGTTTGGGTCGACTTGGATCATTGCGTTCTTTATTGTTTCAACTTGGTGTTTTGCCAAGATTGGATCCAGCCAAACATGTGGATCATACAAAATGACGTGACCTTGTTCTTCGCTTTCTTCAGTATGTTGATCATCTGTCTTGATTAACCTTATTTGGCCTGCAGTTTCAACAAACAAAACATTTTGGTATTCCCCCGAGTCTACAAGTTTTCCCACGTATGGTTCCATCCCAACTCCATTGTACACGAACATGTCGGCCTTTTTTAGCTCCAGCAGGTTGCCTGTACTTGGCTCCCAGTCGTGCGGTTCTATTCCTATAGGAATAAACATAGACACGTCAGCGGTTTGGCCTCCAACGTTTTTTGAAAATTCGTAAAGCGGATAAAATGAGGCGATAACTTTGATTTTGGAAGTTTCTGCAGGAATTTGAGGTTGGTCTTGCATGGTGCCGGATTGTGCAACAGTAATTGCAATAGCTATGCTGACGATCCCCGCACCGACTGCGGCAAGTAATGGTTTTTGTTTCACACCTATTCATGCGTAAAATTATTAATAAATCTATAAAATATTAATAATTTTAATGGCTATATTTATAACAAATTTAATAATAGAACCATCATGCCAATTGTATCAATCTCGTTAAATGAAGAGTTGTTAGCTGAGCTTGACAAGCTACAAAAGTCGATGGGTTTTGCAGGCAGATCCGAAGTTATCAGAGCTGGAATACGAAATTATGTATCTGAGGAAAAACAAAAAAACGAGCTTTCAGGGAGCCTTCATGCCATTTTGCTTGTGGTGCACAGCGATGAGTTTGACCACATCATAGCTGGCATCAAACACAACTTTGAGGATTTGATAATCACACATCTGCACAGTAAGATCCATGGTAACAAGTGTGTCGAGTTATTCATGCTGGATGGCGAGGCAGAAAGGATAGGTGCATTTACGCGCAACTTCAAAATAAACAAAAAAATGGACACCGTCAAATTGGTAACATTATGAACAAAGGATTCTTGTTATCTGTTATGTTTGGCAGTATCCTGTTGATGTCGTCACAATCTGTGTACGGCCACGGTTTGGGTACAGATACAATACGATCGATCAACGTAGGCGAAAGAAAGCTGAACATCACAGTGCAAATCACGCCGACAGAGTTTGCGGAAAATACACAAAAAAAGATCATAATTACCGCTTCTGATGCAGCGACCAGCCTAAATGCTGACAATGTTACTTTGTTGATCAGCATGTTTCATGATGGTAATTTGATTTTCAAGGACTATTTTTTTGCAGACGATGGGAAGATCGTCATAGATGTGCACGCTACAAGAGAGGAACCCCACATATCAGCGGATTGGAGCCACGACATGGGTGCCTGGATTGCAACCGAATCAAATCCTGCAGAGCTGTCAGGCAACGTGTTTACCTCTGGAGGACTATACCACTTTGAGATTGGATTAGAGGGTTTGAGTGGCTCAAAACTTGCCGGTCTCGGCACGTTTGTTGCAGATGTGACTTTAACTACAAATCAGATCTACAGTGTGCAGACAGATGTCGGCAATGTCGAATTTGGAATAAAATCATACTACGACAAAGTAACCAGTTTTGAATACGATCCTCAAACAAACACGGTTACATTTAAGATGCCTTTTGAGTGGGCCGAGCAGAACATATCTCATGTATCGGTGGTTCACGAAGAAGTACATTTCCCAAAAACGTTTGATGCATTTTTTGCCCCAAGCTACGTCGGCAAACTAAACGGAATAGAATTGTTCAAGGCGTCCATCACAGTAGACGATTACAGCTATGAAGACCAAAGAGTTGTGCACTTTGTCCTCTCACAAGATAATTTACGATACCTAAAGCAGGCGCAAAAAAACGCCGGAATGGAGGCCCCACAGGGCATGGTATTTGTTCTTGAGCCAAAAAGCGACGTGGTTTTCCCTGTGATTGCTATGACAAAAGACGAAACCATCCAGGTGGATCTGTCATGGGATCCGGTGGTAATTGAGCCAAACAAGAACACCAAGTTCATTTACACCTTTCGAGACGCCAAAACTGGCGACCTTCTCCGCAACACATCATATGACTTTGTGATCGTACAGGAAGGTAATGTGCTGTACAAAAAATCCGCCAATGCCAAGATAGGCAGCGACTTTGCTGACTATACATTTTCTGAATCCCAGCAAGGATACACGTCGATTAGATTCGAAAATATAGGAGGAGCCGGAAAGGAGACGGAGTTTGGAATAACTGTGGTGCCTGAATTTGGGGCACTTGCGTTCTTGGTTTTGTCTTTTGCACTAGCTGCGTCTTTGGCAATAGGCAGCAAGAAACCAAAAATTTAGTGTTTTTTAAGCAGTTTTTTTACGTTCAATGGATCCAAGATGATAAGCATTCGCATCTTTAGATCACTTGAGGTAAAAAACTCTGCCGTGCACACCACAAGTGATTGCGTATCTATTCCTATGTCCATTGCGGGAAACTCTAGTAGAGACCTAAATGTATCAACTGCAAAGCCGGGAACATCTGAGCTTGTCTTGCAGTCTTGCTCGTTTGATAGTGCGTTGAAAAACGAACCTGAGAGTATGTTTCCTGTCTCAGAAAGAGATGACATGCTTAGCTTTGTGAATCTGCCAAGATTTTTTTTGCCCAGGAGTTTTGCCGCAAACCTTTTACCATCTTTTTCCGGCATGTAATACAGAACGCCGACGTTGATGTCTCCTGTCTGCTTGAGATATACTGCTGACATGTTGACTGATTCAGAAAAAGCCGGAGTCAGCTCGTCAAGCTCTGTGATGTCAACAAGTATGGTCTTTCCAATTTTGTATTGAACCGGCTCTCCGAGTATTACGGAAAGTGCCTCTACTGTTTTTGTAGAGATGCATTTGTAAAAAATTTCAGAGATTCGATGTAAGTCCTGTTCTGTTATGACAAAGGTCTGCATTTAGTTTTCGTTCCTATCTTTGCCTTAACACCTTGTTTAGAACTAGACCTACATTGCTGCGGTCAAACGGCTTTACGATATAGTCTCGTGCACCAAGTTTCATGGCGTCCTGAACTATCTGTTTTTGTTCAACTGATG
Organism: Nitrososphaera sp.; assembly: GCA_039938575.1. Classification (GTDB taxonomy): domain Archaea; phylum Thermoproteota; class Nitrososphaeria; order Nitrososphaerales; family Nitrosopumilaceae; genus Nitrosotenuis. Next base: position 9,262 of record JBDUUJ010000013.1, on the reverse strand, counting down.
TCACCATGACTACCTTTGCTGCTGGATCTATTTTCATGATGGCGCGTAATGCCTGAATTCCGTCGGCTTTTGGCATGTTGACATCCATAGTCACAAGATCCGGCTTTTGGGCTTGGTATGCTTTGACTCCCTCAACACCATCTGCTGCCTCGATGATTTCGGATGCAAGTCCGTTTCCCTTTATGATGTCTTTGAGGACTGTCCTCATGAAGGACGCGTCGTCGACTACGAGTATTTTCTTTGCACCATAGCTCATTGTTTGCTTCCCTCCATTGCTTTCTGTATTTCAGAGCTGGAATCCTCAAGGAGCTTAACTGCGTCAACAAGTACGATCAGTTTGTCGTTATTTTTTGCAATACCTTGTATGTAGTTGTGGGATTCCAAGACTGCTTGTGGTGCCTTCCCCATGTCTTTTGTTTGGATTCTTATCACCTGATCCACTTCGTCGACTAGCAGGCCCGTAAGTGAGCCCTTTACGTCTGCAACCAGTATTCTTTGCTTTGAGCTTGAGGCGCCTGAGCCCAGACCAAGTTTTTCTTTTACATCGATTATCGGTATTATGAGGCCTCGAAGGTTCATTATTCCTTTGACATATGATTTTGCCTTTGGAATATTTGTGATTGTCTCCACAGCACGAATCTCTCGCACCTGTTCTATTGGTATGGCGTATTCTTCTTTTTTTTGTCCGTCGTTAAGACAGAAGGTTACTGCCTGAAACGAGTCAAATGAAACTGTCTGCGCAGACATTAAAACACCTTTTCCATCTTGCCCCAGGCTAGTGACATATTTGCCGAACTCATGTATGTCATTTTTAAGATAAAATAATAATCTCCAGTGTGTTTGTGTTGATCACACAATTTGGGCGGATCATATTTGAGAACACCAGTCATGTCTGCGTTCCCGATTCTGGTAGTTTGGCATAGATTCTTTCGCGTGGCAGAACACATGAGAAAAGCTTTGCTGCCGTGACTCCCATCATGGTCTCATCTTGCCCGATGACAAGATATCCGTCGTTTGTAAGAGTTTTGTGAAATTTTTTGAAAATGAGCTCCTGCGCCGGCTTGTCGTAGTATATGAGGACGTTTCTGCATGTAATGAGATGGATTTGTTCCACATTCAACGATAGTATGTCGCCGCACTCAAAGCTTACAGCCTCTTTTATCTCCGGTTTGACTTCGTATGTGTTGTTGTCCCGTTGCAAGAAATATTTTGATACCACATCATGTTGTAGATTCTTGAGGCTCGGTTGAGCATAGCGGCCCTCTTTTGCCTTTTGTATTGCTTCTTTGTTGATGTCGGTCGCAATAATGCTGAATTTGAGGCTCTTTGTTGGCATGGACTCTTTTAGTAGTATGGCAAGGCTGTACGGTTCTTCTCCAGTTGCACAACCTGCGCTCCAGATCTTGACTGTTTTGACGGCCTTTGCTATTTGTGGTAGAATTTGGGATGACATGGCTTGCCAGACAAACGAGTCCCGGTAAAACTCTGTCACATTAATTGAAAAGCTCTTAAACAACAATGTAGGCTCGTCGTGATCCTCTTCGAGGAGTTTTGCGTACTCTGAGCCAGTCTTGACACCAACGCTCCTCATCCTTGCGCTGATGCGACGATTTAGGAACGGCTTTTTGAATTGTTTGAGGTCTTTGCCCAGCCTCTCAAGCATTATCTTTTCTATTTGGGTAAGATTTTGGTCTGTGATCGTTTCGATGGCACTCAAATTACTGTCATCCCCTTTGTTCTCTCTTTGATCGTCATTTGGCCTGAACAAGCATCAAATGAGATCCACCTGCCGTTGGTAGCGCCGACGTCTTCTGAGATTACGAAAATTTTTTTTTCCTTGAGTGCGGAGCGTACTGCCTCTATGTTTTTTCCGCCGATGTTGAAGGTATTTTGTTTTCCTTCGTTTCGAAATACGTTTGCGCCACCTGCCATTTTTGCCTTCAGTCTTTTTACATCAGCTCCGTTTGCAACAAGCCGCTCAACAAGTATCTTTATTGCAACATCAGCAAACTTGCCCTCAGGCCTTGGCGCAGGATCCGATGTGTTGTTTTTTGGCAACATGACGTGTGCCATGCCTGCTACCTTTGCTACTGTATCATAGATGCAGACTGCAACGCAGGAACCGACAAACGTTTGAAGTGTTTTCTTTTCTGGGGTTGTGATGTCAAGGCCTCCCATTGGAATTTCTATGACAGATTCTTGCGCCTGCCTTGTAAAGCTCAATTAATGCTTCTCCTCTAGTATGTCGTCAAGTAGTGCATCAAGTTCTGAGTTGGAACCGCCGATCTCATACTTTGCATCCTGAGTCTGCGTGTCTGCATTATTGGTTCCGTCGGATCTGGCCGAATGATTAGAAAGGAGTTTTCTTGCGTCATTTGGATTCTGCATTATTATCATGTGTAGCTTTGTGCCACTTGACTTTCCTATGAGCTCGACATCGGCAATTACTGCATACTCTACCGGATTTACAACGTCTCTGGCCGATGTACCAATCAACGAATGCAGCTCATCGTTTGTAAAGTTGGGAGTGGACAGATCCACTCTAAAGCCGGTTCCATTTGAGAGGGCGTTGAAAAACGAACCTGTCATTATGTTTGCTACTTCCTGGATCGCAGAAGCCCCCATCTCATCTATCTCGCAAATATCGTTGACGCAAAGAAGTTTGGCTGCAATTTTTTTTGCATACTTTGGCTGTATTGTATAAAGAATCTCTATGTGAGTGTCTCCTTTTCCGTTTAGCCTTACTGCACACATTTTGATTTCATCTGGGTCAAGCTTGATGTTGTTGATGTTTGCTATGCAGAAGATCTGAATCTGATGCTCAATTTGCTCGCTTAACAGTGTGGAGAGCGCCACAGATGTCTTTGATGTTATGTATTGATCAAAAATGCTGGTGAGTCTTCGAGACTCTTCTGAGCTTAGGGAGATCAGTGTGCTCACTTGATGTCACCTATACCAAAAGCGCCGGATCAAGAATTAATGCAACGCTGCCATCCCCCAGAATGGTGGCGTTAGTAAAAAGATCCGACGAATGTGCTTCGTTTCCTAGTCGCTTGATTACAATTTCCTGTTTACGGTCATACGAGTCCACAACAAGGCCGTATGGCTTGCCGCCTTTGTCTACAATTACGACGGTAATTTTGTCAGTTTCTATCTTCTTTTCTTCAATTCCTAGCAGTTTGGCAACTCGGACAAGTGGCACTACTTGGTCGCGCAAAACAATTGCTTCTTCGCCGTGGATGCTCTTGATTTGATTAGAGTCTACTACGACCGTAGTCGAGATGCTCGATAATGGTAGGACATATTTGTCGCCTGACACGTTTATGAGGAGGCCTCCGATTATTGAGACACTCAGCGGTATTGTCAGAAGCATTGTAGTTCCTTTGCCTTTTTCTGTGGTGATCTTGACGCTTCCGCCTACGTTTTCCACCTGTGTTATTACGACATCCATTCCAACTCCTCTGCCTGAGACATCAGTTACCTCTTTTGCGGTGGAGAGTCCCGGTGTGCCAAGCAGATCGATGGCTTCTTCGTCTGAGAGTTTGTTTGCTTCTTCTTCGCTTAGGATCTTCTTTTCTACAGCTTTTGCTTTTAGCCTCTCAATGTCTATTCCCCTGCCATCGTCTTCTATCTTGATTGCAACTTGGTCGCCGATTCCGTATGCTGTGAGCCGTATGGTTCCAGTTGTTGGTTTGCCTGCAGCCGCCCTTTCTTGTGGAGCTTCGATTCCGTGATCCACGCAGTTTCTTAGAATGTGCAAAAGCGGGTCTGTGATGGCATCAAGTACCGTTCGGTCAAGTTCAATGCCAGAACCATCCATGATAAGGTTTACTTCTTTTCCCAATGCAGCAGATGTATCCCTTACAAGTCTGGTGAATCTGCTAAATATCTGGTCGATTGGAACCAATCGCAATTTCATTGATTGGTACTGCAGATCGGTGATCAGCCTGTCAAGCTCGGTTCTTACCTGGTGAGACTCATCTGAGCCCCTGTTGGCAAGTGTCTGCTCAAGCCTCATCTTTGCGATTACGAGTTCTCCTACCAGATTTACAAGTGAGTCAAGATCCGACATCTTTACGCGAATGGTCGGAGACTTGGTGACACTAGATGATTCTGTGGCCGTCATCTGAATGTCATCAGGATGCTCAAGCATCAGAAGGTACGGCTTGAGATCAACTTTCTTTTTTTCATCTCCAATCATCTCCTTTAGAAGATCAATGCATTTGAAAAGAGCACTTGCGAGATTTGGTGTAAGCTTGGCTTGGCCCTTTCGCATGTTGTCAAATATGTTTTCAATATTTTTGCACAGCTCCCTTGTGTCGTCGTAACCCATTGTGGCGGACATTCCCTTGATTGTGTGTGCAGAGCGAAATATCAGATCCAAATGCTCGCGGTTGTCTGGCTCTTCCTCAAGCTTTAACAATGCTTCGTTGATAGTTTCGACGTGCTCTAGTGCCTCAGAGACATACATTTCGCGATAGTTATTTTGAGACAAGTCGTTCTACCTCCTCAATTATAGCAGGTGCGATTTTTTCTGGTGGCAAGAGCACATCTACGGCATTAAGCTCGCACGCTGCCTTTCCCATTCCAAATACCACAGATGACTGCTCGTCTTGGGCTATCGTCTTTCCTCCTCGTCGCTTTATGGTCTTGAGGCCGAATGCACCGTCGTGACCCATTCCAGTAAGTACGACACCAATTGTGTTTGCGCCAAAAAACTCCGCAGCTGAGACCATTGTTACATTTGCCGCCGGCCTCACCCCAAAGCGCTTTGGACCGTTGACCAGCTTGACTTTGAGCTGTGGGTCAACTTCCAGATGTAAATCACCTGGTGCAATGAGTGCGACTCCTTCAGTAATGAGGTCGCCGTCCTGTGCCTCCCTGACTGTGATTTCACATGACTCGTTGAGTCGCTCTGCAAATTTCTTTGTAAAGTCTTTTGGCATATGTTGTACCACAATGATGCCGGCCCGAAGATTGGCCGGCAATCCCGCAAGTATTGTTTGTACTACGTTTGGTCCACCAGTGGAGGAAGCAATTGTGACTATTACGGAGGCTGCCTGTGCTGATACTGCTGGTTTCTTTTTTGGTTTTAAGCTGTTAATTTTTTCGATGACCTGTTTGTATGGATCGCACTTTGCCGCAGTCATGATTTTTTCAGTAAGGATGTCTTTTAGGTTGTTTGTTACCTCGGGATTTGTTGGCGAGATTGCAACAAAATCTATTGCACCATTTTCCAGCGCGTCAAGAACTATTTTTGCACCATCCCTGCCAAAGCTGCTCACCAAAATGGTAGGAATTAGCGTGCCCCGTTTTACCATCTCTTCTATGAAGGTGAGGCCGTCCATCCTTGGCATCTCCAAATCGAGTAAAATCACGTCTGGTTTTTGTAGCGCTATCTTCCTTAGAGCCTCTTGGCCATCTTTTGCCACATCATATACTTTGATAGTATCATTTGAGACTAGGTCTTTGAGAAAAGTGCACATGTAACTAGAGTCGTTTATTATTAGGACTTTGATTTGCGGTGATACGGACTCGGCAAACAAACTAAGAGGCCTCCCCCCAAATCATCAATAGACAATGCCATTGCTTCAAGTTTCTAATAAAACTAGGGACTTGCAAATCAACTCGCATTAGATCCCGTAAAATCAATTCACGATATATCATCAAGTGTGTTTGAGATGATCATACAAAATTATGGGGGGTGCTAAGCCTATTTTCTTAGCTTGTCAAGCTTTTTGCTTAGCTCTGTTTGTGCCTCCCTTGCCCGTTGCAGTGAGAGTTTGATGTTATGATGGTACAGTGGGTCATTTTTTTTCAGTGCAGCTTGTTCCAGCTTTTCAAGCTGCTTTACAATGTCATCTAGATAGTCAAGACCCCATCTGTACCCGTCTGCCTCGCTCATGGGCCTGTTTTGTTCTGCTTCGATTTTGTCGCATATCTCTTCTAGTTTTGATATCCCTGATGCCATATGTGGAAAACAAAACGGGGTCAGGTATTAAACAGAGGGGAATTTTTTGCCAAAGATTGTTGCCAGAGTGGCAAACTCAGTTTTCTCTGTGTATTTGCACAGGTGAGATTCCCTCTGCATCCTCTTTGAACACTTCGGCAAGCTCGGCCGGAATGTCGTCTATGGTGGGCTGCGGATCTGTCTTTTGGGTTTTTTGCTGTTCCTCTTCAATATTTGGTTGTGTCTGTTTTACTTTGGTGTTTTGCTGTGTTTCTTTTTGTCCCACAAGGAAGCTTTCAACATCCAACAAGACAAGGAGCCTTTCGTCTACTTTGGCAATACCTTTGATATAGTGGTACGACTCAAACGCGCCCTGCGGCGCCTGCTCTATGTCTTTTGTTTGGATTCTCATAACTTGGTCCACTTCGTCGACTAGCAGGCCCGTAAGTGAGCCCTTTACGTCGGCAACCAGTATTCTTTGCTTTGAGCTTGAGGCGCCTGAGCCCAGACCAAGTTTTTCTTTTACATCGATTATCGGTATTATGAGGCCTCGAAGGTTCATTATTCCTTTGACATATGATTCAGCGCGTGGCACCTTTGTGATTTTCTCTACGGCGCGAATCTCTCGCACCTGTTCTATTGGGACCGCGTAATCCTCTTTTTTGCCCGAGCTGCCAGCTATGTTAAAGGAGACGACTTGGATCGTATCTGTAGCTGCTGACTGTGTCATCACGATGCAGACACCTTTGCTTCAGAATCCATCAATCTTTTATTTTCGATTCAAAATATAGGCAGATGTGTGTTTGATTTGCTCATACAGATGGATTGACAAACTCTAGTACGTGCGTTGCAAGATAGTCAGAAAGCAGCGTGTCCATTGCAAACATTACTACCGAACCGATCATCATCAACAATCCGATGTGGTAGAACACGGTTTTGTACAGCCCACCCTGTGATACTTTGAGCGCCATGGCAGAAATTACAGAAGTCATGAGCACCATGGCAGGCATCATCATTGCCATAAACTGTGGGTCTATTGGGGTGATCTTCAGTGTGTCTGTATTTACCTCCACGGTACTTACCAGCTCAAAGAATATGCCTGTAAGCTTGTTCATCAGGCCAAAGACTGCCAGAGTGAGTGCATGCAACACAATGATGATTGTCTCAAATGTCTTTGCAGTTTGTGTCCTCTTTGCCCTCAATTCGTTGATCTTTACTGTGATGTCTGCAACGTAATTTCCTGCTATGTTCATGTCGCCACCTTTGTCCATGGCGTACGAGATGACTTCGTTGCCGTTTGCAATTATCTGGCTTCCAGTGTCCCTTGAGAACAGCTCAAAGCCGAGCTTCTGCTCCACTCTGTGCTTGATTCGGTTCTTAAAGTGCTCTATGTGAGTTTGGAGTGGGCCAAAGTCGCTTCTCAATACCGCCTCCAGTGTGCCCCCCACTGAACCTAGTGTGGCGTAGATCTCACCAAAATGCCTAATGAATTCTGGGTACCACTCATTTGCCTGCTTTATCTTCTGCTCCATCTTTCTTGCGATCAGGCCTGGGTAGAGAAGTGGTGCTGACGCGATTCCTATGATTAGTGTTGGGGAGAGGACCTGCGTCATTAAAAGTGCCGTTCCGATTCCCGCTCCAGCTCCTATTGCCATGTAAACTTTGAGTCTGAATTTGAGGTCGGCGTCGGCTGAGGCATACCCCAGCTTGTCTCGTGGAAACATCACATACATCATAAAAACAAACGCACTCATGCTCATAGTCACCCCAATAAATGACAGCAAAAGTATCCCTTCGGAGTTTTCCTGACCCATGAGCATACTCATGATCGAGTTTGCAGCTATCATGAAGGCAGCGGTGGACATGAGCGTGTAGAACATTTCCAAGAACAGCTTTTCATTTTCTAGTTTTTGTTCATACACAATGACGTAGCTTGTAAGAGTCGATCTGAGCTCATCTGCAAAAAACGTTTTTAGTGCATCACCAAGTCTTATGACTTGGGCCACTTTGATGAGGAGTTGCTTTAGATGATCATTTTTGTCTGAAGAAACCTTCTCTGCAATCATCTCAAGTGCCCTCGATACGCCATATCCCCACCCCACACCAAGCTGGTACACCTCCTTGAATGCGTCTGTGTATCTTCCGTAGTTGGTGTCACGCGCAGTTCTGATAAGGTCTATTCCACCTATCTCGCCGGTGGAGATGCTGTACAGAAAAGCTACAAAGTAGACAAATTTTTCATCGCTTTTTCGAAGATTTGCGATCGTGATATTTTTGAGAATCGGTATTTGGATCATAGTGCATCCAGCTCCTTGTAGAACGCCTCAAGTCCTATCTCCCTGCAGTGCGATATAGAATCAAAGACATCGTAAAAGTTGAAGATCCTCTTTTCCATCATTTTTTGTAGGATCTTTGCCCTAAGTTCAAGCTCCTCGTATAACAAACCTTCGTCCTTTTTTGACATGCCACGTTTTTCAAGCACCTTTTGCACAAAGAGCGCACTGCTTCCTTTGCCCCTGAACTTGACTTCGTCGGTTCCAGGATCCCAGTTGAATACAGGAATAAACATGATGTTTCCGCCTTCCGGGTTGTAGCCAAGGACCTCGTTGATTGAAAGGACACGCCTGACTCTCTTTCCACCTGGACCCTGCACGGCGCCCTGGAAGAGGGCTATGTTGAGATTTTCTACGTTTGTCTTTGGAATTAACATCGGCGGGTTGGTGATTCTTTGGATAAGTGCAGTCATGTTTGCTGCGTGGAAGGTGCTCACCACTGGGTGACCTGTCTGCATAGCCTGGAATGCAATGTTGGCTTCTGCTCCTCTGATTTCTCCAACAAAGATATAGTTAGGACGCTGTCTTAATGCTGCTTTTAGCAGATCAAACATTGTAACGCTTGAGCTTTCGTTTCCTGTGTCTCTTGTCTGCTCGTTGATCCAGTTTGAGTGTGGCAGTGTGATTTCTGGGGTGTCTTCGATTGTGACTATCTTCCAGTTAGATGGAATGAAAGCGGTAAGTGCCATGAGTGTGGTGGTTTTACCTGATGCGGTTTCTCCGTTGATGAAGACACTCATTCCTTCTGCAAGCATCATCCACATGTACGCCGCTTCGCGAAAGTCTAGCGCCTTTGATGTGAGTACTTGGGTGATGGAAAGAGGAGTGCTTGCAAACTTTCTGATTGTGGCGTTAGTTCCCTTCCTGCTGATGTCCTTGCCAAAGACTATGTTGATTCTGGACCCGTCTGGAAGCACTGCGTCGATTACGGGTTTTGCGTGCGATACCGTCTTGCCAAACTGCTCCGACATGCTTATGA
>JBDUUJ010000012.1:0-14527 GCA_039938575.1 Nitrososphaera sp. | reverse complement strand
AATACCTAAACAAACTTACAAATAATCGTGCAATGCCTGCGCTTGCGTTACGTGATACAAAATCTGATGTATGGGAGCCAGTAGGTGAAGAAAATTTCTATGCCATACTCAACGAATCAAGCGGGTTTGTTTTAACTGACAATAGTGGCTACATAGTTTCTTTGTGTGACAAAGATGGCTTTTCAAAGGCAATAGTGCAAGGAGTCACAAAAGAGCAGTGTGATCATTTGATAAATGAGTTTGAAAAAGACAGGATTCCAAAATTTCAAGGTAAAGTGATCCTGCCAGTATAATCACAATGAAAAACTTCGAGTGTGTCAACAATTGTGCATGAAACAGATTTTAAATTGTGTCGAGGTTGTAAGCTAGGAATGAACCGATTTACTTCAGAAGTCGAAGTTAGAGGTCACCTAATCGACTCAATGATACTCACCAAAATCTTTGATCTAATAATGGATTTGGGAGGTGAATTCGAGGTCATTACCATGCAAGTTGGAAAAAAGAAAAAAGATCCAAGCTATGCTAAACTTCTGATCGAGGGAAAAAACCAAGCTCACCTAGACAAAATATTGGAGCAAGTTTATCGTGTTGGTGCCACACCCACGATTGGAAAGGAAGTGGTACTCAAAGCTGCACCAAAAGACATGGTGATGCCAGATAACTTTTACAGCACAACAAACAACACTACACAAATTCTTTATCGTGGCAAGTGGATCACAGTTGACAACATGATGATGGACAAATGTATCGTAGTAAAAAACAGCAAAGCAAGCTGTGTTGCAATTCGTGATGTGAAAAAAGGGGACATGATTGTGGTTGGAGAAACAGGAGTAAGAATAATCCCGCCTGAGAGACCTCGTGAGGGCTCTAATGTTTTCGAATTCATGGGAAGTAGCAGCTCAAGTGAACGTCCAACACAACATATAGCAAAAAAAGTAGCGCAAGACATCTATAAAACAAAAAAACAAAATGGCAAGATAATTCTTGTAGGAGGTCCTGCAATAGTGCACACCGGAGCAGCGGATTCAGTAGCTGAGCTCATCAGACTCGGATACATAGATGGTGTGCTTGCTGGCAACGCACTTGCAGTCCACGACATAGAGTATGCTACGCTTGGTACCTCGCTTGGAATGAACGTACATGATGGCTCACTCGCAGTTAAAGGCCATAGAAATCACATGGAAACAATTAACGCCGTATTCAAGGCAGGTTCAATCTCAAACATGGTGAAGACTGGCAAGTTAAAAAAAGGAATTATGTATGAATGTATTAAACGGAAAATCCCATTTGTTCTTGCAGGCTCGATTCGAGATGATGGTCCTCTACCTGATGTCATAACAGATACTGCTGTCGCACAACGAAAATACAAAGAAGTTCTCAAAGATGCAAAAATGGTCATCATGGTATCCACCATGCTTCACTCAATAGCTACTGGAAACATGATCCCGGCAAACGTCAAAGTCATCGTAGTTGACATAAACCAGCCCACTGTTACAAAACTCATGGACAGGGGGACATGGCAGGCACTTGGAATCGTAACCGATGTTGGCGCGTTCTTGCCATTAGTTACACAAGAAATAAAGAAGCTAAGGAATTAACACTATTTCGTTTAGTACGTATGGGTTCTCAAGTGCAGATAGATCTCCAAGCGGAGTGTTGGTAAGTTTTGCTTTCAACAATCTTCTCATTATCTTACCTGTACGCGTTTTTGGCAGATCCGGTATCCGATAGATCAATTTTGGCTTTGCAAGTTTACCTATTTTCTTTGATATGAAATCGCGAATTTCGTTGGCGATGTTATCATTTTCAGCTGTGTTTTTTAAGACAACAAAAATGACTATTGCCTCACCACTAATCTCATCTGGCACTGATATGACACACGCATCGGAAATTTTAGGATGTGAGGTCACTATTTGTTCAATTTCAACTGTGCTGAGTCTGTGACCTGCAACATTGATGACATCGTCGACCCGACCGTGCATATACCATAAACCATCATTGTCTACTAGAACATAATCACCGTGAAACCAAACATCGCCATACTGATTCCAGTATGTATCAAGATATCTCTGATGATCATTGAGCAAGCCGCGCGTCATGGTTGGCCAAGGTGATTTAACTACCAAAAATCCCTTCTTGTTACGTAGCGAGTTTTTTTTCTCATCAAATACATCGAGGTCAAAACCAGGACATGGAATCCCAACGGTAGTTGGTTTGAGTTTCATGCCTGGAAAAACAGACAACATTGCTCCACCAATTTCTGTCCCACCTGCCAAATTCATTATTGGGATTTTTTTGTTACCGATTTTTTCAAACAGCCACCACCATGACTCTTCATCGATTGGCTCACCGGTTGTCGGAATTATTCTGATTGAATCCAGACAAAATTTCTGTCGTGGCTCAAGGCCATGTTTTCTGAACATTCTGACTGCAGTAGGCGAGGTGCCAAAAATGGTCACATTGTATTTTTGAACCAACTCCCACAATCTGTTTGGATTTGGCCAATCTATTGCGCCATCATATATCACTGCAGAAGCACCAATTTCCAAAAGTCCGTACACATTCCATACTTGGCCTGTTATCCACCCAATATCGGCAGGCCAAAGTAAAACATCATCAGGTTTTAGATCAATTAGGTATGATGCCTGATGTCCTGCATATACAGAAAATGCACCATGTGTATGTATGACTCCTTTTGGCTTACCGGTGGTACCAGATGTATATAAAATAAACAAAGGATCTTCAGAATTCATTATCTGCGTGGAACATTTTTCAGATTGTTCTTCAGTGAGTTTGTTGTAGTCCATGATGCTGTCTGAGAAATCATATTCGTCTACATTCTTGTAGTGGGCTACAATTATTTTTTCCACATTGGTTTCTTTTACAGCTTTTTGCATTACTTGTTTTTGTGAAATTGGTTTTCCTTTTCGGAAGAACCCGTCAGATATAAAGAGAATTTTCGCATTACAATCTTGAAGCCTCGTTCTTAGCGAATCCGTGCTGTAGCCAGAGAATATTACAGTCTGTATTGCGCCGATCTTTGCACATGCAAGAATTGCGACAAAGGCTTGAAGCATCATTGGCATGTATATTGCAATGACGTCACCTTTTCTTACGTTTAACATTATTAATGCATTAGCAAGTTTGTTTATTTTTTTCTCAAGCTCTGAATAGGTAACTGATAAAGTTGTGTTGTCTTCAGATACAAAATGATAAGCGATTTTATTTGGAGATTTTTTTGCGAATTTGGTAATCGTCGAGTTTATTATGTTGAGTTTACCGTCGACAAACCATTTTGGCCATGGCTTTCCATTAGAAAAATCTGAAATAATTGTGTATTTTTTTTCCCATACTATGCCAATGTCTTCATTTACTGCATCCCAAAACCAATTCAAATCAGTAACTGATTTCTTACAGAGCTCATCAAGTGTGGCCAGATTGTGTTTTTGCATAAATTTGTGAATGTTTGAATTTGTTTGTTGCTCTCGCGTAGGATGAAAAACAAAATCACTCAAATGATTAGAGGACATAGGCGTTAAATTTAATCAAGAAATTTCCATGCCGAGTCTTCGTGCACACGCAACAGCAGATTTTCCATCATCATCTGAAATACCAGCATCTCTGAATCTACTGATCCATTCCGTTTTGTGGCCACGAGTGTTTTCTAGGTAGTATTCTCTTAATATTGGCACTATCTTGTATTTGATTTCATATCTGATCTTTTTCAAGTCTTGGTTTTCTATCTGATTAAATTCGGGTAAATTAGACATAATTCGAACAATCTCAGCCTCGTCTGCGTCGATTTCATCAAAATCATTCATGTTAAACCGATTTTTTCTTTAAATATGTTCAAGGTACTTACTGGGTCTGCCTTTCCTTTTGTTCTTTGCATTACCTTGCCTATAAGATAATTGATTGTTTGCGGGTTTTCTTTTGCTTGTTGTACCGCAACAGGTTCCTCTTGAATTATTGAATCGATTATTTTTCCAAGCTCGACTTCGTCTGAGATTTTTCCAAGCCCTATTTGTGAAATAATCTCCAAGACAGGTTTCCCGGTCTTAACTATCTCCTGTAGCGCGTTTTTTGCCGACATTCGAGTTATTTTGCCAGATTTAACAAGATCTACCAAGTCAGACAAATGTTTTGGCGTAATCATTGATCTTTCTCTTTTTTCCCTTGTATCTACGAGGCCCATCAAATCAGTAGTGATTAAATTTGCAATTTCTTTTGCATTTGATTCATCATGAGCCTTCTCAAACAAATCTGAATAATACTTGTCAGATGAGAGAACATCTGCTACCTGTGGAGGTATGCCATAGGCCTTGATATAACGTTCTTTTTTGGAACTGATGCTTTCTGGCATGTTTTTCTTCCAATGTTCTAGTGACTTTGAATCTAGTATCACCCATGGTATGTCGCCTTCAAGAATATATCTATAATCTTCATCCTCTTCTTTGGTTCTTGACGGTATGGTGATCTTTCTTTTGTCGTCCCAATGTCGAGTCTCTTGGATTATTGGAATGCCTCTGGATCTGAGACTTTCCTGTCTTGTAAGTTCAAAATGTATAGCTTTTTCTAGATCATAGAACGAGCCTATATTTTTTATTTCAACCCTAGCTCCTCCTTCGATTGAGACGTTTGCGTCTGCACGCATTGCACCTTCAAGTGTTGGGTCCGATACGTCAAGATTTTCAAGTAGATCGGATAATATGTTTAAAAATATTCTTACTTGCCTTGGATTGTCAAAATCCGGCTCAGTTACAATTTCGACAAGCGGCGTACCTGCACGATTGTAATCTACCAAAGTGATTTGTGTGCGCTCAGACGCGCCTTCGTAAATGAGCCTACCTGGATCCTCTTCAAGCTGAATTCTACGAATCCTGATCTCTTTTTCCTCGATTGTGATTTTTCCTTTTTCGCCTATGCTTGTAGGACCATACATGTTGAGCTGAGTGATTTGGAAGTTTTTGGGTAAATCTGGGTAAAAGTAGTTCTTTCTAAAGAATCCTATTCTAGATGGAATTTGACAATTTAATGCCAATGCGATCATGGTAGCTTTCTCAACTGCCTTTTGATTTAATTTCGGTAATGTACCAGGTAGCCCCATGCATATTGGACAGATGTTTATGTTTGGGGCAAATTCTCTATAGTTTGCCTTACATGAACAAAACAGCTTACTTTCAAGCTTAGTCAGCTGACAGTGAATTTCAAGGCCTATCATAGCGGAACACTGGGAAGATTTGTCTTACTTTGTAGTGCGTATGCTGCTTGTAGTAACTGTTTTTCTTGTAGTGTATTTGCATGAATTTGTATGCCTATTGGCAATCCATTGTGGATTTCATATGGTACTGATATGGCAGGAATTCCAGTAAGGTTTGCAGTTACGGTGTTAATGTCTGCAAGATACAATGCTAATGGATCCTCGATTTTTTCTCCAAGCTTAAATGGAAGGATTGGAACAGTTGGAGAAATTAGAAAATCGAATTTTTTAAATGCGCTTACTATTTCTTTTTTTAATTTACTTTTTACTTTGAGCGCTTTTAGTAAATATTTGCCAGCATAACCTGCAGATGGTACAAATCCACCTAAGATCATTCTGCGTGTAACTTCTGGTCCAAATTTTTTTCTGGCTTTAGATATGTATGATTTGAATTCATATCCTTCTAAATCAAAATCATATCCGTATCTGATGTTGTCGTATCTAGAGAGATTGCTTCCGGCCTCTGCAGTAGTGAGTACGTAGTAGGTAGCTATGGTAAATTTTACTAAATCTAGTGACATTTCTTCGATTTTTGCTCCGAGTCCTTCAAATGTGGAAACTGCTCTCCAGAAGGAATTTTCTACATTCTTGTCTATGCCCTCACCTTTACTCATCTCTGAAATTACGCCTATTTTTTTACCTGTAACTCCAGCATCGATTCCTTCTAGATAGTCTTGATTTTGATTATCTATGGTTGTGTTGTCGTTTTCGTCTTTTCCTGCTATGTAATTGAGAAGAAACGCTATATCTTCAACGCGCCTTGCAAGCGGCCCAATTTGTTCTATGCTGTTTGCAAAAGACACTAGGCCGTACCTTGAGATCAAACCATATGTCGGCTTCAAGCCTACAATTGAACAAAAACTCGCCGGGTTTCTAACCGAGCCGCCGGTGTCTGAACCAAGTGAAACCACACATTCCATGGCACTTACTGCTACCGCACTGCCTCCAGAAGAACCACCTGGAACGTAATCGACATTCCACGGATTCTTGCTTGGGCCGTAGGCAGAAAATTCTGTTGTCGCACCCATCGCAAATTCATCAAGGTTGGTCTTGCCGATAATTATTGCATCTTCTGATTTTAATTTCGATACCACTGTTGCGTCATATGGGGCAACAAAATTCTCAAGCATTTTGGATGCGCAAGTGGTCTTTGTTCCTTTGGTACAAATATTATCTTTAATTGAAATTGGCATTCCATAAAATGCACCAACTCGTTCTTTTGCTCTGATTTTTCTATCAATATTTTTTGCCTCATCTAGCGCTTTATCGTTTAGTGAAAGATATGCATGTAGCTTACCGTCATGTTTTTTTATGTGGTCGAACGTTTTTGCTACAAATTCCTCTACAGTGATGTTGCCATTTTTTACATTGTTGACATATTCTACGGCGGAAACTGCAAGATTCAACTTAGCTCATCTTTGGTGCTCTGATGTAATTTTCTTTGTAATGTTTTAATTGCGATATTAATTTTGATTCAAATGGTCGATACTTGTCTTCTCTGAGCTCGTCTATAGATATCTCTTGCACTGGGATCTCTTCGGTTGCAATATCTGCTTTATCCAAGGTATCAAAGTAATTCAAGATCTTTTGAATGCGTTCAAAATAATCGCCAGGATCTTCTATTTCTATTCTCATCAGTTTTGAGACGTGTTCTATGTCTTGTTTTGTAACCATTCGATCACCTAAGGTGTTAGTCTATCTACATCTCTTGGGTAAAATGTAGTGTCTCTTATGTTTTCAGTACCGGTGAGTGCCATCATTAGTCTTTCAAGTCCTATCCCGCATCCTGCATGGGGTGGAATGCCATAGTCAAATGTCCTCAAATGATACTCAAAAGCGTCGATTTTGAGACCTTTATTTTTCATGCGTTCTTCAAGCTCTTGTCGTTTTTCAACTCTGGTACTCCCAGATGACAGCTCTAAATCACCAAACATTAAATCAAACGATTCTGATATTTTCGGATCCTGCTTGCTTACTTTGACATAAAATGGCTTTGGTCCAGTAGGCCAGTCTTTGATGAAATAAAAACCATCGAGACCTATTTTTTTGAGATTTGAAGGATACAAATCATCGCCCCACTCTGTCCTTGCGCCTGCTTTTTGCATTCTATCTACAAGCTCAGAATACGTGTACTGTGGAATCTCGCTTGGAAGTTGTGGCATAATAAATTCTGCATCTGGATTTTTTTTTGAATATTCTTGAATAGTTTTAATTGAAATTTGTATTATTTGCTCGATTCGCTTCATTATGTCGTTGTAATCAACATATGCTTCTTCTAAGTCTATTGAGATTGCCTCAGACAAGTGTCTGTTTGTCCTTGATGGTTCTGCTCTGAATATTGGCGCAATTTCAAATACCTTCTCAAAGCTCATCGTGAGTTGTTCTTTGTATAGCTGTGGCGATTGAGCCAAGAACGCCTCTTTGTTGTAGTAAAATATCGGAAACAGTGCGGCCCCTCCTTCCGTTGCAGTGGCAATCATTTTTGGCGTATTGATTTCCAAAAAACCGTTTTCGTAAAAATAATCCCGAATTGACTTTAAAATAAGGCCGCGTGCCTTAAATATGTGCTGCAATGATTTGCGTTTAAGATCTACTGGTCGTATCTCAAGTCGCGTGTCTATGTTCTTGACTGTTTTTGCGTACGGCTCAAATGGTGGTATCTTTTCCACCTCAGAAAAGACTCTGAGTTCATTTGGGATTATTTCTATTCCTCTTGGGGCTTTTTCTGAAGGTTTTACCACACCTTTGATTCCAATTGATGAGTGTGCCTTTAACTGAGAGATTTTTTTATGAATATCTTCTGGACAAATGCCTGTTTTCGCGACGATCTGGATTTCACCTTCTTTGTCTTTAAGCATTAAAAACGATATATTTCCATGACTTCTGACACTGAGCACCCAACCCATTACTATGACCACAGCGTCAGCCATCTGTGAAGATAACTGGTTGGAATAATGCGTTCTTCGCCATTTTTCAAGATCCGTTCCTATCATACGATGCATTCTGGTCTATTCGCCACGGTATTTATTTCATGAAAAAAGAGGTTTTGTCGAGTTGTCGAGGGATAATACATTAAACCAAAGGTATTGAGATATGTTCGTCTTAAAATCCATCAAACAACCATTCACGCCAACCACACTATCCATCACTGTTAGAAAAGATGTGCAGGAAATCAAGCCAGAATCCATAATAGGAATAGACAGAAATCTCAGAAACATTTACCATATCCACACCGCAACAAACCATCATGTATAGGACAAACAAAATTCTCTCAATCAAGGAAAATTCCCAGTTTGTTAAAGCACCATAGACGAAATGACAGACGTGTCAAAACCTCTTTTTTACAAAGATTAGAAGTAGACAGAAAAGGCGTGTCAATCAATACCTGCACAAAATAACCAAGGACATTATACAAAAAGCTAAAGAAACCAAGTCGGCTCTGGTCCTTGAAGACACCAAGGGCATCAGAAAACTATACAAAAAAGGCAACGGTCAAGGAAATAAATTCAGACGAAAAATGAACTCTTGGTCATTCTACGAATTTCACAGTTACGGTATAAGGCAGCATGGGAAGGCATTCCGGTTTCATTCATTGATCCTAAACGCACCAGCCAGCTCTGTCCAAGATGCGGGGAGCAACTCCAAGAGGACAGGCTATGCCGTCGTAAATTGTGGTGCATTAATTGTATGAGATTGATGGATCGTGTTGTCGCATCCATGAATATCACCTACAAGGGGTGGAGTAGGTTTTGCCATCCTAGAGGGCTTCCTGTTGAAGCAGTGAAGGGGAATGTGGGTTTATTTGAACCACTCATCCTCAGAGTCGATGGAAGCAAGCTGGAGATCGAGAGGCAGTACGCATTATGAATTATCCCTCGACAACTCGACAAAACCAAAAAAGATTCTTGCTGCGTGTGGTTTGTTAATAAGCCTACGATCCGGTTTTCTGATTTATAGGCGATTCTCCAGCTCTAAATAACATCTGATCAATGCTTGAAATGTCGTCAAGATCAAACTTGTTCAGAGACTTGCGTTTTATCTTTCTAACCAGTGTGATGTCTCGCTTAAAGAACATGTTTACGCTCCAATCTATGGCAACTTTGAGTTTTTTCTCGAATGTAGGAAGCATGGTAAGGTAATATGTTTTCCACAATATCCATGCAAGTGGACCAGATAGTTTTCTGCCTGAGATCATGGCAATGCCATTTCTTTTTCCAATTATTGCCATCATGCCTTTGCTTTCATAATTGAATTCTTTTTGTACGCCGTTTTCTATCGCTGCCTTGAGATTGTGTGCAACTATCTTGCTTTCTCTTAGTGCGTGTTGTGCGGTAGGTGGGTACAGACTTCCTGTTTTTCTGTCTGTTATTGCTGCGCAGTCACCAAGTACAAATACATTTGGCTGATTTGGTATTTTGAGGGTAGCATCAACTACTATTTTTCCTGCACTGTGTTCGCAATCCAGATTTGTAATTACTGGATCAATTGTGACGCCTGCTGTCCAAATAAGTGTAGAACACTTGATCGTTTCACCATTTCCCAAAAACACATAATCGTCGCCAGCGTCGACTGCTTTGGTATTTGGAATTATTCGTATTCCTGCATTTTGAAGAGATTGATATGCTTTTTGCGCAAGTTCCTCGCCCAATTCTGGCAGTATTCCGTCTTTTGCAGAAACAAGAATCATTTTAATGTTGTATGGATTTATATTCTTGTAATAACTTTTTGCAGAATCTCTTACAAAGTCATTTATCTCACCTATTGTTTCAACACCGGCAAATCCTGCTCCGACCACCACTACAGTCAACAGTTTTTCTTGAATCACCCTATCCTCTTCACCATCTGCTATCTCAAGCATGTGTATGAGGTGAGTTTTTATTGCAATTGCATCTTGTATGGTTTTGATTGTAAAGGAGTTTTTCTCTATCCTTTTATTCCCAAAAAAATTAGTCCTACTGCCAAGCGCAATCACCAAATAATCATACTCAAGCACCTTTACTTTGCCGTCAAAGGTACGAGTTATCGCGACCAGTTTGTTTTTCAGATCAATGGAGGATACTTTGGCCTGAACAAATTCCGAATTTTTGCAAAATCTGCGCAAAGGAATTGATATATCGCTTGGATGTATGACACCAGACGCAAGTTCTGGCAACATCGGTGTGAATAAAAAAAAGTTATCTTCGTTGACTAGTGTGATCTTTACATCTTTACCTGTAAATGCTTTTTCAATTTGACGCAGCACTGAAATTCCAGCAAACCCGCCTCCCAGTATCAAGATTCTATCGGTATATTGCAATCTCTGCTCTCCTTTTATTTATTACAAACATACTTTGGTAATAATTTGGAATTCTTTGATGAAAGAACAGGATCTTGCTTGTTTTTGTAACTAATATGCCAAAAACCCTGATAACATCTTTGGTTCTAATTACATAAAATGAACAAACCCCAGTAGACATCCTTCTTACATAATACATAATGGTGAATTCTCAGTTGGGGGCAAAAGTCCTAGTTTGTTTGTAGAAAACGAACTAATTCATTGGTTCCACGCCTGAATGTATTTTTTAAACAGTTTAAGAATTATTTAGCCACCAATTTAATGCAAATTATGAGCGAAAACACTGACATCGTAGATTACATAAGAGAACTCAGGATGGTTCTAGCAGACAGTATAGATGTTCTTTTGAATCTGCAATTCGAGGTGGATGATAAAGAGGATGAACTTGTACCAGTTACCAGTGCTGTAGACTTGGTCGATATGAGTTACGACGTAGCTCACTCAAGTAGGCTGAAAATGGCCGAGTCTGAGTTTCTGAAACGACAAAATTAATTATTTGTACAGATCTCTGAGATACCTGTCTTCTGCAACAAGTTCGTTAATGCCGGCCAAGACCCCTGCAATTATGTCATCGGCCAAGTTGAAAACGGGGTGAATTGTATTTCCTTTCTCGTCTTTG
This sequence comes from Nitrososphaera sp., assembly GCA_039938575.1. Lineage (GTDB taxonomy): Archaea > Thermoproteota > Nitrososphaeria > Nitrososphaerales > Nitrosopumilaceae > Nitrosotenuis. The sequence goes on along the minus strand of JBDUUJ010000012.1, from coordinate 3,313 downwards.
CATCTAATCTCTATCATTAAATCATGCTCATTGAAGCCCTTCTTTTTGGATATTATGGCCGCTTTCTCTATATTGGCCGCAGCAATGATGATTTTCTTCGAATTTTGAGATTCAAAAATAATCTTATCATCTCCGCTTTTCTGTCTTTGTAGGATTAGTCTACCGCCTCGAACTTGAGTGTGCCATCCAGGATATCCTTCTACATAATCACAATCAAATTCACGTTGATCCATTGTCTTGGTCTGTTTTTTTCCAGCGAGCGCACTTTCTCTAAGAAAGTTTGCTTGCTCTTTGATATATTTCCAAAGATTATTCTCAAATTTTTTTGCTGTGTATATTTTTGTCAACGTGGCAGCAATCCCAATGACTGGAACAACAAATAATGGTGCAGACATTATCAAGTTTTTACCCCATTCTCCTGTACCTACAGCTACCTCAAAGTTATTTGGTACTCCTCTGATTGAGATGTCGGTGCTTCTTCTTGCCCCAGCTGCAGTTCTTAGGGCACCAAGTTTTCTTGCCTGTATGAAACACCAAGAGGTTGGTTGAGTTTGATCTTTTGAAAATGCAACTTCAAAATTGTTCTCCGTAAGATATGTTTCAATTCTTGTGGCAAGTCTTTCAATATCTACGTTGTAATCGTAAAATCGGTGTGTTTTTGCCATTTTGTATTAATTGTATTATGTGTGTTGTGTAGTTATTTAACATGTTTGTTGCAGGCGGTGTTAATCCTGACACGACTTGTAAGCTCATTTTTAGGTAGCACGATAGTAAACATGGATAACAACTTACGTGGATTACACAGAATTTATTATTGCATTATTTATGAATAATTTGGCAGATCGTGGGCGCAAAAAAGATCTCCCACGATCTTGGCTGGCACAGCGACTTTTTGGCTGCTGGTATGGGGATTCTTAAGTAAGAATAGGCATGAAATATTAAAACAATTACGTAGAAATTGTCCAGTTTTTTGTCTTTAATATTTTGTTAAAGACTGATTAATGGGTTGTTCACAAATTATGTGTGGAAATTTCTTATGAGGAGATTTCTGATCTTAGGGAATTTATTTTTGCATTAAATTGCGCACAAGATAGCGTAGTAATAGTGGAAGGAAAACGTGATGCTGCAGCCTTGAAGAGCCTAGGTTTTACCGAAGAAGTTTTGGAATTTCATAGTTTTGGCGGCATAACAAAATTTGCCGATTCTGTTTCAGATTATAAAAATCTGATCATTCTTTTTGACTTTGACAAAAAAGGCAAATATCTTACAAAAAGGATCATTGAGCAACTTGAACGAAGAACCAAGATCGACATGTCTTATAAAAAACAATTAATTGCAGTAACTCGAGGCAAGATACGTACAATTGAGGAGTTGACTCGATACGTTCCACTTGTACGAAGTATCATAGTTTAATGCGCCAAATTCATGATCATTATCTAATATCTACCTTGTCTGTTTAAAACAAAAAACCACACTTACTTAACAAAACCAATCTAAATTCATTCATGCCAATTTTTATGGATGGGCATCACATGAACAAGGATTATTTGGAAATAATTAAGAATTCCATTAACAATGATGAAAATTGGTTCGGCGTTTCCATTTTCGAGCTGTATTATAATCAAAAAACCTGTCAACTACACTGTATCATGGAGGCGCCAAACGAGGATGCAGTATTAAACCATCATGAAAGACTGGGCATTAAATGTGATTTTGTGCATCAATTAGAAAGAATTCGTACAAAAAATAGTGCTAATAATGAAAGATTAGTTGCCATAGGTGAGTTAGCCTCCCGTCTTGCACACGACCTAAGAAATCCACTCTCCGTGATTAAAAATACGGTAGAGATAATGGAGTCAAAGCCAAAGCTCAGAATCGAAGACAGGGTAATTCACTACGGGCGACTACATAGGGCCATAGATCGAATATCGCATCAAATCGAAGATGTTCTAGATTTCGTAAGGCCACTGTCGCTTTCTTTTGAAAACTGCCTTCTAAATGAAATCATATCATCGGCAATTGAAAAAATAACACTGCCAGATTCAGTAAGAATCAATATGCCACAGAATTTTGTCTATCTTGTATGTGACCCAATCAAACTTGAAATAGTTTTTACTAATTTAATTGTGAATGCAATTCAAGCTATGGACAATGCAGGCCAAATTGACATTAAGATATTTGATGGAAATGATTTTGTCACTATACAAATTACAGATACAGGCCATGGCATTGCAGAAAACGTCTTACCAAAGGTATTTGAGCCATTATTTACAACGAAACAAACTGGAACCGGTCTTGGTTTGGCAAGCTGCAAAAAAATTATTGAACAACACAATGGTACAATAAACGTAAGTAGCACAGAAGGGGTAGGTACCACTTTTAGACTTTATTTGCCAAAGAAACAACTAGTATCAAACGTACAAAATGATCTAATATCTGCACAAAATTAAAAAAATAAGAAGAAGCTTATTTGCTTCCTATGATAAAGATGACGCTTGCAGTAGTGCTTACGTCTTGCTCTGATGAGAATATCGGTGCTTTCGCATCAGATTCAGCTACTACGCCGTCATGTACTGCTTTGTAATAAGGAAGCGGCATTGGTGGCGGGTAACCAAATTCCGATAGACTCACGTGCTTGACTCCAATTATTTGGTAATTAAGTGGCGTCAGAGCTTTTTCAGCTTTTGATTGTGCGTTCTTTATTGCTTCAGCTAACAGATCGTCGCTTACCTGTATCTGTTTTTTTGGAGACAGAGTAAAGTATACTGAGTCAACTCTGTTTGCACCTGCGGCTACGGCTCCATCAATTATATCTGATGCTAAACTCATCTTTTCTGTTTCGACGCGTATGATGTTTGAAACGCTATATCCTATCAATCTCTGTTTATACACGCCGGTTATTTTATCCTGGTACGATTCGTATACAGGATAAATCGTTATCTGTGCGGTACTGATCTCGTCGTCGGTGATGCCAACTGACTTTATTGCGTCAATGATTGCATTCATTTGTTTCGCGTTTGCATCAAATGCTTCTTTTGCAGTCTCTTTTTGTATTTCGACTCCAAACTGTATGTTGACTAGATCCGGATCGACGGAAGTTGTTGCCGTTCCAGTTACAGAGAGAGTTTTTTCTCTGGATGGAAATGGTGTGGGTTCGGTTGTTTGTGCTTGTGCATTCAGTCCTGTTGGAATCGTACCAAGCGAAAACGCCAATACAAGAACAATCCCTGTTGCTGCTGCGAGTGTTACTGTTTTGTTCATGTGTGAGTTTATGTGTGCTCTGTTTATTACTTTTGATTAAAACAGGATTTAA
>JBDUUJ010000011.1:0-2878 GCA_039938575.1 Nitrososphaera sp. | reverse complement strand
TTGCTGCAAGATTACTAAAAGTAAAAGAGATAGTACACGATACTTTTCAGGTCCTGAATGCAAAGGATAAAAATGGCATGATTGTGGCCAGGGCAGAATCCACTGGTAAGACATATCAGGTGTATGTCATAGGTTCTCCGGAGTTGTACGTCGAAGGCAGATACTTTTCCGGAATCATCCATCCCTTCTACGATAGAGGATTTTGGCGGACCAATGGAATTATAACTTACAAGCTTACCGACGAGGAGATGTTTGAAAGAAACAGAATCATCACACCACCCATGGCTGAAATGTTGGTGGCTCGAATGGAGCAGGAATGGCAGGAAAGAGTGGAATCGATTCCAATCAAACAAACCTCAAGAATTAGGCCCGCGCTAAAAAAATTTCCCAGTGACTGGATAGACGGCATGTGCAAGTCACTCAAGATCGGCACCGCGGGTTTCAAAAAGAAGGACAAAGCGGAAATGGTCGCATCCGTTCTGACAAGCAGGAGGGTCGCAGACATAGTATCTGGTCTGTCAGAAGATGAGAAGGCAGCCCTCAGGTTCATCTCATAAAGAGGCGGAGCTGTCCTCTATTATGATATGCAACGCAGGTTTGGGAAGGATGACACCGAGTGGTTGTGGGAGGGAAAGAAACCCAAGTCCATAATAGGATTGTTACGAAGGCACGGACTTGTGTTAGTAGGGACGCAGCGGAGGGGAACAAGAAACTACAAAGTTGTAGCCATAGCTAGGGACGTTCTTGAGGCGATGCAGAGTTTCAGATGTCTTTGAATGAGGCACGCCTCGATAATGTCACATCGAATGACTATCCTGCCGTTAATGTGTTCGGACATCCTGTACGTCCGTAAACCCGCTACACAAGCTATTTTGTCAAATTTTGTATTTTACGCGACAGTGCGGCAATAGTCGAAGAGATCAGTGTAGTTCGCTTTTTGATGTTTTTCCTGTATTTGAGGATCAATGACTTTCTTACAACGATCATTTTCTTTTGCTGTGTTATTCCAGCCGAGCCCGCAGACGACCTTGCCTTGAGGGAATACTCGGTATCGATTGTAGAAATCATCCTGTGCAGTTTTTTTGCATCAAATTCTTTTTGAACCAGTTTGATTTCATGCTCTGTGAGCTCTGAAAGCGATTTGTTTTTTTGGTGTGCTGCCTGAACCAAGCTACCCACTATCTTGTGTGCGGTCCTAAATGCAACTCCTTCTTTTACGAGCGCTTCTGCAACATCAAGGGCGGTAAGGTAACCTGATTCTGCTGCTTTCTTTATTTTGTCTTTGTTTACCTTGAGTGTGGCAAACATCGAATTTAAGATGATTAGTGCCGATATCGCAATTTTTGAGCTTGAAAACACCGCAGGTTTGATCTCCTGCAAGTCACGCCCGTATCCTGATGCCAGTCCCTTGAGACTGGACAAAACCGCAACCAGATTTCCAATGACGCGCGCAGTCTTGCCTCGTGTCAGCTCCAAGATGTCCGGGTTTTTCTTTTGAGGCATCACACTTGACGGCGACGAAAACTGATCTGAAAGCTCAACAAATGAAAACTCCGAAGTCGACCATATCACCAGATCTTCTGCAATGCGACTAAGATTTGTCATCAAGATAGATACGGCACTTACAAACTCGGCAACCACATCACGACTGCTCGTAGCATCAATTGTGTTTTCTACTATTTGTGAAAAACCAAGCATCCTTGCAGTGCTGTTCCTATTTATCGGCAGACTCGTACCTCCCACCGGCCCTGCACCAAGTGGAGATTGATTCACCCGCTCAAAGCTGGAATACAGCCTCTCAAAGTCTCTTAGCAAGACATCCGAATGCGACAGCAGATAATGTGAAAACGTTCCTATCTGTGCCTGCTGAAGATGTGTATAAAGCGGCATTGCCGTACTGGTGTGCTTTTCTGCCAGCCTAACTAGCGTCTCGACCAGATCCAATATGCAGTCACAGATCACGTTGATGTCATCGCGAATCTTCATTCGAAGATCCAGTGCTATTTGGTCGTTTCTTGATCTGGCAGTGTGCATCTTGCCCCCAACTTGCATTCCAATCTTTTTTACCACCAAAGACTCTATGAGTTCGTGTATGTCTTCGGCGCCAGATTTGTTGTCAAGATCTTCTTTTTTTAGCCTTTCAAGTGCACGTAAGATTTTTTTTGCCTCATCTTTTGAGAGAATTTTGTTTTCATAAAGCATGATTGTGTGAGCTTGGCTTCCTACTATATCATAAATTGCAATCTCTGCATCATCAGATATTGACGAAACATATTCCAAAGTGTGTTTGTCCAGATTTTTTCCAAGACGGGCGCGGTACATCAAACTAGTGATAGGTTCTGTGTAATTAACTGGTGCTGGCCAATGATGTTTACCATCGGGTGCTACCCAACTTGCTTCCATCGACTCTGAGGATTAGTGGTTCAAATAAACCTACGTTCCCCCTCATCGCTTCACTTGGAAGCCCTCGAGGATGGGTAAACCTACTCCACCCCTTGTAGGCTATATTCATGGATGCGACAACGTCACGGTCCATCAATTTCCCACAATTACTGCACCATAATTTACGGTGGTATAGCCTGTCCTCTTGGAGTTGCCCTCCGCATCCTGGACAGAGCTGGCTGGTGCGTTTAGGATCAACAAACCATACCGGAATGCCTTCCCATGCTGCCTTGTACTGTAACTGTCTTTGAAATTCGTAAAATGACCAAGAGTTTAATTTCCGTCTGAATTTATTTCCCTGACCATTACCTTTTCTGTATAATTTTCTGATGCCCTTGATGTCTTCAAGGACAAGAGCCGACTTGGTTTCTTTGGCTTTTTGTATAATGTCTTTGGTTATCTTGTGCAGGTATTGATTGACACGCCTTGTCTGTCT
>JBDUUJ010000010.1:0-22463 GCA_039938575.1 Nitrososphaera sp. | reverse complement strand
GCAGGCAATTGCGTCGTCGTATCTTTTGTTTTGTGAGAGTGCCAGACCCTTTTGGTAGTAGGCCTCATAGTACTGTGGGTTGATGGCAAGTGCGTGGTCAAAGCAGGCAATTGCGTCGTCGTATTTTGATGTCTTGTGTAGTGAGAGTCCCTTATGATAGAATGCCAGCACGTGTTTTGGATTTTTTTCTAAAACCATGTCATATAGTTGAATTGCGTCTTCGTGCAAATTCAAATGTGTCATAGTTCTTGCTTTTTCAAACATTGCTGCTATGTTGGACTTGTCTGCCACAAGTATGGTATCAAAGCATTTCAGTGCATCTTCATATCTTGAGAGCTTGTTGAGCGACAAACCTTTTTCGAATAATGAGGTTATGTGTGACGGCTCTTTTGCAAGTATTTTGTCGTATATTGATATTGCATCTTGATGTTTTTGCAAGTTAAAGAGTGATTTGGCGCATCCTAACTGTGCCTCCAGGTGATCTGGGTTTATCGACAGCACGGTACTGTAGCAACACAGTGCGTCGCTGTGGTTGCCCAAGCTTGTGAGAAGTTTTCCTTTGTTGTATATTGCGTCAACATAGTTTGGAGCCAGTGCAATTGCTTTCTCAAAGTTACCAAGTGCGTTCTCAAAATACCCTAGAATCTGCAGTGAAATACCTTTGTGGCACAACGCATCGCTTAGCTGTGGATTTGTCTGCAGTGCCTTATCGTATAGATTTATGGCGTCAAAGTGTTTTCCCAATGAAGCTAGCGCGACTCCCTTGTGATACAGAGCGAGTGGATCTGAAGGGTTGATCTGAAGTGCCTTGTCATATGTTGTAATTGCTGACTCCAAAAGTCCCAGTGTCGATAGCGCCAAAGCCTTGCTGTGCAGTGCATCAAAGTTTGTTGGTTCATATTCTAGAACTTTGTCAAAATATGTTATGGCTTGCTCGTATTGTTTTAGCAGGTGCAGTATCTGTGCTTTGTCGAACATGGCTCGTACGTTGTTTGGTTCAAGTTCTAGTACTGTGTTGTAACATGTAAGCGCATCTTCATATTTGTTGAGTGATTGCAGAACCTTTGCTTTATGATGAATGGCCGCAACATTGTTTGGTTCAAGCTTTAATGCCGCGTCAAAATTTATCAAAGCGTTTGCATAGTCATTGAGATTGTACAATGATATTCCTTTGTTTAACAAAAGGTGTACATTGTCTGGCTCAAAAGAAAGGGCCTTGTCTAGGTACAACAATGCTTCTGTGTGGCGACCAAGCTGTGACAATACAATGCTTTTATGATATATCGCATCAGCGTTGTCCGGGCTGGTCGCCAGAACCCTATCAAAATATGTCAAAGCTTCTGTGTGTCGGCCAAGCTGTGACAAACATACCGCCTTTCCAGTTATTGTCTCAAGGTGGTTTGGATTTATTGCCAGAATTTTATCAAAGCAGAAGATTGCTTCCTCGTTGTGTCCAAGGTACATAAGGCACAGACCCTTGTTGAAGATGCTGTCGCCGTGCTTTGGATTGATTCGCAACGCTGCTTCAAAACATTCTAGTGCTTTGGCATACTGACTGAGTAGTTGGAGTGTGCGGCCTTTGTTACATAACGCGTTGAAATGATTTTGTGACATCTCAAGTACTTGGTCATATACTGAGATCGCCTGCTCGTGCATGCCAAGATACGACATGGCTTCTGCTTTCCCATACAGAGCGTCTACGTTGAATGGTTCAATTTTGAGTGCCAGCTCAAAGTGTCTGAGTGCCTGTCTGTGATCACGTAGGGAGCCAAGTATGTTGGCTTTTTGCAAGATCGCGCCCACAAAACCAGAATCTATCTGCAACACTTTATCAAAGCACTCCAAGGCGTCAGATTTTTTGTCTAGCTGGAGAAGCGATATCCCTTTATTATACAGCGCAAGTACGTGACCTGCATTGAATTCCAATGTTTTTTCAAAATAAGAAATTGCGAGCTGGTGCTTTCCAAGCTTTGATAGACACACACCCTTGCTGAAAAGCACATCTGCATGGTGCGGGTCTATCTCCAGTGTTTTATCAAAACAAGACAAAGCATCTTCAAACTCACCTGTTTGAACCAGTGAGAGGCCCTTGTTGTATATGGCGTCAAATGACTTTGGATTTGACTCTAGCACTATGTTAAAGAGTGAGATTGCTTCCTTGTGGTTGCCAAGCTTTGATGTCGCGATACCTTTGTTGATGAGTGCTGCGATCTCATGTGGATTTGCTTTAAGGGATTTTTCATAGAGTGTAATCGCTTTTCCATACTGCTTGTCGTAAAAATAGAAATTTCCAATCAGCAGATCTACGTCTTTGTCTGCCAGCTTTCTTTGATTTTGCTTGGAGAGTCGCCCTTGGAGTTTTTCTCTAACCTTTAACATGCTCTGTATCTTTGATTTGCTATCAAACGGCAATTCCACTTTCTGCTTCAAATCTAGTTCGTTTTTGATGCCTTGACTTTCTATTAGTCGTTTGATAAGACCATTTACTAGGTGCAATTGATTGAGTACGATATCATCTGATGAGCCCATTACATTAAGTAAATTTCAAAGATTTTTTCTAATATCGTAGTATTTGTTCAAAAAGCTCAAACACCGTCTTATATCATTTTTTTAGAGCAAAACAATGTTTGAGAGTAGGGATAATCCTAGCTGTATTCATAGCTTATACCATCACTGTGAGCCTAGCGTATGCTGAAGAGTTTGACATCAGGTTTGTTCCCTCCAAGCTCGTCGAAAACTCTGAAGCAAAAATGCATGTTTTTGTCACAGATGGAACTCAGGTGATTCCAGCCAAAATTTCAGGCCTTACCGTTACATCGCTTGATTCATCCGTACTACACATAGAAAGAGTGCAAGAAAGCAACTCACTTGTGACCGAAGTCGTAGTCAGATCAGGCAAGGCTGGAACCACCACGATCTATCTTGCAGCACCTGGTTTTACGTCAAAAGAGATCCCAGTAACGGTATATGGAAACAAAAACAACGCAGCGACATTGCTAATTAAAGTCACTCCTGATACATTTACTACAAGTGGACTGAGCGAGGGATACATAGCAGTACAGCTGGCAGACGAGGATGGCTTTCCTGTTATTGCAAAAGAAGACACGGTAGTCACATTGAACACGGCAAGCAGGGACATTGTTGAACTCCCCACCCAAAACCTAATCATCAAGAAAGGTGAATATTTTACATACGCCAAATTCAACGTCAAAAAATCAGGTACCGCGATATTGTATGCTACCTCGCCCGGAGTTGAAACACAGAGTGCCACCGTGACTGTTGAAAAAGATGAAGACCTCACTGTCAAACTATACACATATCCGGAAACACTCACCATTCATGATGCATCAAAAGGCTTTATCATTGCACAGCTGCAGGATTCCAGTGGCAGACCTGTCCTTGCGCAAAAAGATATTACAGTTTACTACAAGCTTGTGAACTCTGATGATAACGAGGTTACCAACTACAGTTCGACTTACAACTACAAGTCGTCTGGTTATTTTTCGATAAGTAAGGGTTCGTATTGGGGTTACACACAGTACTCACTTCCCAAAGGCATCGAGGACAAGTATGAGCTGATCATCTCTACTCAGGATCCCTTGGTAGTAGAAAGGAAGGAGATTGTAGCAAAAGATCTTGAATTGATGGACGACAAGATAGTCAAATTCGAAACTTTACCTGTGTTGACTACGGGTAAATCCGAACTAATCGGTGTTGTCTATTTGGAGGACGAAAATAAAAACCCCATCGTTGCAAAGAAAAACATACAGATAAAGATCGATTCTTCTGATAACAAGTCTCTTTTTGTCCCCGATGTCACCATTATCAAAGGCGACCAAGTTGCACTAGTATACGGTACTGTGAGCAATAGTGCGCCGTCCGACCTTGAGCTTAGACCGGTAGTAAACGATGGACAGCTGACAAGTGTGGATATCTTTGGTCCGGACAAGGATTCTTTGGAGCTTGTCGCAGAGCCGCTGATATCAAAGGTGTTGGCAGGTACCAATTTCCCACTCATTCTCTATCTAAAGGATGGTACCGAAGCTACAAGCTTCCCTGAATCACAAGAGGTTTTCGTCGCACCAAATGAATACATCGAAGCTCAGCCAAAGAAGATCTTGGCAAAAGACAACTTGGTAATACTTGATGCCAAGGCGTTAAAGAAAGGAATCGCTACTCTGTCTGTTGAGGTCGGAGATTTTGAAGATACTACTACCATTGAAAATCTTTCAGTGGAGCCGGCAAACATCATTTTGGATCACTCTAAAACAATTTTTGTCGGCAACAATGATGTATTTTCTATTCAATTGGTGAACTCTGCTGGCATTCCCACATACGCGACAAGCGATGTAGAGGTCAACGTGGTTGTTAAAGACCAAGAAATGCTGGATGTTCCTTCAAAAGTGATAATACCTAAGGGAAGTCACTATATCTTATTTGATGTAGCTCCAAAGGTAAGTGGCAAGACTGAAATTTCATTTCTCTCAAAACAGCTTCCGCTTCTCAAAGACGAAATAACGATAAGCAGCCTTGTGCCTGAGCTTAGCATCACTGCGCCAGACTCTGTAAATACGGCAGAAGGCTTTATCGTGACTGCCTCAGCTAGAGCAGGCGGAAAACCACTTGTTGGATTGAATGTGCAGTGGCAGGTAGAGGGAGGTTCAGCGGACATGGCAGACAGCACGACTGGCCCGACCGGCGAAGCTGCAGTATCCATTATTCCACAAAGCTCGCAAGTCACAATCAAAGCTACTGTGAGTGGACAGCTGTACTCTCCTTCTACAGTAACAAAAACGGTTCAAATAATTTCCTCTGATGATTCTAGTGTGGCCGTAGTGGAGCAAACGCCACAGTACTCATTTGAGATCTTTGGTTTTGATCCGATATTGATCATAGTTCCTGGTGCAATCGGCGCAGCCGGTTTTATGTTAAAAAAGAAAGGACAGCTCACGATAAAAAAATAAATTTTGAAATTTTTTACAGATGAAATTTTTTGTTTATTAAACAAACAAAAAAATCGTATGTTCAATTCGAACATCAGCTTGATTATGAAATTTGATTTTCAAGTGTAAATTAGCAAAAACGGAGTAGTGATGAGATTAGCTAAATTAAACTTTGGTCGTAAGCTTGGCACATTTGGCAGGATTCTGAAAAGCCCAGATAAGCAAAAAAGAAGTTTGGTGTTTCAGTCCCTGCTAAGCGGCGACGACATTACACTAGACACATGTACTTTTGAGGAAGTATTGCCTTACTCGCTTCTGTCCATTCCAATTTCCACCATAACTCCTAATGACAACATCTGGATTGCCACATCGATGCTTGCGAGAATTTCTGATATAACAAGCAATCTTGTGGTCGTCGAAGACGAGTTTCCAATTGGCACTGTGAGTGCATCTGAGATAATTAAAGGCCTCCAAAAGGATCCGACCCCTAGCTTTTTTGATACTGCAGTCACCAAGATAATGAATGCAGACTATTACATTGACTCCAGAAATGTCAGCGTTTCTAACATCCTAAAGAGGATGGAGGACGCAAAGAACCCTTTTACTATTATTCAAAACGACAAAACGAGTTTTTCGCAGTTCTCAATTAGGCAGGTTCTTGAAATTGGTGCGTTGTGTAAAAACAACATATCGGTTTCTTCTTTTCCCAAAAACCAGATTCCAGTCTACAAAAGGCAAGACACCATCAGGGATGTGATCGAACTATTAAACAAAGACAAAAACCAGCTGGCACTCCTAGAAGGTGAGATTTCATTTGTCAACTCTGAGATCCTGCTGGAAAGAATAAAGGAGCTAAATACGCCGCAAACCAAGAATCTTCTTGAGCTTAGCGCAAGCACATTCAAGACGATCACACCGACTCTGATTTCAGAGCGCATGACGCTCTCTGATATATGCAAGATCATGTGCAACTCCAGATATCCCTGCGTGATGACTTCGGAGCAGGTCATAACACCGCAGGATGTACTTGAGATCCTCTGCGAGGGACTCTGATGCCGAACAACTCGCTAAATCGCCTAAAAGATCATTTGGAGTTGATGAAAAAAGAGCTTGCTGAGACTACTGCGCAGATAAAACAGCTTGAAAACAAAAACACAGAATGGCAAAGCATCGACTTTGTTCAAGGCGACTCGATTGATGAGCTCAAAAAACATCAAAACGAGCTTGTAAAAGAGATCACTCAAATTCAAAAACAAATCAAAAAGTCAAGATCAAAGGCACTGCTTGTAGCAGAGCTGTGCGTTCTGCCTGCAGTCTTTTTGTTGATCATGGTATCCGGCATAGGCCATATGCTTACTGATCAACCTCAACCGCAGTCGCAGACTGTTCTGAAGACAAGATACTTTACCGAAAACCTTCGCGGCGACACGGTAGATACATGGAAGTCGTGGCGCCTTGTAGGAACTACGCTTAACGTAAACATCCTCAAGTCCCCACGAGTCACAGAACACCAGTTGGACATCATCAAAAATGCAATACTTTCTGAACGCGCCATGAAGTTTGATGATTCCCTTGTGCACAAAGGGCCAAAAGGCTCAACGTCCACATACTACGAGGGCTGGGCCGGCGCCCTCAAGAGCGCATCAAATACTCAGACAAAATACAGGATCCCAACAAACTTTAATTTTGTAGACAGCTCTGGCGGGGAAGGCGATATCATAATCACTTTGTCCAACATAAAAGACAGTGATGGCTACACAGGCTACACAAAGTCTATCACAGAAAACAACGAGATACTAAAGTCATTTATCACAATATACGACATTTCAAATTTGACTGATGAGCAACTTGCCACCATACTGAGACACGAGTTCGGCCATGCCCTCGGCCTTGGCCATTCTACTGCGCCTGAGGACCTCATGGCCCCCTCAATTGACATGACCATACCATACATTTCTGAGTGCAACGTGCAAGCAATTGTAAACTTGTACAATGCGAACGAAGAAAGCAAGACAATCTGCGAAAAATAGTTTCTAAAGACTGTTCTCACTTAGAATCATTGCAAGCAGTGCGGCCCTTGTGAATTTTCCGTATTCTGCCTGCTTGAAGTATTTTGCATGTTTTGTCTTATCAACATCTGTTGAGATTTCGTCGATTCTTGGAAGCGGGTGCAGTATGATCGAGTCATCTTTCATCTTACCCACCACATCGAGTCCAATTTTGTAGCTGCCGCGCACCTTCTGATATTCTTCTTCGTCGGGGAACCTTTCCTTTTGTATTCGAGTCACATACACTACATCTAGGTCGTCTATGAATTCATCCAAGTTTGTTGACTCTTTTAGCGAGAGTTTTTTTTGGATTTCATAAATCGAGTCTGATCTGATTTTGAGCGACTCTGGGGACACAAGCCGTATGTCTACCTCATAATTTGAGAGCGCATACAAAAGAGAGTAAACCGTTCTTCCATATTTGAGGTCGCCGACGATGCCGATTTTGAGGCCGTCGATTCTACCTTTTTCTTTTTTGATTGTATAGAGATCTTGAATCGCCTGAGTAGGATGCTCCTCGGTTCCGCTTCCCGCATTAAGCACCGGTTTTTCTGAGATCTCTGCTGCAAACCTACTTGAGCCGTCCAGTGGGTGCCGCAGTGCCAGCGCATCTGAATAAATCGACATCATTCTTACAGTGTCTGCAAGACTCTCACCTTTTTTTGTCGAGGAAGAAGATACGTCTGCTATTCCAAACGAGGTTCCGCCAATTAGCGCCATCGCAGCCTGGAAGCTGAGCCGTGTGCGTGTACTTGGTTCAAAAAACAAATACCCAAGTGTTTTTCCCCGCCCAATCTCACGTCTATGGTTTGGATCCATTTTGATTATTTTGTCTGTGGCCGCAAAGATCTTTTCGAATTTGTCCTTGTCCAAGTCACGCACAGATATGATGTCTTTTTGGTAAAAATCGCTCATTTCTTTCAATCATATATACTGGTTACTATACAAAGTATTCTGATGCAGGAGTCAAACCTGATCGTGAGGCGAATAAAAGATGGAACCGTCATAGACCACATAGAGGAAGGCAAGGGCCTCAAGGTGCTCGAGGCGCTTGGAATAGACGGCAAAGACGGCAACGTCATCACCATTGCCCTCAACGTGCCAAGCGGCAAATTCAACAAAAAAGACATCATCAAGGTGGAAAACCGATATCTCCAAGACTATGATACCAACAAACTTGCCGTTATTTCGCCTAGCGCCACCATTAACATAATCAAAGACTACAAGCTGGTCGAAAAGAGGCGTGTCTCCCTTCCAAACAAGATAGAAAAGATCTTTCGCTGTTCAAATCCCGACTGCATAACAAACAGCCACGAAGACATTGATTCTGTCATGGACGTAATAGACAAAACAGGCCGCGTACTTCGCTGTAAATACTGCATGAGAATATTAGATGTGAATCAGATAAGATATTATTAAAAATTAAAACAAATGATGGGACTTATTGTCCCAAGATAATGAACATCATGACTATTCCGTAGATTGCGATTGATTCGACCATACCTACGAAGATGAATACTTTTGACTGTAATGCTGGATTTTCACTAATTACAGCAAGACCTGCAGATCCTACATAACCAAGCCCGATGCCTGCACCGAATGCAGCAAGACCAAATGCCAAACCTGCGCCTAGAATCTTCAGTGAGCCGGAGTCTGTTGATGCAGCCCCTCCCTCAGCTGCAAATGCAAGGCCTGTCATTGCTGAAAGTGCCACGACTGTCGCCAAAAGTAGTGCGAAAGTTTTCATTTTCGTTTATGCTCCAAGATGTCCATTATTTAAATCATGGTATGCTTTTTTGAATTTTGTCCAATGTTTTTGTTTTAAGAGATCTCAATTCTGTTTTGATCGTGTTTGTTTGAGCTTCATACTCAACTTGCAGTGATCTGTCTGCATCATCTAGTAGTTTTTTGATGTCTTGCTTTGGCATTACTTCTTCTTCTCCATGACTGCCTTTACTTTTTTTAACCTTGCGAATTCTTCACGCTCTCTTTCCTCAAGTGTTGCCAAAATGAATTTGATGCGCAGCTTGTACTGTGGTATGATGACGTTTTCAAGTGCATTTAGCAGCTTTTGTGTCTTTTCAAGTGCCTTTGCCAATGCAAAGATAGAATTTTCGTACTCTGCTGCCTTGCAGATCTTTGGCAAAAGAACCTTGATCTGTTTTGCAGCCCTGTCAATTGAGGAATTCGTGTCTGCAAATCCGTAAGGCATTGATTTTGTGTCTTTTTCTGTGACGTTGAGTGTGGGAATTGATACATCGACAATCCTTCGTACCTTTGTGTCTACCTCCATGACTGCCGGTGCAGACTGGGCAACAGAGTCAACCGTGGCTGTTCCAAGAGAGAGGTAAGCGTCATTTACCGACTTGTATACGTCTTGGAGTGGCTCCCATATGCCACCACGTGCCTTGTTTGCCTCTGTGATCATTTCTTCTATGTTCTTTAGCAAAACCTTTCTTTTGTCGTCAAGAATCTTTTGTACCATCGTCGCGACCTGACTTGAGCGCTTGTATTTGAGCAGCTCTATCTTGGTTGCTGCGACATTTTGTCCAAAAGACATTTAGCTATCTTTCCTTGTAGTACTGCTCAATGAATTTGTCTTTGACTTTGGTGATCTCGTTTTTAGGCAACAGCGAGACTACCTTCCACTGAAGTGCTAGTGTCTCCTCGATGGTGCGATTTTCATCCACTCCCTGTGTGAGGAACTCTTTTTCAAAGGCGTCACCGACTTCGAGGTATTTTAGGTCGACTCCTGTGAGGCCCGCCTTGCCTACAATTCCTGCCAGTGCGCGCACTTCTTGAGCTCTAGAATAAGCATCATAATTTTGGTTTGAGATCTCTTGGTGGTCGGCACGTGTCCTTCCTTCGCCAATTCCGTCCTTCATGATTCGAGAAAGACTCATCAGTATGTTTACCGGCGGATATACTCCCTGTCTGAAGAGATCACGCCCTAATACGATCTGGCCTTCCGTGATGTAGCCTGTAAGATCTGGAATTGGGTGGGTGATGTCATCTGACGGCATGGTAAGAATTGGCATCTGTGTGACACTGCCTTTTTTATCGCGCAGTCTTCCTGCTCGCTCGTATATTGTGGAGAGGTCCGTGTACAGGTATCCTGGATACCCCTTTCTTCCTGGTACCTCTTCTCTTGCTGCGCTGATCTCTCTGAGTGCTTCAGCATAGTTTGTCATATCTGTCAAAATTACAAGTACGTGCATGCCAAGGTCGTAAGCAAGATATTCTGCTACAGTAAGTGCCACCCTTGGTGTGATGATCCTCTCGATTGCAGGATCGTCTGCCAAGTTCAAAAATAATACACTTCGTTTCAGTGCTCCTGATTCCTCAAGGCTTCTTCTGAAATATTCTGCTTCAGAATACTGCACTCCTATTGCAGCAAAGACTACTGCAAATTCGTCCGTAGTGCCAACCACTGTAGCCTGTCTTGCGATCTGTGCTGCAAGTATGTTGTGCGACATTCCAGAGCCTGAGAATATTGGAAGCTTTTGTCCCCTGACCAGTGTAAGCATGCCGTCGATGACTGAGACACCCGTCTGGATAAAGTCTCTTGGGTACTCTCTTTGTTCTGGGTTCATTGGTGCACCATTGATATCGAGGAATTTTTCAGCAATTGGATCCGGTAGGCCGTCGATTGGTCTGCCTAGTCCATCAAAGACCCTGCCGAGCACTTGTTCTGACACTGGCATCTCCATTACTTTGCCAACAAACTTTGCACTAGTCCCTGAAACTGAAAGACCTGTTGTTCCCTCAAAGACCTGAACGATTGCCTTGTTGCCACCTACTTCGAGTACCTTGCCTAGTCTTTTTTGGCCGTCGGTTGTTTGAATCTCCACCAGCTCGTCGAATGCAACGCTTTCTACGCCGTCAACTATGACAAGTGGGCCTTTGATCTCTGCAATCTTGCTGTACTGTACTCCGCCTTGTGCGCTCAAGCTGCAACCTTCACTCCAGTTATCTTTTTGAATTCTGAATCGATGGTGCTTGCTATCTGGTCAAGTTTTGCCAGTTGATTTTCTGGCACTTCCATTCTTGCCTTGAGCAGAGTCGCAATTACCGGCATCGCCCTAATGTCTGCAAGCGATGCGCCGTCTTTTAGTGCTGCCTGTCCTCTCTTATAGAAATCTACAAGAAGTGTGAGAAGTTTGAATTGTTTTTGTGGACTACAGTATGTGTCCACCTCATCAAAAGAGTTTTGCTGCAAGATCCCTATTTTGATCATTCTTGCAACTTCGAGGATGAGTTTTTCTTCGTCTGGTAGTGCCTCCGGTCCAAGGAGTCTTACAATTTCTTTGAGCGTATCCTCTCTTTGCAGGATTCCGTATGCTTCGCGTCTTAGCTCAAACCATTCCTTTGAGACATTTTCGCCCCACCACTTTGCAATATCTGACAGATATCCGGAATAGCTGTTCATCCAGTTAATTGATGGGTAGTGTCTAGAGTATGCTAGCTTGGCATCTAGTGCCCAGAATGTCTTGATGAATCTCATCGTGTGTGTTGTGACTGGTTCTGTAAAGTCACCACCTGACGGTGAGACTGCGCCGATCAGAGTTACAGAGCCGTCTCTGTCTGGACTGCCTTGAGCTCTTACACGTCCTGCTCTTTCATAAAATTCTGCCAATCTTGATGCAAGATATGACGGATATCCTTCCTCTGCTGGCATTTCTTCTAATCTTCCGCTCATCTCTCTGAGTGCTTCTGCCCATCTGCTTGTCGAGTCTGCAACAAGTACTACGTCCTTGCCCATGTCTCTGTAGTATTCTGCGATTGTCACACCTGTGTAGATGCTTGCCTCCCTTGCGGCCACTGGCATGTTGCTTGTGTTTGCAACAAGAACGGTTCTGTCCATCAGCGGCTTGCCGGTTCTTGGGTCTTTGAGGTGTGGGAATTCCACTAGCACCTCAGTCATCTCGTTGCCTCGCTCGCCGCAACCAATGTACACTACAACTTGCGAGTCAGCCCATTTTGCAATCTGGTGCAAGGTGACTGTTTTTCCTGTGCCAAACGCACCTGGAATAGAGCCGGTTCCGCCCTTTGCGATTGGGAAGAATGTATCAATGACTCGCTGTCCTGTGAGTAATGGGATGGTTGGGTCGTATCTGCTCTTGTACGGCCTTGGCTTTCTTACTGGCCAGTAATGGTACATCTTGATTGGTGTCTTGCTTTCCGACGTTGTCGCAAGCTCAGCTTCCAAGTCGTACTCGCCTTCACTTACTATCTTGGTAATCTTTCCTCCTGGATGGTCTGGTGGTACCATTATGCCGTGTTCAATGAGGTCTGTTTCTTGCACGCTGCCTATGATGCTGCCAGGCTCCACCGTATCTCCGACTTTGACTTTGGGTGTGAATTTGTATTTTTTTGTCATGTTCACAGGGGTGGTTGTGATTCCACGTCCAATGAAGGAGCCTGATTTTTCTGCAAGATCCTTTAGTGGTCTTTGTATTCCATCATAAATTTGGCCGATAATTCCTGGGCCTAAAAGTACGCTGAGTGGATTTCCTGTTCCAATTACCGGTTCACCTGGTTTGAGACCACTTGTTGATTCGTAAACTTGGATAAATGCTACATCACCTGTGAGACGAATTACCTCGCCGATGAGTTTTGCGTCCCCCACTGAGACGGTTTCATACATTTTTGCATCGGACATGCCGTCTGCCTTTACCGCAGGACCGCTGACCCAAACAATTCTTCCTTTAGCTACCATACCTTCTACCTTCCGAATTTTGATGCAATATCTTTCCTTATTAAAGGCTTCAGGCGTTCAAGTCTTGCATCGATGGTGTTGTCAAATGTCATGGTTCCATCCTTTGATCGTACTTTGATTCCGCCAAGACAGTCGATAAGCTCCGATGACAGTGTAGCCCCTTTGAACTTTGAGAGGAGTGACTCAACGACTGGTTTGTCTTTTGAGTTTGTCTGTATGACAATCTCCGATGTTCCTATAGCATCGATTGATTCTTGTAACAATGACGAGATTAGATTAGTGTAATTTTTGTCTCTGTTTCCGTCCTGAATTTTTTTGATTGCTTTTGCAAAGACTTTTTCTATTGACTCCTCGACTAGCAAGAGTTGCTTGTTTCTTGCTTCCAAGTCGGCGTTTCCGACTATTTGTTTTTCTAGCTTTTCTGCCTCTTTTTTGCCCTCGGAGATGATCTTGTCGTATTCTTGCTCAAGTGAGGCTTGTGAATTGGAAAGCGTTGCTTGTGAGGATTTTAAGGCTTCTTTTAGGCTTGAGAGGATCTGTTCTTCTGTACTTTGAAGAATTTTTTCTACAGTGCGTTCTAATGCCGAGTCAACGCCCATAACTCTGGCTCCAATTTGTAACGGATTTTAATGTTTGGGGCATATTCTGATCCATGTCAAGTTTTAGTGCCGTTGCGTTTGGAAAGATTTTAAAATCCTCCAAAAATCCGTTAAGGTGTCTTGGTCGTAGCTGATCTAAAGCTTGGTAGCATCATTTTGCCTAGATCAGAATCACCGCAAGCAATATCCCGTCTTGCTGAATTTGAGTGGTTTCACAAAATAGAGACTGAAAACGACACAGTGACGCCGGAAATTGACGACCTTTTGTTACGGGCACAAAAGACATACCAAGCAGTAGACGATGTAGTCAAGGGACTACAGATACCGCTCCAAGTAGGTATCATGGAAGTCCTTTTCAAGGGAACCGTTATCAAAAAAAAGCAATACGAGCTTGATGAAATTGAGACGATGGTCGCAGATTTGGAGAAAAGAGCTCCAACGATAATTGATGGCCCAGCAAAGCTTCTCGAAGACGCAGCCACTACGCAAAGGTCCATCGACGAGTACTCTACAATAAAGGAGACCATAGATGCAGTAAAGAAGCTCAATGTAGACATTGGTGGTTTTGGCTTTATGAAATATTTTTACACGAATCTTTTTGTCATAAATTCCTCAGAGTTTGCCGAGATAAGCCGCACACTTGAGGGAATCACGCTCTACAAGTACGAACTTGAAACAAAGGACAAAGTTGCAGTAATCGTAATAGGTCTTGCAAGTGAGTCGGACAAGATACTCAAGGTATTCCGCGGTTTTAACTCAAATCCTTTTGTCATCCCGCAGGGACTACCTCAGGTTCCTGCGCAGGCGTACTCCCTCATAGAGTCAAAGCTTGCAGAGCTTGTAAAAAAGCTAAAATCACTTCAAGCGGAGCTTGCAAAAACAAAGCAGGCCATACGCCGCGACATTTTGTCGTTGCACGAAAACGCGTTTTTAGCAAAGGAGGTTCTTGAGACTCTTCGAAAGCCAGGTGGCACCAAGAGGTTTGCAGTGATTCAGGGCTACATACCAAAGAACATGGAATCAAAATTCAAAGAAGTGACAAAGCAGTGGATGTCCATTACCGAAGACATCAAAGACCCAAAGTTGTTGCATAGTAGACCCGCACTCTTTGAGAACAAAAGATGGGTCAGAACGTTTGAGGTAATCACACAAAGTCAGGGCTTACCAAAGCGCGGCGAAACGGACCCAACGCCAATGATCTCACTTATGTGGCCCATCTTTTATGGCGTGATGTTTGCCGATATGGGACATGGTCTGTTACTGATGGGCCTCGGCCTCCTCTTTAAGATGAAAGGCCAGGGCATCATGTCAAAGTGGGGCATGCTCATTGCAATATCTGGCGCATCTGCTGCCGTTGCCGGTGTCGGCGCAGGAGAGATGTTTGGTTTCCACATAGATCATCTGTCCCCGTTCGAAGATATTTTGAAGGGACCTCTAAAGCCTGTTTCGTGGCTTGTTGGAGTAATCAGTGTTGCAGAGCTTACCTTTGAACAAGTAATCACCATACTCAAAGTCTCGATATTTCTTGGGATAATCCATCTTGTCTGGGCATTCATACTCAGAATCAAGAAACTCAAAAAGGAAGGCCACACACAGATGATGTTTCTTGAAGCAATTCCAAACCTGACTTTGTACGGTGGGATAGTAGTCATTATGATGTGCGCAATAGGCTCCAGCTACGACGTTATGAACATGTACTCCAGATCACATAATGAAGTCGTCCCATGGGTGACAGTATTTCTTGGAGACTGGGCAAGAGTCTGGATAATCACAAGAATCGCAGTAGTCATTGTATTGGGATCCATGGCGGTAATGATGGTCGGAGGAATCCTGCACGCAAAGCACCATCCCGAAGACGGTGGCAGTGCTGCAAACGTGATCATGGAAGTTCTTTTGGGCAAGACAGTAGAATGTCTTGCACACACCATCAGCTATGCACGACTTGGGATTATGCTGCTTGTGCATGCTGCGTTGCTGCTTACTGTAAACAACTCCTTCCATTCACTTGGTGGTTGGTCATCGCCTGGAGGCATAGCAATGATCGTTGGAGGAAACTTGGGGATCATGATGATCGAAGGACTCATTGTTTACATCCAGTCGTTGAGGCTCCATCTTTACGAGTTCTTTACCAAGTGGTACGACGGCGGTGCTCAGCCGTTCAGACAAGTTGTGCCTGAGCTGTTGTACAATAAGATCATCTGGAAAAGAAGGTTCTGTTAACTGGTGTTTGTTCTTCGTGTTAACTGTCGGGTGCTGACTGGCATTTTGAATTAATGTAATCCATTTGTTATTACCTTCTACTTTGCTTCCTGCCTTTCTTAGTTGTATGCTAATCTCAACTGCAAAAATATGCTTGCATTTTACCTTTCTCCATTGGTTGTCTGGACAGTCACAAACGAAGTCAGTTTCCGTTAGTATGACATCATACCATGAATCATAGGAAAGTGATTGTGCTTTTACTTGATACCAGTTTTCATCAATGCGTTTGACTTGATCGGGTTTCTCTGTGATCTCTTTTCCGCTTTCTCAAGCATTCATGCAGCCCTGTCCAGTATGCGGAGGGACACTCCAAGAGGACAGACTATACCGTCGTAAATTGTGGTGTAGTAATTGTATGAGATTGATGGACAGAGATGTAGTGGAATCCATGAATATAGCATACAGGTGGTGGAGTAGGTTTTGCCATCCTCGAGGGCTTCCAGTTGAAGTGAGGGGGAACATGGGTTTATTTGAACCGCTAATCCGAGTCGATGGAAGCAAGTTAGATAGCACCCGATGGTAAAATCATTGACCAGCACCCGTTAACACAAAACCCACAGAGCCGAGAAAAATATCGTTCAACCATGCCACTTTTTGAAGTTCAGGTAATAATTGAAAACAAGCCAAGCATGAGCGACCCAGAAGGCCAAACTATTTTAAATGATTTGGTGCTAAAAGGCAGTTATTCATCTGTCAAAAAAATCCGCTCAGCAAAGATGCTCAAATTCCAAGTTGATGCCGCAACAAAACAAAAAGCGCAAGAAACAGTCAAAAAACTCTGTGATGACTTGCGGATCTACAATCCGATGGTAAGTAAGGTAACATTTTCTGTAGTCTAGTCTTCACTTCCAATTGACTTGACAGTCTCGTCGATTAACAGCTTACTTCGTAGGTATGCTGCCAAGTCTGTCTGCGTAATCACACCTACAAGTTTCTGGTTTTCAAGCACTACGAGTCTTCGTATATTGTTGTTTAACATCTTTTGAACCGCGTCCTCGATTGTCGTTATGGGCTCCACCCATCTGAATTTTGGAGACATTATGTCCTTGACTTTAAGCTCAGATGGGATCTTGTTGGCAGCCACAAGCTTTCTCACAAAGTCTGCTTCTGTGATTATTCCTATGGGGTTTTCTTCTTCCATGACCACTAGAAAGCTAATGTCTTTGTCTTTGAGCAACGTTGCTGCTTCAAGACAACTTTTGTCTTTTGATATCGTGATTACGTGCTTATTCATAATGTCTCTTACATATCCCATAGTTTGAGTGGTCTTTCTACAGATAAAAAAGATTTGTTGTGGGGAACAATGATGCAGTTTTGCCGATTTGATTTAATAATCTCATTATTCAATTTTAGCTGTGAAGGTCGGCGTCATCGTATTTCCAGGCAGCAACTGCGATCGTGACATGTATCATGTCCTGCAAGATGTCTTCAAGCTTGATGTAAAATACTTCTGGCACGAAGAAAAACTCCCAAAAGATCTTGATGCAGTAGTTCTGCCGGGAGGGTTCTCCTACGGCGACCGTCTTAGAGCAGGCGTGATTGCTGCACACAGTCCAGTGATAGCAGACGTGAAAAAAATGGCAGATAAAGGAATGCCGGTTCTTGGCGTCTGTAACGGCTTTCAAATTTTAGTTGAGGCACAGCTTTTGCCAGGCGTATTGCTCAAAAACACCTCACTTACATTCATGTGCCGTTGGACCGAACTTATAGTAGAAAACAACAAGACTCCATTTACAAACAAATTCAAACTCAAACAAAGAATTCCAATTCCAATTGCAAACGGCGAAGGAAGATACTACGTAGATAAATCCACCCTTGTGAAGCTAAAGAAGAACAACCAGATAGTATTCCGCTACGGTGAAAACATAAACGATTCTGTATTTGACATTGCTGGAATATGCAACAAGGAAGGTAACGTGGTTGGAATGATGCCGCACCCAGAGCGCGCAGTGGAACCAGAGATAAATCCACACGACTCAAAACCCTCGTCGCTTATTTTTGAATCCCTCATTGCAACGGTTGGGACAAGAAGATGAGTCTGCAGCCTCAAGAGCTCCAATACCTTTCAAAAAAAATAGGCCGCAAGCCAAATGAAACTGAACTCCATATAGTGGCAGCAGAATGGTCGGAACATTGCTCGTATAAATCATCAAAAAAACACCTCAAAATGCTTCCTACGTCTGGACCACGTGTAATCCATGAGAAGGGATTCGATTCTGGCGTGCTGGACGTGGGAGATGGGTACGTAGTTACAGTACACATAGAAAGTCATAATCACCCGTCTGCTGTTGAGCCATATGGCGGAGCAGCCACGGGCGTGGGTGGAGTAATCAGAGACATACTGTCTGCCGGTACACGTCCGATTGCAATATTGGATGGATTGAGATTTGGTGATATTGAAAAAGACCAGCATGCCAGATGGCTTTTTAAAAACGCTGTAACCGGAATTGCGGACTATGGTAACTGTCTTGGTATTCCGACGGTTGGAGGTGAAGTTGAATTTGATAAATGTTATACAAATTATGCGCTAGTCGATGTAGCTTCAATCGGATTTGGAAAAAAAGAGCGGCTGATCAAAAACAACGCACAAGAAGGTGACATCGTAGTCCTGATTGGCGGTTCTACAGGACGTGACGGCATAGGTGGCTCACAGTTTGCATCAGACTCGTTGGAATCTGAAGATCGTTCAGCGGTGCAAATTCCAGATCCGTTCATTGAAAAACTCATAATTGAGGCTACCCTTGAGGCGCGAAACGAAGGATGCATCAAGGCAATAAAAGATTTGGGCGGTGGTGGTCTCTCATGCGCCGTTTCTGAAACTGCGGACGCACTTGGAGTGGGAATAGAACTTGATGTGACCAAAGTCCACACAAGGGAACCAAACATGAATCCAACAGAGATTATGACTTCGGAATCACAAGAAAGAATGCTCATCATCACAGACAAACAAAAACTCGAAAAACTCAAAGAAATCTGTTCCAAGTTCCGAGTAAGCTGCTCAGTGATAGGCAAAGTGACTTCGGACAAGATGATGAAAGTCAAAAGTAACAGCTCAGTTATTGCTGAAATGCCAGCAGAAATTGTGGCAAATGCACCACTCATTGACAGACCTGCAAGAGAGCCTTCATACATAAAACAATTACAAAGAAAGCAGGAACCAAAACCAGTTTCTGATCTCTCAAAGACAATATTACGAATGCTTGCAAACCCAAACATCGCAAGCAAGATCTGGGTGTATGGGCAGTACGACCATGAAGTAGGCATACGCACTACAGTAAAGCCTGGCTCTGACGCAGCCGTGCTCAGACTGGATAACGGAAAATATCTCAGTGCAAAAATTGATGGGAATCCAAAACATTGCTATTTGGACCCAAAACAAGGTGCAATGGGTTGCTTTGAGGAGGCATGCAGAAATGTAGTGTGCACCGGGGCAACACCTATTGGCATGGTAGACCACCTTCAATTTGGCAACCCAGAAGACCCAGAGATATTTTGGACATTTTTGGAATCATTAAAAGGAATTACCGAATTTTCAAAATTCTTTAACATACCGTGCGTTGGTGGTAAAGTTAGTCTTTACAATGAGACGCCGCAAGGACCAATCAAGCCGACGCCATTAATTGGTGTGTTGGGATTAATTGAGAAAAAACCACTCATACCGCAAAAAATCAACAATGGTGACCTATTGTTAATAGTTGGCAAGACAAAGGACGAACTTGGAGGCTCTGAATACTATGAATACATACATGATTTCATTGGTGGGAAATGCCCACAAATCAATTTAGCCGATTCAAAGAAAAACATGAATTCTGTACTTTCTTTGATTCAAAGCGAAAAGGTAAAGGCCGCTCATGACTGCTCAAAAGGTGGCATAGCTGTTGCAGTATGTGAGCTTGCAATGACTAGTAATATTGGCTGTACGATCGCAATTGAAAACATACCCAAAGAAGATATTCCAGACGACAAGGTTTTGTTTTCTGAGAGCCATTCTAGGTATGTTCTGGTAATAGAAAAATCTCAACTACAATCTGTGACCGATACGCTAAAGAAAAACCAAGTGGAATTTGGCCTCATTGGAAGATTCCATGGGGACAACATAGTGTTTACGAACAACAAGCAGATTGCAAAACTAAGGGTTGATAAGGCTCATGACAAGTGGTTTAATTCACTAAAGGAGCTAGTGTTACATGGTTAAGGAAAACTGTGGAGTGGTTGGCATCTACAGTAAAGACGGCTCCAACGTAATACCTATGATAATTGATGCACTCAGGGCACTTCAACACCGGGGTCAAGAAGCATGGGGATTGGCGATTCCAAAAAAAGCACCACTTAAGAGGCTTGGTTTGGTTTCTGCGGCATCATCTGAGTTTGATAAAATTACAGAGGAATACGCCTCGCCTGCTGCAATAGGACACGTCAGATACTCGACAGTGGGCAAAAGCAATCTTGACAATGCGCAACCACTCAAAGTCAAAGATCTTTGCATTGCACACAACGGTACGATAGCAAATGTAGCAGAGCTTGCAAACATGGTTGGTGGCTGCACGTTTACCCCACAGAATTCAAGTGACACACTCATCGCAGCCCAACGACTTGTCTCATTAATGTCAACAAACGGAAAGCTTGGAAGTGCGCTATCAATTCTTAAAAATGAGATGGCCGGCTCGTACTGTTTTACATTTGTATCTGACGATAATGCGGTTTATGCGGCTCGTGACCCACGGGGATTTAGGCCGATGGTTCTTGGCTCAAAAGAAGACGGTCAGGTGACGATTGTTGCATCTGAATCATCAGCACTTGCGGCGATAGGGGCAAAACTTGTTCGTGATGTCCTGCCAGGTGAGCTTTTGAAGTTTAGCAGTAATGGCATCGAGTCAGAGATGTTTTCTGAAGAAAAAAAACGCGCACACTGTTCATTTGAGTTTACTTACTTTGCACACCCAACAAGCAGAATGGAGGGAACAAACATCTATTTGGCAAGAAAGAGAATCGGACAATTCCTCGCAAAAAAATTTCCAATAAAGGATGCAGATTTGGTAATTCCGGTGCCTGACTCTGCAAGGCCAGCAGCACTTGGATATGCACACGAGCTTGGTCTTCAATTCGACGAAGGACTTCTCAAAGATAGATATAGTAAGAAAGGCCCATTACGTAGCTTCATTGAACCACACCAAAGTGATCGTGTGGAGATAAATCGTTGGATAATTCCGATTACAGAAATAATCTCAGGTAAACATATTGTGGTAATCGACGACAGCTTGGTAAGGGGCACAAGCTCAAAGGCAATAATCAAGGCACTCAAGCGCGCAGGAGCAAAAAAAATCAGCATGCTGATCACATACCCTCCAATCAAGTACCCTTGCTATGCAGGAATAGACTTCCCCTCACAGGATGAGCTAGCCACAGGAGCAAACCAGTTTGGAAGTGATGAAGAAATAATTGAAAAAATTCGAAACGATATTGGGGCAGACTTTTTGGGTTACAACGATGCGCAAAACCTTGCAAACGCAATAGGCATTCCCTTAGATTCACTATGTTTTACATGTACGACGGGTGATTACAGCACGCTTGGAATAAAGCCAACATTCAAAACACGCCAAGAAATGAAGGGCGAATAACATGGAAATTGCATTTGTCTTAGTCAAGTGTGAAGTGGGTCATGAAATGGACGTGATGCGTGAGCTCCTCAAAGTGGACAATGTAAAGGAAACCCACGGTACATATGGAATGTATGATATATTTGCCAAGGTCGTTGGTCCAACTCACAAGGACGTAGCAGACACAATAACCAAAAAAATTAGAAAGATACCAAACGTGGTTTCCACAACTACGCTTTCGACTATTCCAGAACAAGGCGGCAAATAATCTGAAATTTTAATACCTAGATTCACATTAATTTAACAATGGCAGTGTACAAATTCCTGATCATCGCAGGAATTGCCGTCATCGCAGCAATAGGTGGCGTAACTGTATTTTCCTTGTCAAAAGGTTCCTTTGCAACAAATGACTATGAAATAGATGTTGATCCATTCAAAGACCCACAAAACCTCTTCGTCACGGCGCGAGTCATGATTCAAAATACCGGTGGAAAGCCGCTTACGAATGTCGAAGTTAATTATGGTGACGGTGATGTCTTAAAACTTGGGACATTAACTCCAGGCCAAAAAGTCATCTTATCTCCCCCACCCGATAATCCACTCCAGTTCGTCACAGTGAGTGCGGACAATGGAATAATGGTTACAAAACAGTATAGAATCCCACCTAAAATGCCTGGGATGATGGGCTCCTAAGTCCACGCTTTTTTGTCTTTTTTTGCGATCCTAACATTGTCGACATAAACATGATCATCAAAATCAAAAACAGTATGCCATCTTTTATCATGGGGTAGCATCGTGTCTAGTTCCTTTACTCTTTTCTGTGTTGGATATTTGTTTAGCAAGGCCCCCCACTTCATATTGGGGATCTTTGGCAGGATCTCGTTTATGTCGCGCATACTCTGTATCCAAAAATTCCGTTGATAAGTTTTTGTCTTTGAGCATTAAAAATACTTGATTTTGTATTTAGTGTCCAAATCTCACTTTCTGGAACAGTCAAAATGACGGATCCATTCATAACAAGGATTGAAACATCTTCCTGATAAAATACATTGTGTCTTAATTGGCTGTAAAGTTTCGGTTGATTTGTGCCAACAAACTCAGAATCGAGGTAAAAGGATACGTAAATGTGAATTAGGCAACAACTCCTCGAGTCGATAGAAGCAAGTTGGTCAAAGTCATCTGACGAAGACTTGAACCTTATAATTAAAGCAACCCCATCAAAATCTGAGATTGAAGTTTCTTGGCTCAGGCAAGGTAAAGGATGTATATGATCTCGAAGACGGCAGACTACTCTTCAA
>JBDUUJ010000009.1:0-2695 GCA_039938575.1 Nitrososphaera sp. | reverse complement strand
TTTTACGAATTTCAAAGACAAATCCAGTACAAGGCAGCATGGGAAGGCATTCCCGTGCTATTCATTGATCCTAAACGCACCAGCCAGCTCTGTCCAGGATGCGGAGAGACACTCCAAGATGACGGGCAACACAGACGTAAATTATGGTGCAATAATTGTAGGAAATCAATGGACAGAGATGTAGTGGCGTCTCTGAACATTGCCTACAAGGGGTGGAGTAGGTTTTGCCATCCTCGAGGGCTTCCAGGTGAAGCGATGAGGGGGAACGTGGGTTTATTTGAACCGCTAATCCGAGTCGATGGAAGCAGGTTGGTTGTTGGGTAGCACCCGTTGGTAAACATCGTTGGCCAGCACCCGTCAATTACACAAAACCCACAGAACCTGTAGCCATACCAATACTAGAACAGCTTGTTGTGTCGGATGCTAGTACGTTTTAGGTCTTGACAATCCGACGAACCTCATATTCTAAATTATAGTGAAATTCAGACAAACTGTGTCAAGTATTGTGACAAGATCGCTGACCAAATCATACGGCGATCTGGTTGCGGTAGATGGAATAGACTTGGATGTAAAACAAGGACACATCTTTGGCTTCTTGGGCCCAAACGGGGCAGGTAAATCAACTACGATAAAGCTCCTCACCACACTCATTCCACCAACAAGTGGCACGATGGAGATTCTTGGGATCAACGCCATCAAGCATCCACTTGAAGTACGGAAGCGAATAGGTGTCGTTATACAGCAACCAAGCTATGAACCAAACCTCTCTGTCGAGAAATCACTTGAAAAGTATGGCATGATGTGGAATTTAGACAAAAAGACAAGAAAGGAACGTGCAGATGAACTCATTGATGTCTTTGGTTTGCAAGAAATCAGAAGGCGAAAAAACGAGGATCTCTCAATAGGACAAAGGAGGAGAGTTCAAGTAGCTCGTGAATTCATGCATGAAATGGAACTGTTGTTTTTAGACGAGCCTACAGTGGGGCTTGACCCAAGCGCGCGTAGAGGGCTGCTGGACTTTTTAAAAGACAAGGCAAAGACGGGACTTACTATATTTTACACCACACACGTTCTTACCGAGGCAGAATATCTATGCGATCAGATCGCAGTGATCAACAAAGGCAAAATTCTGGCAGTGGACACGCCAGAGCAGCTAAAAAACACCTTTGGACAAGAAAAAACGATCAAGATCCACCTTCTGTATCGACACGAAGGCTTGGCTCAACTAATTTCTGGCATACCTGACTGTACAGTCGATTCTAATACTGGAACAGACATACTGATTCAGTCAAGAAACGCCGAACTTGTACTTTCAAAAATACTGCAAATTCTAATTGAAAACAACATCGCAATAGAGGACCTCGTTGCCATGCCGACTACTCTGGAAGAGATATTTCTCAAAATGGTCAAGGATACAAATGCACCCCACAATTAGACTTGTAAACAGGAATCTGACCATATCGCTCAATCCGGGCTTTCTTGTCTGGCAGGTGATATTTCCAATAGTCTACATATTTGTAGCAGGGTTTGCGTACACTGCATTGATCAAGTCAGTTCCATTTGGAAACACCGTACTCGACTATCCGGCATTTATCGCATCCGGAATGATCGGATTCAATATAATGAACAGCACACTTGTCTCAGGCATCATAATCTGGAATGACAGAAGACACGGAATGTTTGAACAGATACTTGTTGGGCCATTTACAAGAACCAATTACATACTTAGCAACGTTTACACAATTGCAATAGTTGGGCTCATCAGTGCTGCAATAATTACTGCCATTGGATATCCATTGTTTTTCAAATCGGTGCAGTTCAATTTGTTTACCATACCGTTCATGGTATTTGCATCCATCGTGGGATCCATATTGTTTGGCTCCATTGCATCAATAATCTCAACTAGACTCAGATCGAGTGAGGGGTTCAACGTAATAATTAACACAGTTTTTTTGTTTTTTGCGTTCGTAAGCACGGCGTTTTATCCAGCAGATGGTGCACCAGAACCACTCGCAACCGGATTCTACCTCAATCCACTTACCTATCTTGTGGATATAATCAGGGCTGGGATCTTTGGTACCTTCAATGAGTTTGTGATGGTTGAAATGTTGGTGCTTGTGGGATTGGCAGTTGTTTTGTTTGTGATTGCAATAAGGCTTTTGACAAAACTAGATTTGTAAGGACACTTGACTGATGTACCCGATTAGCACAGAACCTTCTGTAGAAATCGAATTATGTAAAATTTCAATGTGTTTTGTATAAAATACAAAATTAAGATCGTACCTCAAAATCTAGTCTCCACTGAGAGTATGCATCATACTATAATGTCTAGTCAAAAATGACCAAAAATTGGTGTTCTTTTCGGAAATTATTTTTCTTCCACCTGTGCTGAGTCCAGCAAGCTTCAATTCCTGAACAAATAATTTTACCGCATCATGGTTTATGCTATCTTCAAGCCCTGTTAGTATGGTGTTTGTTCTTTTATTGAATTTGTAGATCTGCTCGAGATCGCCATATCTTTGCTTGCCCTGTTTTGATCTAGTTTTCAACGCGCTGAATGGCCTTTTGGTAATTTAAGGAATCCATCGGGTTACCAAGTAACAATGAGTAGCCCGGCCCAGATTCGAACTGGGGTCAAGGGCTCCAAAGGCCCCTATGCTTGACCGCTACACTACCGGGCTTCTTTTCAAACCTT
>JBDUUJ010000008.1:0-14521 GCA_039938575.1 Nitrososphaera sp. | reverse complement strand
CCATCTTCTAATTTGACGCCTTCGCGCTTTTCCCATTCTTCAACAGAAATAGAGTATTTTTTCTGAATTCTGTCTCGGTACCATTCTGGTATGACATTGAACGCACAGAAAGGAATGATTCTCAGATCCGGTGTAAGGTAGTGAATGTCGCATCTTTGCAGTCTTTCAAGGTCCTCGTTGTATTTGTCCTGAAAGTGCATCATGCCCAAGAATAATCCTTTGACATGCCAAGAGCCTACCGCATCAAAGGACCTTTTCATCAAAATATTGCCAAACATCTTTGCCAGATCCAGTCCGGCTGGCTGCTTCTTTTTATCAATAAAGCTTGATAACTTGCGTACCACTTCAAGCATGGTAAAGTACTTGTTTTTGCCTGAGCGGATCTCTTCAGCTTTGTCCTCAAATAGTTCCAGCATTCCCTGTATGTCTGCAAACCTTGGCAGCGGCACAAATTTTTTGGTCTCTGCATCTTCAAAGACGTATGTTCCCGCACCGCACGCAAAATGAATCGACAGCTCATACTTTGGCTTGCTTGAGAACGCCTCAATTACATTTGTCAGAGGCATACAGCTTGGAACAGGGAACCAGTCATCTACTGTGACTTCACCCTGGGTTTGCTCCTCGATTCTCTGGATGCAGTCTGGAATCGTAATTCTGTATTTTTCACGCTCTGCTTTGCCCATTCTTCCAGTCAGTGAGACAGGCTGGAAGTTGACTGCGTGAACAACATCCATGTTCTTTTGCGCATATCGAATAATTCCTCCCAATTCATGATCATTGATTGATTTGATTACAGTTGGAACAAAAACTACAGTCGTTCCTGTCTTTCTGCATGAATCAAGTGCGTACGGTATTTCCCAGTGGTTCTTTGGGTTTGTTCTTGCTGTGACACCATCAAATGACAGATACAGGTTGTTACATCCTGCAAGCCTTACCTCGCGCGCCGCCTCTGGATCCATTGCATGCCTTATTCCGTTTGTGTTCATCTGGACATGGTCGACTCCTTCCTGTTTCATTATCTTGATGACCTCTGTGATGTCGTCTCGCAGCATCGGCTCACCACCTGTAATTTGAATAGAGTTGCCAGGAATTGGTCGTTCTGCTTTGAGTGTCTTCATCATTGCACGAACCTGCTCCAACTCTGGCTCGTACATGTATGCGCCCTCAAGTCCCTTCTTTACATAAAAGAAGCAGTACCAGCATGTCAGGTCGCACCTGTTTGTAACTATCATGTTTGCAAGGCCGCTGTGCGAGAGGTGATTTGAGCACAGGCCGCAGTTGTTTGGACACGAACATTTCTCAATCATTACGTTTGGTGCATGTGCACCTTTTCCATCAGCCCAGTATGTGCTAAATTTCTTGTACATCTCAAAAGATCCAAAATACAGCTCCTCGCACTCGCCGTGGGTGGGACATGTCTTGCTCATGTATACACGTCCGTCGCGCTCAAAGACCTCGGCGTCCAAAATCATGTTGCAGTCTGGGCATATGCTCTGTGTGAACCTAATGGTGGATTTCTTTCCCAGAGTCTTTGTCGATTGCCTTGAAAGCTGAATTAATGACATTATCAAAATGCACTCTTCCGATATGGTATATAACGTATTTCACACCCAACCCCGTGTGATTTAGGAGATTGACGCCTTAGTGATTTAAATACCAAAAAACTCCGATTAGATCGATGAGCATATCAGACAACACCCGCAAGTCCCTAGAAAAAATAGGCCTCACAAGCTATGAAATCAGAACCTATTCATCTCTGCTCAAAGGCGGCGAGCTTACCGCATCAGACCTCAGCCAGAAATCAGGAGTGCCATACTCAAAGATCTACGAGGTGCTAGGCTCCCTTGAGGAAAAAGGCTGGATCGGCTCAGATGACTCCCGCCCTACAAAGTATTTTGCAAAATCACCGGCAACTGCGCTAGAAATTACAAAGCAAAAGATGGAGTCTGATTTTAAAGAAAACGAAAGCATCGTGCTGCGCGAGCTTGTCCCGCTGTATGAGAAAAGCGGCGTCAGCGAGCGCCCAGACATCTGGGTTCTTTCCGGAATAATGAACATAGCATCAAAGATTTTGGAAATAGTTGAGACCTGCAGAAGCGAGGTTTTAATCGCACTTCCAAAGGCAAACGAGGCACTCATCAAGCAGGCGCTACCAAAGCTGCGCCAGCTCCACGACAGGGGCGTCACAATTACGATTCTGATGTCCGATCAGATGGAAAAAGAGGCCCTAAAGAGCCTGACTCGCGTTTCCACAGTCAAAGTCAAAAAGGGGTTATTTGGCGGCGGCATCATATCAGACAAAAGATACGTAGTCATACTTTTGGGACCAATCAACGACTCAAGTGAGGGTGAAGCAGTCGCAATCTGGGCAGACCATGCAGGCCTGGCAGTTTTTGCAAGGGAATACTTTGAATATTTGCTCAAAGATGCAAAGAGTGTGGAATAATGGATTCAATAAACGACGAAGTACTTTTTGTTGGAACCGCCGAGGCAGAACACGTAGAGATGTACCTAAAGGCAATATGGCACATCAAGGAAAAAAATGAGCCAGTCAAGATATCCACCATTGCAAAGATGCTCAATGTCAGACAGCCAAGCGTGGTGCAGATGCTAAAAAAGCTAAATGAGCAAAACCTTGTCAACTATAGCAAGGCAGGAGTCACACTCACCGAAAGCGGCGAAAAAGTTGGCGCAAGCATGATGCGCAACAGCAGGTTATTGGAGGTCCTCATGGATTCAGCACTCAAAGTTGAAATAGACGAGGAGATGGTCTGCGGCATAGAACACCACATGAACCAGCAGTTTACCGATGCCCTGTGCACCATGCTCAAACACCCAAGAAAGTGCCCGCACGGCCACAACATTCCGCGCGGCGCATGCTGCACAAATTAATTTCACATTTTCCAATTTTTAACAAATTCCAAACAAAACTAACACTCAAGACAGCATCAAATATATCACTGCGCCGGTGCAGTCAGTCATGGTTTGTTTTTGCGGCTGTCAGACATATATCAAAGATGAAAACGGCTTCAAGGTGGGCTGCGTCAAGTGCAGCCATGGTCCTCAAAACCACCAAGACGATTTCCGACTGGCCGCAAGAAAAAACGAGTCACAAAGTCAAAAACGAGACGCCGATTTTGGCTAGCTACTCTCCAATTATTTTGACTAGAACTCTTTTGGGCCTCATACCATCAAACTCTCCATAAAAGATCTGCTCCCATGGCCCAAAGTCCAAGTCGCCGTCAGTTATTGCCACTACAACTTCACGCCCCATGATTTGCCTTTTTAGATGCGCATCTGCGTTGTCCTCACCTGTGTCGTTGTGCTGGTACTGCTCTATTGGATCGTGTGGTGCCAACCTTTCAAGCCACTTTGCAAAATCCTTGTGCAGGCCGGCCTCGTTGTCATTTATGAAGACGCTTGCAGTAATGTGCATAGCGTTTACAAGACACAGGCCGTCCTTTACTCCGCTTTTTTTGATCAGCTGCCGCACCTGTGGCGTGATGTTGACAAAAGCCAGTTTTGTTTTTGTATTGAACGTAAGGTATTCTGTCAGAGTCTTCATGCGTTTTGCCACCATACCATCAAATAAATACTGAAGGCTCAGAACTCAAGATCTTCATCATCAAGATCAAAGGGATAATCTCATCAACGCCTCTAAAACATAATTGGCAACAAGGGTTTTTTAAAAGAAGCTTGATATTGTCAGAAAAACCCAATAAAAGAAATGGTGGCAATAGACGTTCCTGCATCGCTTGAGAGCTTTAGAAGGTTCGTGATTGCAAGCACGTGCAGCTCATACATTCCACGCGGCTACATCGAAGACCCCGAGGTCTTTCCAGAGCGCGAAGAGTCCCTTGGCTCAATATATGTAGAGGCAGCAGACAAAGTCACTCTAAAGAAGATCCGAGACATCACCTTTGTCAACGCACGCGACGTCTTGGGCATTATCTACAACTCAAAGAGCGGCAACACCACACTAAAGTGGAGGCAGATAAGAAGAAAGGGCGGCAAAGTAACAGGTGAGGCCTCACCAAATTCTCTTGTCAACTTGGCAGAAGGCGGAGTAATTACACCAGAGTGGGTCGACAGCTATCTCAAAAAGAAAAGTCTTGAAAGTGAAGCAGTCAAATCAAACTGAACGTAACATTCTGTCGGCCTAGTGGTAAATTCATACAGTATCAATCTGCATGCAGCTTATCAGTACCAAGATTTCATATTGGAGAAATAGTCACATGCACATATTCAAACCTACCACTTTTAAAATAAATAAAATCAGCCGTTTCTTTACACCCACTCCAACTCCGTCTTATCCCCGTAACTTTACACTTGAATCACAACCTAGAAATCACACACTTGACAGTGTCGAGTCACATGATCACAAAAATCATCGACGATTCAACTATTTCATTTCTAGTTGAGGAACCAGACGACCTCCTCACACTTCGAAGAATAATAAAAAAAGGCGACAGAATAGTTTCTGACACCACACGCGTAATCAAGCAGGAAAAAGATTTTGCAAGACCCGACAGAGGCGAGCGTATAAAGATTCGAATAATGCTCCAAGTAGAAAAGATAGCACTTGATGCAGTCTTTGACAAACTGAGAATACACGGCACCATACTGGAGTCAAGCAGCGAGGCAGTCTCAAAAGGTCTGCACCACTCAATTTTGGTAAACATTGGCGATTCGTTTAATGTCATGAAGAAAAAATGGCTGCCAGTAGAGCTGAAATTGACACAAAGCAAAGACGAAAGCTTTGGCTTTGTTCTTGTCGCAATAGACAAAGGTGATTGCGGCATAGGCAGACTAAAAGGGACGCATCTGCAGCTTTTGCAAAACATGTACTCTGGCTCAAGCGGCAAACAGTACAAGACAGACTTTAACATACAGACGTTTTTTGAAAATGTTGCAAATGCATTAAACATTACACTGCAGGAAAATGACTCCATCATCATCTTTGGACCGGGAGAAACAAAAAGACAGTTTAGCAATTTTCTGCAAAAAACACCTGTTGCAAAAAAACACAAGATTCAGCTAGTCGACGGCATTGATTCAGGTGGCGAGGACGGCATCTATTCTTTCATAAGATCAAAATCCATGCAGCAGATACTTGGCCAAAGCAAGCTTGCAAAGGTGGCCTCGATCCTAGAACAAGTCATGATAAAGGCAAGCACAAAAAGCAAAAAATTCACAATGGGCTTTGAGGAGACAAAGAAGGCAAACCAGTTTGGCGCAGTAGAATCACTTATCTTCTCAGAAAAAGTCATCCAGACACACAACGAAGAAGAGGTAATCGAGTTCCTCAATGACGCAGAATCAAAGGGCGTCCACATTTACGCACTTGATTCCAGCACAGACATCGGCTTGCAGGTATCAGGCCTTGGCGGCATGGTCTCGCTTCTGAGATTCCCAGTTTCCTAGCCTGTCGAGTCTTGGAGCCACTGCAAATATGGCTTGTTGATGTCTTTAACATCGAGTTCTGCTATTTCCGGTACCTTGTACGGGTGTGTCTTTTTTATGAGTGATTTTAGCTTGTGTTTGTTTTTCTGTGTCGTTTTAAAAAATGCCAAGAACTCGTCTGTATTTTCAATTTTTCCCTGCCAAGAATAAATCGATGAGATCTTTGTTATGTTGACACATGCTGCAACTTTGTCTTTTACCAGCTTGTTTGCAATTTTTGAGATTGATTTTTTGTCCGGATAAGTCGACACAATCACTACTGGTTTCATGGTGTTATTGTGGATGAGCAATGTTTGTTCTTTTTGGTCAACTGCTTTTCGGGGGATTGCTAATTTGCCCACTCAATGCGCCGCAGCAACTAGTGTATCATATGTGGTGAGCCTTCCACATGTGCGTGCTTTTTTTGTCAAGATTACACGCTTGATTTTTATAAATGACAGTAATACAGAATGTAATTAATTTGGCTTTGGATTTTTTGTCGCAAAACGCTATAATCTACGTGTTATTAGCTTGGGGGGTCATACTTGGAGTGACAAAGGCACTCAAGCTGGAAAAGCACGGCTTTGAGGTAAAACCATACAGCCTCACATACAAAAACACACAGGTCCAGGCTGCGCTAACTAGGATGTTATCCAGAACAAGGCGCGGCATCCGTATCTTTGCAGATGTGAGCGTGGTGGCAGGCTTTATCATGATGGGATTTGGTTTTTGGTTCCTAATTGACAATATAGCCAAGTACTTTGAGAGGCCTGCAGAATTTGCAGAGCTGACAGTTCTCATTCCGGGTGTAACATTGACGTCGTCTTCATCGATTTTGTATTTTCTTCTCTCCATTCCAATCGTCCTTGTCATTCATGAAGGGGCGCACGGCATAGTTGCAACGCTTGAGAAGATCAGAATCAAGACAGGCGGCTTTGCCATATTCATTGCAATGTTTGCAGGCTTTGTTGAGCCTGATGATGAAGAGTTCAACAAGGCAAAAAAGATCTCAAAGCTCCGGGTGATCGGCGCAGGTGCAACCTCAAACGTAATTTTTGCGCTCGCACTTGGTGCAATACTGCTTACCAATCCGTTTTTTGCAATCATAGTGCCTGAGCCCATTCGCAGTGCATTCTACGAGATACCGCAAGGCGTCACAGTAATTTCGGTAATGGAGGACAGCGGCGCACAAAAAGCAGGCCTGCAGGCAGGCGACATCATTACTTCCATTAATGACATCCCCATAGTGACACCCCTTGATTTTGCCAGAGTCAAGCTTGCCCCAGGCGAAACTGCAACTGTTACTTTGCTAAGAGAGGGCCAGCAGTTCCAGTACCAGGTTCAGATCATGCCTTCCCAAGATGATCCAACAAAGGGCCTCATTGGCATAATTAGGGACAACTCTGGCACCTACAAGCCAGTCTACAACTTTATTGAGTGGAAGAGTCCTGAGCTGTCCATGTTTTTGCTGTGGCTGTGGATGATCTCATTTTTCATTGGAATAATCAACATGCTTCCGCTTCCGATCCTCGATGGTGGCAAGTTCATCCACAGCATAATTGACAAAAAACTCTCAGAGATTGCGGTAAACAGGACCATGTGGGCAATCTACGCCTTTACCTTCAGCCTCTTTGGCCTAAACATAGCATTATCATACATAAAGTCCGGCTGGTTCACCATTTAAGCCAGACCAATTAAATTTGGGCAAAAAAGATCCGTGTCATGAAATGTGACAGATGCCAAAACACCGCAGTCTATGCAAGAAAGTATTCTGGCGAAAATCTATGCTCTGGCTGTTTTTCAAATTCCATACTAAGAAAGACCGCAAAGACCATCTCAAAATACAACATGATACAAAATGGTCAGCTTGTCTGCGTTGCCGTATCTGGAGGCAAAGACTCACTTGCTCTGCTTGATGTATTATTAAAAATCTCAAAAAACCATGATTTCAAACTGCATGTGGTGACAATCGACGAAGGAATTCAAGGGTATCGCCAAGAAGCACTAGACATTGTAAAAAAATTCTGTGCAGGTTTGGGAGTCAAATACAGCATATATTCCTACAAAGAATTGTTCGGCCTCACCCTTGATGAGTCCCTTTTGTTGCGAGATGAAAAGATTTCATCATGCTCTATTTGCGGCACCTTCCGACGAAGAGCAATTGATCATGCAGCAAAAGAGATCGGTGCAGATGTGATCGCAACCGGACACAATCTAGACGATGTCCTGCAGACCTTTGTAATTAACATGCTTTCTGGCGACACAAACAAAATAGGTTGGATGGATCCCGACACTTCGGCGAACTCGCTTCGCAAAATAAAACCATTTTGCGAGATTTACGAGTCCGAGATAGTCTTTTATGCGTTCACAAACAACCTGCCGTTTCAGAGTGAGCCGTGCCCCCACATGAACGAAGGTATACGAACCAACATACGAGAATTTTTGAACAATCTAGAAAGCAACCACAGCGGAATCAAAAACAGCATGTACCACTCTGTTTTGAAGATCACTCAAATCATCAAAGAGTCAAACTACAAACAAAAATCAATCTGCGCAAATTGCGGCTCAGAGTGCACAGGCCAGATCTGCTCTGTGTGCAAGATGCTCGTGTCACTTAACAACAAACCTAATCCAAATATATCATCAAGTGGTAAAACACTCGGTAGTAGGTAGGATCGGGGCGCTAGCCGTGCCCCACTCTGAAACCGGCTCTATGCAGAGGTCAGTAACTGCTGGATAAATCTCCAGATGGATAATTCCCGCTTGGTGTACTGAAATGAAATCACGCCGAAGCGGGTGGATGCAGGTCTGAGATTGTCCGAAGGGATAACGCTTAAGGCCGAATTGCCGAAATGGGTGAGGTCCGGGAGGGAGCAATCCTAAGGCAAAGTACCCACGCTACTTCGTCAACGTGGCGGATCTTGTGCGCCTTGAGATGGGGTTACCTGTCTGGACTGGAACCAGCAGAGCTACTACCACTTAAAATATCATCACCACTGATACTAGTCATGTTTATAGGACAAAAGAGAACATACGAGGAATTCAAAAGGCAGATTCCACCCCCTCTCTTGCCTACCTTTGACTCCTTGAGGCAATATTGCGTCTGTCTTGAAGAAAATGTCGTAGAAGACGTTCGTGCACACAGAATCGTCTTTGGAAAATCGATTTCATTTAGGTGGTTTGCAGACTTGGAGCCGGATCAGGACAAGATCATAATCAAGATTCAGAAAAGCCGCAAAGAGCCAGTTGCAACATTTTTTGTCAAGCCGGGCGATACACTCGATGAAGTAAAAAATCTGATTCTGCAGGCATACAAAACTATCTAGTACAAAACATCAAACTTGGTAAATTCGTCTTTGAATTTTTCATTTTTTATCACTACGTCTTCGACTCGCGCATTTGCAGGTCCAGCATGACACCACTCCACTACGTTGCTCACATTGAGGTCCTCGCCTTCAATTACGGCCTCCACACGGCCGTCCTTTAGGTTCTTGACCCAACCTGTAACATGGTTCTTTTTTGCTGCCACCTTCATAGCCTGCCGAAAAAAAACTCCCTGTACTTTGCCACTTATGAAAAGATGCACTCGTTGTTTTCCCATTTAAAAGCAGTCTTGCTTTGGCATTAATCAATTTTGTTATGAATGGTTTTGATTGAGCTGAAAATTTGAGTGGTTTGTAATGTTATACTCTTTCTTTGACTCTGGCCCGTCCTGTCTTTCTTGCAGCAATGCTTCCAACTTTGGCTCCAGGCGGTGCGTTCCTTGATACGGTTCCGCTTCCTCCCATGTGCTGGTGTCTTCCACCACCGTGCGGATGCACGTATGCTGCCTGAGCTACGCCTCTGACTATTGGGTATTTGTGGCCTTTTGAGCGATACCTTCGCCACTTGTTTCCCGCATTAAGAAACGGCCTCTCCGATGCTCCGCCGCCTGCCAAAACTCCAACCATTGCGCGGTTTTTTGGATTTAATGTTGTAAATGCGCCAGAAGGAAGCTTAATTGTGACGCCGTCTGCGCTGTGCGAAAATACTGTTGCAGATCCGCCCGCCGACTTGGCAATGCTTCCACCATCCCCAAAGTGTTTTTCAACGTTGCAGACAATTGTGCCATCTGGAATATTTTGAATGCTGATTACGTTTCCATTTGAGATATCTGCGTTGAGGCCGAATTTGATCGTAGAACCTATTTTTGTCCCCAAGACCGCAGGAATCAAAGATACAGAACCGTCTTCGAATCTGACTCGTGCCAGCGGTGCATCTCTGCCTCTTTCATGGACCAGGTCAATTACCGTGCCTGTGTGTTCTTCTGAGAGATCAAAATATGGGTACTTGGCTGGTGCCAACTTGCCAGTAAAAGCTGCCCTAAACTGCATGCCTCCACGGCCACGCCTTCTCACTAATGGTCGCTTACCCATTTTTGGTGATGTCCTTAGCTTGTGATTTTAAGCTTTGTATTGGATGTGTGGATCAATTCCCACAAAGATATAAAAAATACGCTGAGGAGGTATAGCTATGAGTCAAAACGCCCTCTCACTTAAGGTACTTGAGGCATATACAAGAGATGTTGGGCGTGGAGTAGCTCGAATTGATTATGATTCTATGGATACTCTTAATGCGTCAACCGGTGATGTCATCGAGATCAAAGGAAAGCGCAGAACAGTTGCCAAATGTCTTCCATTGTACCCATCTGATGAAGGAAAGGGCATCATACGAATCGACGGTCTTGGAAGAAACAATGCCGGCATCGCAATTGGCGACACCATAAGTGTAAGAAAGATCAAAGCGGTTGCAGCAGAAAAGGTAGTTGTCGCACCACTTGAGGCAATACCCCCAATTGATGAAAGATACCTTGCGGACGCACTAGAAAGCGTGCCACTCATCAAAGGCGACAATGTAATGGTCCCATATTTCGGAGGCAGGCTCACATTCCAAGTAATCGGCGTCACGCCTGCAGCTGACGCAGTTCTTGTCACTCAAAAAACAGTATTTCACATTGCAGAAAAAGGAGAAACACTCAGGGGTGTACCCCAAGTCACATACGAAGACATAGGCGGACTTACAGACGAGATTAAAAAAGTAAGGGAGATGATCGAGCTCCCCCTCAGACACCCTGAGATCTTTGAAAAATTAGGTGTTGAGGCCCCAAAGGGCGTGTTGTTGTATGGTCCACCCGGTACCGGCAAGACACTTTTGGCCAAGGCTGTTGCAAATGAAAGCAACGCCCACTTTATCAGCATCTCAGGCCCTGAGATCATGTCCAAGTTTTACGGTGAAAGTGAGGCAAGGCTAAGGGAGATCTTCAAAGAAGCAAGAGAGAAGGCGCCGTCGATTATCTTCGTAGATGAAATAGATTCCATTGCACCAAAAAGAGAAGAGGTAACAGGCGAAGTGGAGCGACGCGTTGTATCTCAGATGCTGTCTTTGATGGACGGTCTGGAGGCAAGGGGCAAGGTGATAGTCATTGCAGCAACAAACAGGCCAAATGCAATTGATCCTGCTCTGAGAAGGCCAGGCAGATTTGACAGAGAAATTGAGATCAAAGTACCAGACAAGAAAGGCCGAAAAGACATACTCAACATACACACACGCAACATGCCTCTTGTTACCGAAGAAAACGACCCCAACTACGTCGATTTGGACAAGATTGCTTCTGTGAGCCACGGATATGTCGGCGCCGATTTAGAATACTTGTGCAAAGAGGCAGCAATGAAGTGCCTTCGAAGATTGTTGCCAGAATTAAACTTGGAAGATGAAAAGATCCCACCTGAGACTCTGGACAAGCTCATCGTAAATAACGACGACTTTCAAAGGGCGCTAATCGAAGTCACGCCATCTGGAATGCGCGAAGTCTTCATAGAAAATCCGGATGTAAAGTGGGACGACATAGGTGGCCTAAAGGAAGTAAAGCAGCAGCTCCAAGAGGCAGTCGAGTGGCCAATGAAATACCCTGCACTGTACGACAAGCTTGGCCACAAGATGCCACGTGGCATTTTGCTTCACGGTCCAAGCGGCGTCGGAAAGACCCTGCTTGCAAAAGCTGTAGCTACGGAGAGCGAGGCAAACTTTGTCTCAGTTAGAGGCCCTGAGCTTCTCTCAAAGTGGGTCGGCGAGTCAGAAAGGGGAATACGCGAGATCTTCAGGCGCGCAAGACAGGCATCACCGTGTGTGATCTTTTTTGACGAGATTGATTCCATTGCCCCAATAAGAGGCGCCGGTGCCGAGACTGCCGTGACCGAACGCGTAGTCAGCCAGCTCCTAACTGAGCTTGATGGCATGGAAAATCTACACGGAGTCATCGTCCTTGCTGCAACAAACAGAGCAGACATGATCGATCCCGCACTGTTACGACCAGGCAGATTCGACAAAATCATCCAGATCCCAATGCCAGACAAAGACAGCAGAAGACAGATTCTCGACATATCTTCAAAGAACATACCAATAGTTACCGACAAAAATGATCCCGACTATGTCAACTTGGACAAGATTGCAGACATCACAGACGGAATGAGCGGCGCAGATGTAGCAGCAATTCCAAACACCGCAGTATCACTAGTCATTCACGAGTGTCTTGACAAGCACCCCACAAAAGAAGAGCTGGAAAAGGCGACAAACACAGCCAAAGTCACCATGAAGCATTTTGAGGAAGCAGTCAAGAAGGTAAAGATGCAAAAAGATCTCAAGATCGGCCAAAAGATAGCGGTTCCGTACTACAGATAATCTTAAAACTATAGTGAATGAGTTTTTCTGTAAATGTCAGAGTACAGAGGATACCATGGCAAGGCTTTGGAGTTTCTCAAACAACACAATCTCAAAGTAGGCGACACCGTACAAATAACTACAGATTCTGAACAGACAGCAACAATAATGCCAAGATACGAACACAGCGACGACAAACACATCGCAGTCAAGCTCAAAAGTGGCTACAATGTAGGACTCGAAATAGACAAGATAAAAAAAGTCCAGTATCTTTCATCGGCCCAGCCTACTAAGGAGACTCCTGCAGTTGTGCTCAACAAGAATCTTCCAAAGATTTTGCTGT
The DNA here is from genome assembly GCA_039938575.1 of Nitrososphaera sp. GTDB lineage: Archaea > Thermoproteota > Nitrososphaeria > Nitrososphaerales > Nitrosopumilaceae > Nitrosotenuis. The sequence continues at coordinate 2,040 of JBDUUJ010000008.1, read as the reverse complement.
TGTCAACAGGCGGAACCATTGCAAGCCGGGTAGATTACAGAACAGGCAGTGTGACACCGGCGCTTTCTGCCCAGGAGCTAAATGCGTCTGTTCCTGAGCTTGCCCAAGTAGCAAACATAGACGCCGAGGTCTTGTTTTCTGAATACTCTGAGAACCTCACTCCGGATCACTGGCTCAAGATTGCACAAAAACTCGATTCACTTGCAAACTCTGACTATGAAGGCATCCTTGTTGCGCATGGAACCGACACGATGCAGTATACTGCATCATACCTTTCGTTTGCACTTGCGGGATTCCCAAAACCCATAGTTCTTGTTGGCTCGCAGAGGTCCTCTGATAGGCCGTCCTCCGATGCCGCAATAAATCTGATTTGTGCTGCAAGATTCATTGTGAGTACTAAAACAAACGGCGTCTTTGTCGCAATGCACAATTCTGAAAGTGATAATGATGTTGCGTGCCACCTAGGCACCCGTGTCAGAAAAAATCACACCAGCAAAAGAAACGCCTTTGAGACTGTCGGTGCAAAGCCGGCCTTTGTTGTATGTGAAGACAGGATAGTGCAAAATTTCCACAAGACTTACTTTAAGCAAGATCAGTACACGCCAAAGATTGGCGTCGACACAAAAGCTGCCTTAGTCAAGTACTACCCAGGCTACGACCCAGCTCTTGTTGAGGATTTGCTCAATCGTGGCTACAAGGCAATAATCTTTGAAGGTACAGGCCTTGGGCACATAGGCAGAACAATGTATGACGTAGTCAAAAAATCGGTGCAAAAAGGTGTCTTTGTTGGCATGACATCGCAGTGCCTCGATGGCCGCGTCAACATGGCAATATATGAGAGCGGCCGCGACCTCATGCAGCTTGGAATTGTGCCACTCTCTGATATGATCCCGGAGACGGCATTGGTAAAGGCCATGTGGGCTCTCTCAGGATATGACGACATAAAAGAAATAATGCTCAAAAACATAGCATCCGAGCTCACGCAATGACTTTAAAGTGAATACAGCTAGAAGAGATCATGATTCCACTGGACAAGATAGGCCTCAAGGTCGGCCTTGAGATACACCAGCAGCTTGCAACAAACAAGAAGCTGTTCTGTGATTGCAAGCCCATCGAGTCAGACAATTACACCATAAGATTTTCTCGCAAGCTCAGATTGGCAAAAAGCGAGCTTGGCAGCTATGATCCTGCAGCCCTCTTTGAATCCTCAAAATCAAAGACCATCTACTATAATGCAAACCCACAAAGCAGCTGCCTTGTCGAATATGATGACGAGCCACCACATGCACTCGACGCCGACGCAAAACACACAGCTCTGATAATTGCATCGGCGCTCCATTCCAACATCTTCACTGAAAGTTATGTGATGAGAAAAATTGTCATCGATGGCTCCAACACTTCTGGATTTCAGAGAACAATGCTTGTAGCTCAGGGCGGCTACCTACAAGTCGACGACAAAAAAGTTGGTGTGCAGTCGGTTTGCCTCGAAGAAGACGCCGCAAAGCTTCTCAAAGACACCGATGATTCCAGAGAATACTCGCTGGACAGACTCGGCGTACCTCTAGTCGAGATAGCACTTGAGCCGGTAAGCGCCTCTGCTGAAGAAATAAAAAAAATTGCCCTTGGCCTTGGAAGACTGCTCCGAGTGACTAGGCGGGTAGCAAGAGGAATAGGCTCCATCAGGCAGGACGTAAATGTTTCAATTTCCGGTGGCGGCATAGTAGAGGTAAAAGGCGTGCAGCAGCTTGACCAGCTGGAAAAAGTCGTCACATACGAGGCAAAAAGACAGCACGGCCTCCAGCTGATAGCACAAAAGCTGCAAAAAATCGATCTAGAGGCGCTCTCAAAAAAAGACAGCATTGATGTGACTGCGTTTTTTGCAAATTCGGGCTCAAAGATAATTCAAAAGTCACTCAAAGGAGGCTCTGTCATTTTTGCTCTTGCAGTGCGAGGATTTTCAGGCATGTTCGGGTACGAACCATACGAAGGAATAAGACTTGGCAAGGAACTTGGCCAGCATGTGAGGTTTTTTGGAATCGG
>JBDUUJ010000007.1:0-2538 GCA_039938575.1 Nitrososphaera sp. | reverse complement strand
TGAAATAACAAATATCTAAAGTTGGAACATATCCAAAGTCTGGAATTGGTACTTCATATTGTTGAACTGATTTAAATTTGATGTTATGTTTTATCAGGAAATTGTCAATAATTGATTTTATGTAATCTTCTACAGCACGTTGGGTTTGTGATGACTCTCGCATGAGTTTTCTCATGCGATAGACCGTGAACTTAGGCCGCATCTTTCGTTGGAATTTCAATTCCGAGCTTTTTATACAATTCGTTTATTCTACGTTCAATTTGTGCAACATCATCCCACAGTTCATTGTATCTTGTTGCAACAGTAAGTAGGTCGCCTATTGGATGCCACTTGTATTTGAAAATGATCTTTCTGGATTTCATACGAATTGCTGTTTAAATATCTCATTAATTTGGGTGTTTTTTTCCTCATTTTTGGCTTTTTCGTTAATTTTTTCTCTAATCATCTTGCAAATAAAGGCAGAGCGTGAAACCCCACCACGAGTATTTTCAATTATTCTTAACAAGTCATCTGGTATCGATAAACTGACGATCATAGTTCTGCGTCATATTCGACTGATAGTACAGTCGATCAGCTTGCTTCCATCGACTCTGAGGATTAGCGGTTCAAATAAACCCACGTTCCCCCTCATCGCTTCAACTGGAAGCCCTCTAGGATGGGTAAACCTAGCCCACCCCTTGTAGGCGATATTCATAGAGGCTACAACATCTCTATTCATCACCCGCCTACAATTATTGCACCATAGTGAACGTCTGCGTAGTCTGTCCTCTTGGAGTCGCCCCCCGCATATCGGACAGAGCTGGCTGGTGCGTTTAGGATCAACAAACCATACCGGAATGCCTTCCCATGCTGCCTTGTACTGTAGCTGTCTTTGAAATTCGTAAAAAGACCAAGAGTTTAGTTTCCGTCTGAAGTCATTTCCCTGACCATTACCTTTTCTGTATAGTTTTCTTATTCCAGTAAGATTTTCAAGGACAAGAGCCGACTTGGTTTCTTTGGCTCTCTGTACGATGTCTTTGGTTATTTTGTGTAAGTATTGATTGACACGCCTTGTCTGTCTGCCTCTAATCTTTGCAAAGAATCGGTTTTTGATACGCCTGTCATTTCGTCTAAATGATGCTCTAACAAAATGAGAGTTTTCCTTGATTGAGAGAATTTTGTTTGTTTTATACATGATGGCTTGTTGCGGTGTGGACATGGTAATGTTTCTGAGATTTCTGTCTATTCCGATAACTGATTCTGGCTTGATTTCCTGCACGTCTTTTTTAACAGTGATGGACAGTGTGGTTGGCGTGATGACAAAAGATCGTGGTTGCAGTGTCTTGTCTGAGAGGATTGTTGTGGTGTGATTGTTTAGTAGAATGTTTGCAAATTCTCTGTTTGATACGGGAAAAGATAGTAACATACCATTTATTTTGAATCCATAACACGATACAAGGTATGGCTTTCTGATAAATGGTGATTTTGCCTTTCTGCCTTTTTTAATGTCTTTTTCATTTGAGCTAATTTACCTGCCGCTTGTGATATGGCAGTGAGTTTGTATTTTGATTGGATCTGATAGTCTTTTAGGGTATGGTATGAGAGCAGTGATAATTTTTTCATTGTGGAACAGTTGTTCTCAAGGCCTATTCTTATGCAGTGATTTACCATGTCTTTGAAGGTCCCCATCATTTTGATTTGATCGGTGTTTGGCGTGAATTTTTGTTTGATGGATTTGAGTGGCAAATTGTGTTGTATGTATTGGGTGTAATTATTTAACATATTTGTTGCAAGTGATGTTGACTTTGGCATAACTTGTAAGCTCATTTTTTGGTAGCGCCCAACAGTTAACACGAAGAACAAACACCCGTCAAGTTAACAGACGTTATACGAAATCTTTTCCGTATCTTATGATGTATAATTATTGTTGGGCCCAAGAATTGGAAGGTTACTGTCATGTACAAGGGCGTCCGACAGACTAGAAGGGAGCGGAAAACAAGATACCACGATAATTTCAGAAATTGTTGACATTAAGAGATTTGCAACTGCAGAGAAACTAGTCTCGTATGCAGGATTGGCACCATCCCACAGAGACAGCGGCCAGACACAAAAAGGTGGAGGAATAACAAAACGAGGATCTGCATGGTTGCGTAATGCAATGGTGGAGGCAGCTAACACCACAATACGATTTGATCCAAGGATGGAATCATTTTACTTGAGAATTGCCAAAAGAAGAGGAAAGCAAAAGGCAAAGGTAGCTGCTGCAAGGCAGATGCTTGAGATAATCTGGCACATGCTAAGTAACATGGAGGAGTATCGTACACAGAATCACGAGTTGACACTGCGAAAGTATAAGAAGATGGAAACCAAATCACAGACATCCTGATTCAGAAAATCACACCAAGAAAGGTCCACAGTAGGATTGGAGATGGTTTCGTATGGGATAACCGAATACTACAAAGTAATTATTTTGTTGCCAAGAAGATAATTTATTCCATTTAGTAGCTCGCTGTCGGTTATCTTGTGTTCTGACCACCACTTGGCACTTGTCTTAAACCA
>JBDUUJ010000006.1:0-25484 GCA_039938575.1 Nitrososphaera sp. | reverse complement strand
AACAGAGGATGACACACATTATTCAAACAGACGCCTGCAGGCTGTAAGGAGAAGGCTTGCAAAGTTTGAGCGAAACGGCAAAGTTGCTGTAAATTTTGTCGATGCCATGACTACATATGGAATCAAGACAATAAGGGTGTCATCATTGGGATGGCATGCCTGGGGTTGTCGTCTAATTCACTTTGCAGACTAAATGCCACCTATGTATGGTTGAGCACGGATCCAAGATATTACATGGAATTAGGCAACAACCCCCGATTCGTGACTACATCTTAAAAACAATCAGAAAAGGGACATTTGCTATTGTTTTGACCCCAGCTCGTGAGCCGATCTTAAGCTTAATTGACATGTCTATTGTGTCTTTGCCTACCATATTCAAAATCGAGCTGTTCTTCATTAGCTTCTCGGCTTCCGTCTCATCTACAAGCCTGTGGCCGTAATAGCTTGCAGAGATGTTTATCTGCAGTTTGTCCTGCTTGACTGTTTTCCCAAGCAATTCCTCATCACAGATGTTTAGCATCCTAGAGTTCTGATAATTCGAGGTACGAACGAAGAATCTCATTTACGCGTATTTTCCTTTCAGCGAAGATTTCGCGCCGCATGCTTCACAAACCAAAAACGAGATCCTGTTTTGCCTCTCTATTTTTGTGTCTGGGCTCTTGCAGGTAGGACACTCCAGATAATCTTTTACGTATATCTGCAACAAATTAACAAAGTCAGCAGGTTCGCGCCTTCCAACGAATATGGCCTTGTCTCCACTTCGTTCAGCAGGTGTGGCAAACTCTTTTGATAGGTATTGCAACACCTTTTCTGGATCCCTTCTGAGAATTTTTGCAAAGTCCATGAAATTGCGAAGTATGGTTCGCTGGCCTTCCCACATAACGTCCGGTGCAGGAAGTTCGAATCTCTCGCCAGTACCTTTTTTTTCTGAGATTTTATCTTGGATTCTTTTTAGTAGTTTTTCATAGTCTGCTTTTGCCAATACTTTGATAGGATACCCTACCTATATGAGCGTTCAAAAAGAAAGAGTGGTGTTTCCTAATCCGCTTTGCCGATTCGAAAAACGTTGGTTCCACACTTTGGACAAACGCCTTTGACGGCTGGTCGTCCATTCTTTAGCTTTGTTACTTTTGGATCTTTAATCTCCCTTTTTGCTCTGCATTTTACACAGTAAGCTTGAGCCATTTGTGTGCTCTACGGGGTGCGTGTATTTAGCAAGAGGCTGTAAAAATTATTTAACTACACGCTGGATGACTCTCAATTTATCATGTAAAACTCACTGTAAAATTCGATTTATTTTATAATAATTTGTATTTTTTACCAATTAGATCGTTTACGATCACAAAATAGAAAATTTTAACAAAAAACAATTACAAATTTTGAGAAATTCGGTTCTGTTATAAACAGCAATTTTGAAGAGAATTCAAATTGCGATCAACAAAAGGGTTTGTCATAACCGGCATAATTCTTGGTGCCATCGCTGCTGCAAGCTTTGTAGTGTGGTTGGTTCCACAGAACACACAGACAAGATTTGTAGTCACTGACGCAAAAGGACAGTTAGATGCCATAATAGAACAACAAAAGACCATCACCGAAACGCTTGCCGAAGAGCTAGACAAAATGTATAGTGGTGAGATCACCCCGGACAACTACATCTCCATTGCGGAAATCTCCTCCTCACAGATCAATTCGTTTATCATAACAACGATAGAAAGTGACGTACCATCAGAATGGCACGACAGTTATTTGGCAATAGCAGAGTCGATGCGCAGCTACAACTCATACATACGCGAGACGATAGTGGTAGCAGAAAAACTCAAGTCAGACCCGAATGCAGACATTACTCAGGAAAAGGCAAAGATGGACGAATTTCTAAGGCAGTCAGAAGACTACCTTGCGGCCTCAAATAAGGCACGACCTTCATAACCACGCCTAATTCCTATTTGTAATATTTTCAAAGGTTGGAAAGTGTTAATAGGCAAATTTGCAAGATACAGTATCATTGTCACTCAATGATACCAAATTAGAAAAGAGCGTAGAAGCACCAGTAACAAGCAGGTTATTGGTAATATGCGTAGACAGGGACAATGATGTGGGTGAAAAGGCAGGCGTGACAACACCGGTTATTGGAAGAAACGCCTGCATTGAGGCTGCCCAGAAGCTTGCATTAGAAGACCCAGAAGACGCAGATGCAAACTCCATTTTCTATGCGATAAAGACCTACGAGGATTTGGCAAGAAAAGGATACCAAGTTGAAGTCGTTGTAGTAGCTGGTGTTGGAAGCAGGGGGGTACAGGCAGACGAAAAAATAGTGCGCGAAGTCAAATCCGCTCTGTCCAATTTTGCCGCAAATGGAGCTGTGATAGTCTCAGATGGAGAAGACGATGAAAGCGTCATACCGATTATCCAGAACGTAGTTCCAATTGTTTCAGTTCAGCGTGTCGTAATGAAAGTCAGTAGGAGTGTGGAATACTCGTATGCCGTCTTTGGAAAATATCTAAAGATGATTGCGTACGATTCCAAGTACTCCAAGTTCTTCTTGGGTGTTCCGGGAATATTGTTACTCATTGGAGGAATCGGAACCATATCCGGTTACACGCAGGAGATCTTTGCAGTACTTATCAGTATTTTGGGTGGCGCGTTTTTGATAAGAGCTTTTGATGTCGACAGAGCTTTATCTAATTGGTCCAGGCCCACACCTGCCGGTCTCATCAGAGTGTTCACATTGATAACAGGAATCATAATTGGTCTTGCATCAGTTCTTTCTGGATTTTCTGCAATACATACAAACATACTCGATCCACAAATACTCGGTTCCGGAATACCCAACATATTTGCAGACAAAGTAACACTTGGTCAGTTCATAGCTGGAATGCTTCCATTTTTATGGATGGGAATGGGTTCCATCTTTGGCGGAATACTGCTTAGTCACTGGCTCAAAGGAAGCCTCAGACAAATCACAGACATACTGAGAATGATAGTGCTAGTATCACTGTATCCTACCGTCTATCAATTCACAAATCTACTCATTTTAGATGAGAGCCCCTTTACGCTCATTCCGCCATTCTTGGTAGGCCTGGTAATAACACTGATATCGGCCACCTTCCTATTCCGAAAATATAGGAAGAAGAAGGGTGGCGAGGTATTAACGGAGTAATAAAGACATCACGGTACCTTTCTGGTTTTTACAAGCTATACGCAGATAGACTGGAAAAAGAGATCAGAAAAGGTACGCTTCCAAATCACCTCGCAGTGATTTTGGATGGAAATAGAAGATGGGCAAAAAAAGCATTAGAACCAAGCAAGGAGGGCCATTTCAGAGGTGCCGATGCGGTTGAGAACCTACTTGACTGGTGTGAGGAACTCGACATAAAGATCATAACGCTTTACGTGCTTTCTACTGAAAATCTAGAACGTCCTGACAGTGAACTTGAGTATTTGTTTGAGCTCATACGACAAAGATTGGAAAAGCTCTACAACGACCCAAGAATACACAAAAACAAGATGCGTGTCAAGGCACTTGGCAGGCTAGAGCTTTTGCCAGACTCTATAAATGATGTTCTAAAACGCCTCGACGAGGCAACTATAGGTTACGATAGACATTACCTGAACATCGCAATAGCATACGGTGGCCAAAACGAATTGGTTGACGCAGTAAAGAAAATTGCTGCAAGAATCAAAGATGGCAGTATAGATATCAATGACATAAACAAGGACGTCATTGAAGCGAATCTGTATACAGCACATCTTCCCCAGTCGTCACCAGACCTCATACTTAGAACATCTGGTGAGCAGCGGATGAGTGGATTTCTTCTATGGCAAGGCGCCTATAGCGAGCTTGTTTTTATGGATATTTTATGGCCTGAATTTAGAAAGATAGATCTACTGAGGGCAATTAGAACATATCAAAAGAGGAATAGAAGAATTGGCAGGTAACTACGATACATTTGATGAGAGATCTGCTGGAATAGTTTTGTTTTGCGAAAAAAATGGCTCCAAGTTGTTTTTGCTTTTGCATTACCCCTCAGGACACTGGGATTTCATCAAAGGTAGAATAGAAAAAGACGAAAAACTAAAGGAAGCAGCGTTAAGGGAAGCAAGAGAAGAGACTGGAATTACGGACATACAGTTCATTGATGGCTTTGAAGAAAAAATACAATACACATACCAGTTTGATGGACGGCCAGTAAGAAAACAGGTGGTATTTTTTTTGGCAAAGACAAACACAACTGATGTAAATCTATCTGATGAGCATCATGATTATCTTTGGTTGGATTTTGATGCAGCTCTTGAAAAGACCACCTATCAAAATGCCAAAGATCTTTTAAGAAAAGCCAAGAACCTAGTTTTTGCTAGCTAGATCATACAACATCTTTGCTGCTTGTAGTGGATCTTTTGAGTTGAGAATTGATCTGCCCACTATCAGAAAGTCAGAGCCTGCCAATAGTGTTTTTTGTAGATCTCCGCCCTGAGTACCTATACCGGGAGAGTAAATGTCCAGCTTGCCTTTGCTTTGTTGTTCACAATACTGAATCATTTGTGGAAAGGTTGCGCCTACTATGATGCCATCTGCTCTCATCTTGAGTGCCCATTCCAAAAATAGTTGATAGAGATTCTTTTTTGTTGCAAGCTTTAGCTCGTATGTAACTTTTGCCTCAGGTGAACTCATATGACAAAGAGAAATTACTCCTTTTTTGTTTTTGTGTGCGTAATTGATGAGATTTCCGAGTCCTCGTGGTCCCATCATGGGGTTTACGATGACTGCATCAAATCCACTACTCCATAATCTCTTAGCAGTAATCAAATTGGTGTTCCCAATATCATTCAACTTTATATCCGCAATTGTCTGCAGTCCGTGTTTGTGGGCTATTTTGTTTATTTTTGAGATTTGTTTTTCACCAAGTGGCAGTAACAGATGAAAGTTAAATTTGATTGCGCAAAGATATTTGGCAAGCGATTTTATGTTGTTTATTGTTTTTAATTCCAGGTTTTTTGGATTTTCGTAGTCGTTTGCAAGAATTAAAGGACTTTTTTCGGAGGAGAGTTTTCGAATCCTTTCTTTGAAGCTACTCATAACTAACTAAAGGATGGGTCTCGTTTAGCTTTATTATCTTGATGTATGAATAGCCGTGCTCATTTAGGTTGTCGGTGAACACAGGTATGTTGCCGTTGTGCATGGCATATTTGAGAAATGGGTATTTTGGTTCAGAGTCAAGCACAACATGGCAAAAATAAGATGGTCCCTCCTCATTGAAGTTCATAAAGACACCAAGTAGCCATTTTTCCTTATGCTTGAAGGTAAATAGTGGGAATGGTGCCTCTTCGTAGCCGTAACTCAGTTTTGCGAGGCTGGCCAGGTCTTCAAGCTCAAGTAATTCGTATTTTTCCATAAGGTCGTCCTGGTTTTGCTTCAGGGATGGTGGTAGTTCCTTTATCTTGACTATGGGCGAGTATAGTTTTGTAGGCTCAGATATTACATCCACCACCTTTGCCTCCTCTTTGCCGTTTTTGAAGCCGTAAGACAAGTAATGGCCCTGTTGTTCAATCGGTACGTAGTATATTATTGGTCGTTCCTTGAGCAGATCCATTTGGATTGAGAGTATCTTCTTGCCGTTGTGCTCATGGTGGAAAGATACGCGCGGTATGCGTTCAAGGGCGCAGACTAGGCGTGAGAATTCCAATTGTGATGCAAGTTCCACATATTTTGGAGATTTTGGTTTTTCCACGACTTCAATAAAATAATTGGCAAATTAAAGTTTAGCCAAAAAAAATCGAACACTACTGCCTTAGGTCTATGATATCGTCAACGTCAGGCCCTGTTCCGATCAAAGTGACAGGCACATCTACTGTATCTTCTATTTTTGTTATGAATTCTTTGGCACGCTCGCTAAGAGAATCAAAGGATTTTTTGTGTGCGCACTCTGAGAACAACACATCCAGCTTGGTGAGTCCAATCTGCGTGGCACTGTTGAGCATGATGGCCCTTTTTGCAAGCTCGAGGCTGAACTCGGCTACGCGTCTCTGCCTGCCTGTGACCGTGCCTACTTCAGACCACCCACGCCTGGCAACCTCGTCGGCTGGCAATTCATTGTCAAGCACTCCCGTTCCCACACGTGTTACGTATGATTTGAAGACAACCATGACTTCATCTACTTTTTTTGGTCCAAGCCCGATATCTGCGCAAATCCCTGATGCAGTGACATCCTTGGATGTCACAAATGGGTAAGTGCCATGCCAAAGCGACAAAAACGTGCCCTGAGTGCCTTCAACAAGCACTCCTTCATCGTTGTCCAAAGCTGTGTTTATCTTCTCTGCTACATCAGCAAGATAGGGCTTGAGCGAATCCACCTCTTTTGCCAACTTCAGGGTGCGCATAGCCCTATCTGCGTTTGCAGGTCCAGTCCCAGAACCTGTGGTGCCAAGCTTTTCCTTTAAGCGACCTCCAGAATCTGCGTCTGTGTGAATCTTCTCAATTATACCACAATTTCTATCAACAAAAGTCCTTTTTGCGACACCAAACTCTTCAATTTCTTTGTGTAAGACATCTGGGTTTACCACGACGCCTGGCCCTATCATGAGTTGCGCCTTTTTGTTGAGAAAGCCGCTTGGAAGCATCCGCACCTTGTATTTTTTGTTCCCAGCTTCTATTGTATGGCCCGCATTTGGTCCTGCACCGCCCCTGACTACAATGGACGGATTATCTTTTTGAGCAAGATACGAGATTATCTTTCCCTTCCCCTCATCACCAAAAAATCCACCAACAACTACGGTCGAAGGCATCACTAGCTGAGGCATTACACTTTAATTTAAGCCAAGTCATTGTAATAGAGCTAATTTTTAATGTCCTTGCTCTGACAGAAAAACGTGTCACAGCCCAATTTTGCAGGCAACATAATTGTAAGCTTGGCAAGCTTACCCGATTTCCTAAGAAAGCCAATTCTTAAAAAACGGATGGAAGAGTTTTTCACACTACCTTCTGCAGAACGCCTCGAAATAATCAATAATGCGCTGGATGGAGGCCATACCATTCCATTTCCAAATCTTGCCAAGCTTCTCACCACATGGCTTGAGATAATTGCAGATCTTGACGAGAAGAAAAGAGACACTATGTTTTCTACTTATATTTCTGAGATACTCAAAAGCCCTCAAAAACTGATCCCATTCAACCTCGATGGCATTCTTGAGATCTTTTCCTTACTTGAAGATTCGAAAAAACAGATCATATCAAACTCGATAAGAAAAATAGTTTCAGAAATTCCAGAAGACCAAAAAAGACGACTATTTTTGATAATTCCTCAAAACGCCAAAGCCATGCTTGGACTTTAGGCCTGCGGCTTGTCGGGCTTTCTGTTATCTTCGTTGGTAAAATCTATGATATCACCTTGTGGGGACATAACCCCAACGAAGATTTTTTCGTTCTTTTTGAGCAACTTTCTGTGCTCAGGGAGTGACATATCGAGCCTAAGTTCGTTCATGACCATGATTCGGTATGATTTCCATTCCTCCCAGCACTTGGTACAGCAAGGATAGGTGGCAGCCATTGGATCAAGCTGTTCAGAGTCAGGGATTTGGGCTTTGCATTTTGTGCATGTCCTAGGCATATAATTTTGAGTTGTATCTGTCAATTTATTCCTTGTTTGGGAAGGTTGTTAACTTATCGGCTGCCACCCGATAAGAACCACAGAATCTTTGACAGCTTGGCATGAGGCGAGTCAATTCTGGGAACAACTAATAAGGTAACTAGTACAAATAATTACATGAAGATCAAATGCCCAAAATGCAAAGGCTCAGCTGAATTAGAGGCAGATTTTTCTTTTGTAAAGTGTTATAGCTGTGATCTTGAAATGAGTTATGGTGAATATGTCAAGTTTGTCGCACATAATGATGTGACATACTCTGACATTTTAGGTGATTATACTGGGACCACTGCTGGTCAGAATGCCGGTACTCTTGACGAATGGGACTAAATTTAAAATCGTTTGTGTTTGTTGATATACAATGGTAGAATTTTTCCTTGAAAGCATCCTAAATCTAATTGGGTTTACAGTCGGAATAATAATTGGCATAATTTCTTACATTGGATTTCGCAACACAGGAAGCCCTACGCTGTTCAGACTGACACTGGCATTCTTTGCAATTGGTGTTGGATTCATCATCATGTGGTTAGGTCACGCAATCGACATATTTGTGTTGCAGACTGGTGAGCCAATTAGATGGATGCAAACAATAGGAATAGGAGTGCAGACTGTAGGTTACTTTTTCATCGCGTTTTCACACACAATAAAATCGTTTTTTCCCAAGTCGAGCTATCTTCGGTCGGTTGGCATAGTTCCACTCTTTTTGATCTCGTTTATTTCGATTGAAAACATCATAAGATCTATTTCGTTTATCTTGCTTGCATACGGTGCAATAGAAACCATCATGTCGTATTTTGCAAGTCGCAGAAAAACTGCAATATTTGTAGCAGCAGGCCTCGGCGCACTCGGATTTGGAGAATTTCTTGGCTGGTATTACTTTGTTTTTCCACAGTCCGTGCTTGGGGTTATTTCTATATCTACAAAGATAATAGGCCTAATTCTGTTGTTTGTTCCCGTAACCAAGGTTCCTCTCACTAAAATGAAATTTGACGAACGACTCTGACGCCTGAATTTAGTTTGATAGTATAATTTTGTCAAATATTTTTCGCCTGTTAATATATTGAAGGATTACGTTAACACCATTTTGCAGAGGTACCATGAGCACAGTCTACAGAACACACATGAAGATAATTGGTGATATTCTAACCACAGCAAGAGATGACTTGCCAGATGAGCAGGGCGCCAGTATTACGTACCTTATCCGAAAGGCAAACATCTCGCACAGCCGAATCTCCAAGATTTTAAGCACGCTTGTGGCACAAGGATTACTTGAGCAAACAAACTCCAATGGCACATTCAAATACAAAATAAGTAATGTGGGAAGAGAGTTTCTTCAAGCATACAACACATTCAATAAATTTGCCGACAGTTTTGGCCTTACCATCTAAAAATCCTCATCTTCCATTTCTTCATCTTCAAAATCTTCAAAATCGTCTTCAAAATCATTTTCCAAGTCTGGATCTGCACTCATCGCAAAATTAGAAATCGTTTTGTTTATTTAATTTTTGAGTTATGAGGTTCGTTAATTTTGCGATTGATTTCTAGAGTTTTGACGGACTGTTAAGATACGGGTGATAAACTTGAATTATGACCATAGAAATCACTCACGAAGTTAACAGTGTCAGTTACGATACCATAATACGCAAGGAGGATTCAATTGATTCATTGAAGCTTGTTGTAACATGTGCAAGACATTTTGAAGATGAAACAAAACAAGAGATACGCTCCATTCTTGAAGAGTTGGGTGACTCTGAGCCTAAAATAGAGATCACCAAGTTTTCTGGCATACTGCTTGTTGACACATTGATAGATTCCGGCCAGCTCACAAAGTTGATCCGCCACAAACTAGAAGACGAGCCTTGGTCGATTAGGTACACACTCAGAGTGATTCCACTCTTTAAAACTGTCAGAAGCGACGTTACCGCGATTTCAGAAGCAGTGCAAGATCAGGTACAAAAGATGATGCCTCATGAAACGTACCGCATCACAGTAGAAAAGAGGAACTCCAATCTTTCTACAACTGAGATAATAACCCAGATTGCAGACAAAATAAAAAACAAGGTTTCGCTAAAAGAATACAATTGGATTATCTTAGTTGAGATTTTCGGTGACATTGCTGGCGTATCTGTCTTGAGGGATTCAGACATTCTGAGTGTGGAAAAAGCAAGGCGGAAATCATTTGATTAGGATTGCTGCTTTTTCCACCAGAAGATCCTCAAGTGGTTCATCAGACGATGCCGCCTTGATCTGTTTTTTTGAGACACCAAACAATTTCCGAAGATATGTTGAGTTTTTTCCGTAATGTGACTCCTTTAGATGAGGTTTCAGATATTGGTGCAGTTTGTTTAACGAATCTTTTGTCCCTATTGCAATCAACGTGAATTCATCACTTCCACTGATGCCGACTTTTTTTACGGCGTCTGAGATCTGTGTGGTCGCTGCAAACCTCAGCAGGATGTCTGTTTGCAGCTTTTTTGAAAGCAGTAGATTGTGTTTTTGTGCATAAAGTGAAAGTTTGATTATCTTTTTTACGTGTGATGGCCCCAAGATGCACTTGGATGATATTCCCTCAAGAACCAAGCTTGGGAATTTTGATCTCGTGGACTCTAAAAAGTCATAATTCTTGGTTTTTTCGTACGACACCCCAAACAACGCTACTGCATAATCTGCTATTCTGAATTGCATTCTCGTTGCCCCACCATGAATTACTGGAATGATGCTTACAACGTCATCTTGTCGTAAAATGGTGTTACTCCCTTCCAATGCCGACGAGTCCACTCCGTTTACAGCTATGAGAATATTTTTGGTATCAAAATCCATTGTATTTGTTGGCTTTATGGAAAGCAAGTAAGATAGCAACGCATCGATGGTTTTTCCATCAAGATCTGCATGAATCAGATCCGTGTTAAAGGATTTTTTTGCGCCGCCCAAAAACTTGATTGTAATCAATTTGCGGTCAGAAAAATTAATTTGATTCTTCTGTTGTGTTTTCTACTACAATTTCTTGTGGTACTGATTCCTCAATTGTTTGTTCCTTTTCAATTGCTTGTTCGTCTTCAACTTGTTCAATATTGGCTTCTGTTGGCGGTTTTGAGTTTTGCTCACGTTTGATGAATTTTGTAATAAAACCCGCCATCTCGTTTTTTAGTGCTTTTGAGCGGATGACTGCTACCTGGTCTAGTGTCTTTTTGTTTTCTGCATAATTTGTTGTAAATCTATCTCTGTATCTTTCGAGAACTTGCATGGAAAGTCTTCTTATTCTGTCCACATTGAAAAATATCTCAAGGGGTATATTATACCTATATTTGCAAATAATTTTTCGAGTTTGTTTCTAATATAGAAGCACATTGATCGTATGAAGTACCAAGTATTTTTGAGATGCAGAAAATCACACTTGGAATGAAACTTGGTTGAGCCTGCTTCATACCAAAGCAATGAGAGAATTTTACAGGTCCGTCCGTTTCCACCAAGATTCTATCCTTATCGGTGATCGAGATAAGTGCTTGTTTGTCATGTGAATAAACAGATACAGGACCATATGATACAAAGCAACCAAGATCCATTGCCTTTCTAAGCTGACTTTTATTTCCATCAAACCAATGAAGTAGAAATCCATGTATGTCATATGACGGAATTATTTCCAAAATTTCATCTAGTGTCCTTCGTGAATGAACCGACACTGGCTTTTTTATGCTCTCGGCTTCTCCAAGCAGTCTTGTAAAGACTTGTTTTTGTCTTTTGAAACTCTCTTCATCTGTAACATATGTTTTATCGAGCCCTATTTCACCGATCCCAGCAATGTTCTCAGAGTTTTGATGGATTAGTTGCACCATTGACTCCAAGTCATCTTTTGACTTTTCTGGGTGAATCCCAATGAACGGCAACACCATCTTGCTTTTTTTTGCTAGTTCTAATGTGATCTGAGATGAGTTGTTATCCATTGACACAGAGCACGCCATGATGTCAAGTTTTTCCATAGAATGCAGAATAAAGCCAATTTCGTCTTTGTATCCAGGATCTGATAAATGCACATGGGCATCAAAAATCATTGTCATAGTTTTTGGTTTTGATTGTGACTTTTAAGTCTGTAGAATTCTATTTACATGTAGAACTTTTTCACTCACAATCTTTTATCAGAAGATGTAGTGATTGATTTTGATGAAGTCATCAGAACTTGGACTCTCAGCTATGTACAGGATATTAAAAAAGGCAGGGGCAGAGCGCGTAAGTGACGAGTCCGCAGACGAATTAAGGCGGGTTTTAGAAGAAATAGCGACGACCATTGCAAAAAGTGCGGTAGAGATGTCAAACCATGCTGGAAGAAAAACAATTCGTGGCGAAGACATAAAACTTGCAGCAAAGACTTTCACCAAATCATAGGTAAAGAGTTTAATTGTTGTTGTCGTGACGATTTTTTGTCGGTGAGGTGGCAGAGCGGTTATGCGTTCGCCTGCAGAGCGAATCTAGAGGGGTTCGAATCCCTTCCTCACCTCCATCTTCCAATCACTTGTCCATCCATCCAAGGATGCAATCTACAGTAATAATCATAGAACCCACCTTCATCGAATTTAACTGAAAAGACTTGGGATGGAACAAGCTGTCCACCGTCAAACACACCCATTATGTTCATCATAAAAGCCGCTTGTAACTGTATGAAATGCTGAATCTTCATTTATCCAGGTAACCGTATCGCCTTGAGGTTCTCATAAGAATGTGAGTCATTTGCATTCTCTTTCATACCTGTTGACAAGAACATACTTGTGAGAATAATTGTAGTCACTACAGACACACATATTACAAGAACTCGGTTTGACGCAGACGTTGCTGTTATAGATTGGCAATTTAATTTCTATGAAGCACTTGTGGTTATTACATAATAACCCAGCTTTTCTAAATACCCAACAACCAAGTTGATTTGTGGCAGAAAAAAATGGTTTGTTGGAATACATTCCTGGTTCTCAGTCTCTTTTGGTCCAGAAAAAATCAGAACAGCCACTTGAAGGATTTTCTCAGAACATCAAAGACAGCATACTAGAATATGTCGACTGCGCGAAAAGCGACGTAGAAAAAGGATACAACTTTCTTCACTGGGTACTGACAAGAGTGTTTGAGGCAACAGAGGATGACGCAGCAGATGCGATCATAGATGGTCCAAACGATCTGGGCATAGACGCATATTTACCAGTAGATTTTTCAGACAACAAAATACGACTGTTCCAATCAAAGTATGGCACTGCACATTCCGAGGAAGCCATCATCAAATTCAAAGAAGATGTCAAAAAGCTTCTCACCAGAGACGTCACAAAGATGAGGCCGGAGCTTGCAAACTTGGTCACAAAGATCCAAGAAAAAAACCTAAAGATTGAATGCTGTTACGTGACAAACCAGTCGGTAATATCCGATGGTGATGATTCAGTAGAGATAATGGATATTGATAAAATCATTCAGAGTCTCTGGGACAGAATAAAGAAACCTGCAGCAGGAAAAAAATCAAAAATAAAGCTCGAAGAGATGATCCGGTACAAAAACACAGTCTTGGGAATACTCAAGCTTAGGGAGCTGACAGATTTTGTGATAAAGAATCGTGATTATGTGTTTGAGTCCAACATAAGGCAGTGGATGCAGTTTAAGACAAATGTAAACAAAGGCATTCGTGAAACGCTACAGAATTCTCCTGACAAATTCTTTTACTACAATAATGGAATCACCATAGTGGTAAGTGATTTTGAAGTGCTTGAAGATGGCAACATGATGCTGCATGCACCACAGATAGTCAATGGCGCGCAAACATCCAACTCCATACTCGATCATGCGAAGAGAACCAATAATTTGGATGGTAGCATAACGGTAACAATAATCAAGGCAGACGACGAACAGGATCAAAACAACATCACAAAATACAGAAATTCACAGAACTCCGTGCGAGGAAAAGATCTTGTATCTTTGATGGATTTTCACAAATCCATCAAATCACAGATGGAGAACTATGGGTATTTTTATGAGATTCAAGCTGGTTCTTTTGACAGCAAAACCAAATCACAGCAAGCAGAATTCAAAGGAGACGCAATCTATAACAGATACCTCCCTGATAATCACAAAAAAGTAATTGTCGCAAAGGATGCGATACAGGCACTTGTTGCAGGAATCGAGCAGAGACCAACTGAAGCATACAGTTCACCCGCACAGTTTTTGCCGCGTGGAAGTAAATATGACGACGTATTCAATGAAAATCTAAAAGATGACTACAGACTGCTTTTGTATCCATATCTGGTAAAAGAACATGCAAAAAAATCACTAGGCTATGGGAAGCGTGGAGGACACAAAACAAAGAGATACGCAACACTGTTCTTTGTTGCAACATACTTTAGATTGGTGCACAAAAGTATTCTTGGAACCAAAGGTGATTTTAAAGAAGACATAGTGAAATTGGAGCCAATTTTCAAAAGCTACAAGCTGAATGAACGTATTTTGAGATTAGCGGACATCATTGTGACAAAGTTTTTAGAAGACACAGTTGTCGGCGACGAAATGGAGCTTGCAAATACATTCCATAATTTCTTTTCACATCATGTTTGGAATGAAACCATGCTAAGAGTTGTGGACAAAAAAATACAGCATGAAGAAGACGAAATAGAGAGTATCAAAAAGCTGGTCAACAGTCTGCTTTAAAACAAGTGCGATAGTTGTCAAGCCTTGTAAAAATTGCAGGAGGTTTACAATGGCCAGACAACGTATCGCAGTTTTTCTTCTACATTACTATTATTTAACAAATTTTTTTGGCGTCACAAAGATGATCATGATTTTTATATAGAAGTCAAAGACTCAGAATTGCTTGAAAGACGGCAAGTGTGTTTTATGCAACGGACCAATGCCACACAAGTACAGGGCAATGAAGGAGTGGAACATAGATGGTTTTATGTGTGGAAAATGTTATTCTAAAAAGATTTTTGAGCATTATCCAGGTCAACATGTTCGAGTTAACTTGGATAAAAAATAGTCACTGAAGATTTTTGTACTTGTTTACATACAGGCAGTTCCAAGATACCGAATCATCTTTGACATCACTTTCTTCAAGAAATTTGATGTTGGTGATTGTTTTTTTCTTTCTGAGCATGTTTAGAACAAACGTCTCAAATTTTTGGCATCTGCAACCCTCCTCGCTGCATGAACCGTCATGATCCTCTTTTGTATGACCACAATTGCAAACCGCATCATCTTTGACCTCGTTTTCGCTTTTTTGTGTAAACACTGCAAAGCGCAGATATGCCTCGCCTTGACTTCCCCTTTTAAAACGCAGATAGTTTTCTGATTTTGGAAGTAGTTTGAAGATCGACGTGTTATGACCAGGCCGCCTAGATTCAGAAGCCAAGATAAACCAATACTGATCGCCTGCCTCGACGAATCTGAGTTTAATGTCGTGGTCACTCCACCAGTGTACTGTTTCATTCCATAGATTGGTTGCCTCTTTTTTGGTAGAAAACAGCGGGATTACATTCATTCTTAGATCAAAATACCTATACGCCACTCCAAGAAACTCACTGTACCACTGTATAGAAGTGTTTGACACTTTGATGCAAAGAGCCTGCTTTACTATTAAATGATCGTGAGAAAAGTTAATACCCTTATATTCGTGTAGAAAAGACGGTAAATATGGCCACTTATAGAACCAGCATGCAGATTGTAGCAGACCTACTTACAGCGACTGAGCAGTGTGGTCAAGAAGGAATCAAGGTAACAACCCTTCTCACAAAGGCAAATCTATCACATTCAAGACTTGCCAAGTTTATTGAGAATCTAACTGGTGCGGAGCTCATCAACAAAATAGAATATGATGGGAAACACACCTATGTAATCACGCCAAAGGGCAAGCAATATCTAGAGTCATACAAAAGATTCCATGACCTAGCTGGCTCGTTCGGACTGGATCTTTAATCTCGTCTTTTTTTCGTTTTTGTGTTTTTCCTGTTTTTGTAGGTGGAATACGCTATTATGATAAATGCCCCAGCAAGCTGGGCATAAAATAGATCAATGCTTGGCGGATTTTTGAAAATAGAGAACGCCATACCTGCAATAAGCAATATCAAAATAATGAATAGATACTTGTCCACATTTGGAATCTGCAAACAAACAATATATCTTTTCGAGATAATGCCTCAGCATGAGCAAACTCCTTGAGATGATTGGCTTTGCATTGATTGGTGGTACGATCTATTCTTGGATAGGTATGGTGGATAATCCTCTCCGATGGCCGATCTTTTGGGGTTGTGCCGGCGGTGCGTTGGCAATCATACTGTACAACCGCAAGATCAAAAAACGATCCTGAACTCTACGTTAACTGATCTGATTGACTGATCAGTATGTTTTCAACCGACAGATCTATAAAGGAGCACTTGATGATACCTTCGGGGAGAATGACTGAACAAACAAGCAAGTGGTGGGAAGGGCTTGCTGCTGAACTTCAAGTCGACATAGAAACTCTAGATGAGTAATTTTAGATCAATTTTATGAAGCCTCGAGTGGGATTTGGACCCACGACCTAATGCTTACGAGACATTCGCTCTACCAGGCTGAGCTATCGAGGCATGGTTGGCAGTGTTATCAGAGTTTATAAAAAGCATTTCAGGCTTTGGTACCATTGAAAAAATCCATTTCTGGGATTCGTGGTATTTTTGGCACCGATCTCACACTGTCCGATGTTTTACGATTTTGCACTAACTTTGTACCCCTGATTAAATCAAAAAAATGTGTTGTAGGTAATGACACCAGGCCATCAAGTGAGGTAGTAAGGGAGGCAGCTATTGCTGCACTGATGGCTGGTGGAATTGGCGTATACAATCTCGGTATGGTGCCAACGCCAGTTGTTTTCAGGGAAGCACGCAAATATGGTGCAGGTCTGATCATCACCTCATCTCATAACCCGCTGCAATGGAATGGACTCAAATTCATAATCAAAGGACGCGGCCCAAATGAGAAAGAATTTGATGCAATTCTCAAAGAGAAATCCCTCCAAAAAACAAAGGTTGGTTATGAAAAGAAGATCATGTCCAGCTACGTTGCAGATGCTGCAAAGATGATTGGCATGGCAAAAGGTAGTCCGAAGGTAGCTGTGGATGTAGGTGCTGGCGCAGCGGCCACTATCGCACCCATGTTGCTAAAGAAGATAGGTTGCAGTGTAAAGGTGATAAATCAAAATTCGACCAAAAGGGGCCCTGATCCCACATCAGACAAACTCAAGCAACTTGAATTACAAAGTAAAAAGGCAGATATTGGTTTTGCATTTGATTTGGACGGGGATAGGTTAGTAGTCGTAAAAGATGGTAAAAAGCAACCCCCAGATACAACACTGGCACTTGGAGTGTCTAAAGCACTTTCTCTTGGATGCAAGAGGTTTTGCTTGAGCATAGACACTAGTGTTGCTGTTGAAAAATACATAAAAAACCACGGGGGAACGGTGGTGCGTTCAAAGGTCGGCGAAGCAAACGTCATAGACATGATGCTTAGGAAGAATTGTCAAGCTGGTGGAGAGGGAAGTAGCGGTGGTTTTATTCTTCCTGAATTCAACATGTGTCGCGATGGCATCCTCACAGCAGGGCTTGTGGCTGCAATGACCTCTGACAAAGTAGACGAAGTTATCGAGTTTGTCGCAAGATACAACCAGCTTAGAACCAAAGTCAGCATAGAATCAAGTCTTCATGAACGCGTTCTTGCAAGATTGGAAAAAAAGATGAGTGCTAAATTTGGTAAACTGATCACATTAGATGGCATAAAGGCCATAGTAGATGAAGATACTTGGGCGCTAGTTAGAAAGTCAAATACTGAAGACATCATCAGAATATCAGTGGAATCAAATAATTTAACAAAGGCAAAAAAAACAGAGAGAGAAATTACCTGTCTTCTAAAGGAAAGTTATGACCAGCTTAGATGAAAGGCAGATCATACGTATTTTTCAAATGAGTTTTGGCGGCAAAAAGTTTGCTGCAGATGACGTAGAAACATTCAAGATTGGAAAAAAGATTGGCGTCATCAAAATAGACACACTTGTAGCAAGCACCGATGTGTTACCACGCATGAAGATGTCAGATGTTGCAAGAAAGAGCGTAGTTGCAAGTGTCAGTGATTTTGCATCAAAGGGAGTCAAACCACTTTATTGCATAATCTCTGTGTCATTACCAAAAAATTTCTCCAAATCAAAAATCAATCAGCTTGCCAGTGGATTTAGAGCTGCATCAAAAGAGTTTGGATTCAGAATTCTCGGAGGAGACACCAATAAGGCAAACGATCTTGTAATATCAGTGGTGTTGTTTGGGTTAACGGAGAGGATCACGCCAAGAAAAGGTGCAAAGCAAGGTGACGTAGTTGTGGTTTCTGGTCCTTTCGGCCTGAATGCTTCAGCCTTGAAAATATTTCTTGAAGGTAAAAAGACAACACCTGAGTTCAGAAGACAGGCAGAAAAATCAGTCATGCATCCCATGCCGAGACTTGGTTTTGGTATTGACTCAGCTCCTCTGCTTTCTGCATCAATGGATTCAAGCGATGGCCTCTCATCGTGTCTTGTGGAATTGGCAAAGCAAAGCAACAAGAGGCTCGTCATAACCAAGTTACCTGTTGCCTGTGGCGTCAAAGAGTTTGCTTCTGTAAATAAACTTGATTTATTTGATCTTGTCCTCAACGGTGGTGAGGAATATGAAATTGTGGCAACTGCCCCCTTGCAAAATTTTCAGAAATTAGCAAAGATTGCAAAAAATCACAAGATAAAACTCATAAAAATTGGAATTGTACAAAAAGGCCGTGGCGTGTTTTTGCATGATGGTAAGAGCAAGATGGAGATAATAGATCGTGGTTGGTCTCACAAATTCTGAGCTAGCCATAAGAAAAGCGCCAATAACGCCGAAAATGT
This sequence comes from Nitrososphaera sp., assembly GCA_039938575.1. GTDB lineage: Archaea > Thermoproteota > Nitrososphaeria > Nitrososphaerales > Nitrosopumilaceae > Nitrosotenuis. The sequence goes on along the minus strand of JBDUUJ010000006.1, from coordinate 6,950 downwards.
ATTTTAAACCCTCCAATCTTTGAGTAACCAATGTCAGAAGAACAGGTAGACAAATGGGGTATAGCTCACATCTATAGCAGCTATAACAACACCATAGTACACATGACCGATCTCACAGGTGCAGAAACTGTGGCAATCAGTTCAGGTGGAATGCATGTTACCGCTGACAGATACGAATCCTCGCCATTTGCTGCAATGAAATCAGCGAATTCTGTGGTAGAAGCTGCAAAGGCAAAAGGCTTTACTGCGTTTCATATCAGAGTAAGAGCTGTAGGTGGAGTAGGTCCACGAGTTCCAGGACCTGGCGCTCAAGCGGCGATCAGGGCTTTGGCAAGAGGTGGATTCAAGATAGGACGAATAGACGACGTGACTCCGATTCCTCATGACACCACAAGAAAGAAAGGTGGAAAGAGGGGACGAAGAGTTTAGACATCAACCATTTTGATTTTTACTTTACAGCCTTTTGACTGGAAATAATCAGACATAAAGTTTGTATATTTTTCTTCATGTTTGCTTCCTTTTGATTTTTTTATCATATCTGCGAACTTGGTTTCTATTTGTGCTTGAAGATTTGGCTTTATCCAGAGCTTGAAAAAGGTCCATCCAAATTTAGATGTGGGGGAACCAAATTCAAAGTCATTTTGCATCCCACATTGCGCTGCCATGTCAGACAGTGCGTTGTTGATGAGACGCTTGTCTTCCATATAGTTAGTTGAGCTTACATCAAATACTTTCATTTTCATCAGAGTTTGTTTTACTTAGCTTATCAGAAAGCGAGATGAATTTCCCATCCTGTTCTATGTTGATTTTGGTTGCCATTCTTACGTTGATGCCTACTGCCCTAAAGAGCGCCAAGAGTTTGCCTCCATCTATTTCTTCATTTATTTCTCCATTGTGAATGAGTTGACCAAGTTTTTCTATTACGAGTTTGGCTTCGTTTGGGAATTGGCTTTCTGCGTTTTGTAACACTTCCATGCCACGGTAGCCAAGACGCGATACTACCACATCACGGTACGAAACAGGTTTTGCGGCAGTTTTTTGTTGCTCTTTTTGTTTTTGTGAAAAAATATTCTTTTTCATTTCTGCTAGGCGTTTTGCCTTGAGTGCTTCGAGTTCTTTGTCTTCGCTCATCCTTTTATCACGCCAATGGGAACAAGCTTTGCCACTTTGGTTGCAATTCCAAGCTCGTGCGATACGTTTACCACTGCATCCACATCCTTGTATGCCTCTGGAGTTTCTTCCACTACGCCGTCCCTTGTCAGTGATTTTATGAAGATCCCTTTATCATTTAGCGTTTTTTTGACTTGTTCTTCTGTATATTCTCGTCTTGCCTTTGAGCGCGACATCATTCTGCCTGCACCGTGTGCAGTAGACCCAAAGCTGAGACTCATCGAGTTTGGTTTACCCAAAAGTATCCAGGAACCAGTACCCATGGATCCGGGTATGAGAACAGGTTGGCCCAAATCCCTGTATTTTTGCGGTATTTCGTCGCGGTTTGCAGGAAAAGCTCTAGTTGCACCCTTTCTATGAACTACGACTGGTTTTTCTTTTCCATCGATTTTGTGTTTTTCTACTTTGGCTATGTTGTGTGCCACATCATAAACTAGCTTCATTTCTAAATCTGACTCCGATTTTTTGAAGACTCTCTCAAATGATTTGCGTGTCCAGTGAGTGATCATCTGCCTGTTACTCCATGCAAAATTAAGGGCTGCAAACATTGCTTTTCGGTACGATTCTCCTTCTTCCGAGGTGTTTGGTACGCACGCAAGTTCCCTGTCTGGAAGCGAGATATTGTATTTTTTGAGGGCTTGTTCTGAAACACGCAAGTAATCACTGCAGATCTGATGTCCAAATCCCCTTGAGCCACAATGAATCAAGACGGTAACATTACCTTCCTGAATTCCCATTCTTTTTGCTGCCACCTCGTCATAGACCTTTTCTACTCTTTGAACCTCAAGGAAGTGATTACCAGAACCTAAGCTTCCAAGTTGTGGTGCGCCCCTCTTTCTTGCAGTGTTTGATACTTTGTTTGGGTCTGCGTTTTTCATCTGACCATTTTCTTCACAAACATCTGCGTCATCAGTAGTGCCATAACCATGATCTATTGCCCAGTTGACTCCTCTTACTAGGACTTCATCTAGTTGCGAATAATTTAGTTTGACTGCACCATGAGAACCCACCCCTGACGGAATAGAGTTGAAAAGATCTGTGACGAGTTCTTTTAGCTTTGGTCGCACTTCTTTTTCGCTTAAATTCATTCGTAACAGCCTTACACCACAGTTAATGTCATATCCTACGCCACCTGGACTTATCATTCCTTCTTGTGCGTCCATTGCAGCAACACCGCCAACAGGAAACCCATAACCTTCGTGACCATCAGGCAGAACGATTGCTCGGCCTTGTATTCCAGGAAGAGTCGAGACATTGATTGCTTGGAGTATGGTTCTGTCTGTCATCATTTTTGAGAGAAGGCTTTCGTCTGCATAGATTGTGACTGGAACCTTCATGCCTTTGTTAGAATCCATATCTATTTGATATTCCATGTCTCTGATTTTTTTTGGAGAAAGTGTTGACATTACCCCTAAGACGTCGTGCCAGATAATTTAAACTATGTACTGGAATAGATAGTTTAATGTAATATGATAGATGATCTCAAAAATAAAATTGCTAAAACTAAAAATTAGATAGTAAAGACTGTTCTGTCAAGTCTTCGTCAGGTGATCAAAATCTTAAATAGTTACACTCAATACCTGCAACACAATTTGCCACTCAAATCCATCAAACAAAAATTCACACCAAACACAGAACAGCTAAAAATGATGGAGACTTTCCAAGACATGGTAAATTGCTGCATCAGAATCGGCCTTGAGAACAACTGCTCCAGTATAAAGAAACTGTCACTGCTCTCATATCACACCCTAAAAGACTATCAAATCCAGTCATACTACAAACTCACTGCCATATCCCAGGCTGCTGGCAAACTGGCACAACTAAAAAAAGACATCAAAAAAGGCAGAAAGGCAAAATCACCATACATCAGAAAGCCATATCTTGTGTCATGGCATGGATTCAAAATCAACGGCATGTTGTTATCTTTTCCTGTATCAAACAGAGAAATTGCCAATATTCTGCTAAACAACCACACTGCAAAAATCCTCTCAGACAAGACACTGCAACCAAGATCCTTTACTATTACACCAACCACACTGTCCATCACTGTTAGAAAAGACGTACAGGAAATCAAGCACGAGTCTGTAATAGGAATAGACAAAAACCTCAGAAATATCACCATATCAACATCACAGCAAGCCATCATGCGGATTTTGACAAAAATCCACTAATCCTTAGAGTCGATGGAAGCAAGTTGGTCAAAATCACCTGTTGAAGAGTACAGAACCGAAAAATCACTAAACAGTGTGACCAAAAAAATCATAAAATGTAAGAAATGCCCACGACTTGCAGCGTATGTTAAACAAGTAGCAAGAACTAAAGTAAAGCGGTTTTCACATGAAAAATACTGGGGCAAACCATTACCAAGTTTCGGTGATCCAAATGCACAAATTCTCATAGTAGGGTTAGCGCCTGCCGCACATGGTGGAAATAGGACTGGACGAATGTTTACAGGCGATAGTTCGGGAGACTGGCTTGCAAAGGTACTATTTGATAACGGTCTTGCCACAAAACCCATCAGTTTACATCTAAACGACGATTTCAGACTCATAAACTCATACGTAACTGCTGCAGTAAGATGCGCGCCACCAAAAAACAAACCCACAAAAGACGAAATTGCTACCTGTATGAACTATCTAAAACAAGAATTGGATCTATTGATCAAAGTCAAAGTGATAATATGCCTCGGCAGGATAGCATTCGACGCAGTATGTGACATATTGGATATTAAAACAAAAAAATTTACGCATGGTCAACAAATACGTCAGCACCCATACACGATATTGTGTAGCTATCATCCGAGCAGACAAAATACACAAACAAGGAGACTTCAATGGTCACAATGGAACGAAATATTTGTTGAAGCTAAAAAACTCATAAAAAATTATTAAAAGAAAAAAACTTGTCGTCTTCAAACTCTACTCGTATGTAGAAGAGCTTGATTGAGACGAAAGTCCAGATGGTGAGGGGACTGATGGGAATCGTTCCCCGATTTGTTGCTCTGCAACAGCTGATGCCTCTTGGAGTATCTTGTCGGTTTCCTCACTTGAGATATCAGAGTCGACACTGAATGCATCACCTGCAAGAGAGTCCATCATGAGTCCACTCAATGTTTGTGTCATTGCATTAAGCTCTGCGTCAGCTTCTGGCATGAATCGCCCAAGCGATGATCTCAAACCTTTCATAGTTGACATTGCTGGGCCGATTGCAACCATAGCATCACCCAAGTCGTGAATTGTGGTCAAACGGAGTTGAACTTGTTCTAATGCCATTCTTGCATTGCTTAACATTTTTGTGACTTTGCGTATTTCAGCTAGTTCATTTGATAGTACTCGACTTGCATTAGCATCGTGTTGTTGCATGGCAGCGACAATTCGTTTAAAGAGTTGAGCATCACGTTCATGTAATTTGTTGAGCATTGAATCCATTTTTGATATTTGTAATTGCAGTTTGTTTACTGCAGTCTGTATTCTTGGCTTCAATGCGCCTTGTGGTTTCACAGAATCTTTGATTTTGTCTGCTATACCTGAAGTTTCTTGGCGTGCCCAATTCTTTTCAAAGTTGGCCATGCGCAGATGTTTAGAATTTGATTCTTAATTGCCATAGTGCATTATAATCAACTGTTGAGTAAATTTAGCTAACAAAACGTAAATTGATTAGATTTCAGAAAACGGTATGTCAAAGATTGCTGTATTTGACTCAGGTTTCGGTTCATTATCAATAATTAATGCAATTCACAAAGTGTGTAAAGCAAATATTATCTATTTTGCGGATCAAAAAAATTTTCCATATGGTACCAAATCAATCCACCAACTAAATCAAGTAATTAATAACACAATTAAGAATTTACGACAACAATTCAAACCTGACATAATAGTGATGGCATCTAATACACCTTCACTTTTGTTGTCACATCTATTTGCTAATGATGACACATTGATAGGTGTATACCCACCACTCAAAGAGGCTGAACGGCTAACAAAATCTAAATCAATCGGGATATTAGCAACTAGATCTGTTGTACGTAGTAAAGCATTGTCAAATTACATTCAAAGAAGTATTTCTACTGACACTCAAGTTACAAAAATTGATGCAACACATCTTGTACAACTTGTTGAAAATGCAAAATTTATCTCAGACAGAAAATACTGTGTTAAAAAAATAAATTCAGTACTAAATAAAAAAATTCTATCGAAAAAAATTGACGTTGTCACTCTTTCTAGTACTCATTTACCATTTTTAATTCCATTGCTGGAAGAAAACTTTCCTAATGTAAAATTTCTTGATCCTGCTGAACATGTAGCAAAGGCAGTAGTATCTCATAAAAATTTTGTAAATGAAAAAAGAAATTCATTAAGAGTTTTCAGCTCAGGAGATACTAAAAAATTTCAAAAATATCTTCAGACCATTGGAATTACGGCACAGGTTGAAAATCTCTCATTTGAGTTGTAAAATACAACACATTTTTTTTAAAAATATGAGCTGTTAAATCAAGAAAAATCTGCGAATTTTATTTGAAGCCAATTTGGAATCAGTTTAAGTTGTTTTTACCATAATGGTATGGATAAATTTTCTAAATTTCCTCATGATTTATCTCAATTTTCTCTATGATACTTCATAGTGATTTACAACAATCTTGGTACATTTTTCGGATCAAATCTAGCTGATGTTATGCCATGCAAAATAAGCAATTTTGTTGGTATCACATCATTTCAACAAATGGTGTAATGTAATTTGAATTCTCTTAAATTAATTTCATTATCTTTAGTTTTTCTTTTAGCTCTTTCCACATTTGCTTCGGCAAATGGAGCTACTACTATTATTAACGAAATACAAGATCAAAAGGCAGAAAATCCACTCTTGGATATTTCCTCTAAACCGTCTTTACATGTTACTGTTGATATTTCAGAATATACAACCAAAATATCGAAGGGAGAAGTTTCTTTAGTTTTACATAAGAAACCCGCTGTGTCTAGATCTCTAACATTAACAGAAAGTGTAAGATTTGAGACCCACGATGCAGACAAAATCTTTCTAATAAAACATGATCAAGAAAGGATAGCACTTCTTGAAAGAATATTCAATCAGAACAAATTCAAACTAGATAAGCTAAAACTAATAGACTTTGTTGATGATTCAACAGTTAGGTCAACCTATCAGATACCTATACAGCTATTCCACCATGTACCCCTACTACTGATCGGAGAAACAAAAACACCAATTACATTTTCACTAAGTACACTATTAGATTTCAGCATCAAAACGTTGGAGAATAACATTCAGCTACACAACTTTGCCAACAATTTTGCAATAAATGAATTTGCTGATAATAAGAGTACAGATGCACAGCTTTTCAATCTGTCATCTCCTACGATTCTTATTTTTGCCATTTCGGCATTTTATGTTATAATTAGAGTGGATGCTCCGCATCTTCAATTTAGAAATTGGAAGAAGTTTTTATCATTAATTTTGTTTTCAATCATATCGTCATCTACAATTTTAACACCATACTCGATTTCTTATGCATATTGGCCTTCTGCATACGCCGATGATTCCATGATAACTGAAACTGAATCGTCAGTACCAATAACCGATGTACCATTACCTAATGATCTTGCTGAAACAACACAAGGTGATATGGCAAACACCACTATCGACTCTACCCTCCCAATCACCAACTCTACCCTCCCAATCACCAACTCTACCCTCCCAATCACCAACTCTACCCTCCCAATCACCAACTCTACCCTCCCAATCACCAACTCTACCCTCCCAATCAC
>JBDUUJ010000005.1:0-2996 GCA_039938575.1 Nitrososphaera sp. | reverse complement strand
TCTGGAATCGCATCTTTATCACATGTGATCTTGCCAGTGATCTAAGCGAAGCAGGTATGTTTGTGAGAAATTGCTATTAGTCTTTATACCGTCAAACGTTAGCACTAAGATAATCAACCGAACTTTACAGTCTGTTTGAGTTGACAGTTTCAACCTCTAACTATGTCAAATTGAATAATGCTATAATACAGCATTGAAGTACTATATGTGTGACAGATGAAAGGATCGAGAAAACAGATAACGAATGGAAGAATATTCTTACAGCAGACGAATATGAAATATGCCGAAAAAAAGCGACCGAGCCACCATTTACCGGCAAGTATACTTATTGTAAAGATGACGGAATATACCGCTGCACGTGTTGTGGTAATGAATTATTTAGCTCAAAAGCGAAATTTGATTCAGGTACTGGTTGGCCTAGCTTTTTTGAACCGATTCATGAACGAAATCTCAAGTATGAAACAGACACCAGTTTCGGCATGCATAGAATCGAGGTGATGTGTGCCAAATGCGATTCGCATCTAGGACATGTCTTTGATGACGGTCCTGAACCCACTGGAAATCGATATTGCATCAACTCGATTTCGTTGAAGCTTGACAAAGATGCAAGATCCCATGATCTGGACGCAATCTGAATTTGTATGTCCTGGTGTGCACGGATTTAACTAGGATTTTGCATTGAAAATATTCTTGATAATATATTTGTGAACGAACACTTCATTTTATGGTTAAAACCAGCGTTCTTCTACCGGCACACTATATAAATCAGGATTTGAACACGACTTTTGATATGTTTACAACATTCTGGAGGAAAGAGATTTGCGCCTAGTTGTTTGCGGTTTTGGTACAGTGGCACAAAGTTTGGCAAAGCTGCTCGTTTCAAGATCAGATGATCTGTACGCCAAGTACGGCATTATGCCAAGGATTGTTGGTGTTTTTGATACCAAAGGCGGGGCCATAGACTCATCCGGCCTAGATTTGAACAGATTAGTAGATATAAAAAAGAAGTACGGCACTGTGAGAAAATACTCTGACTCTAAGAGGAAACTAGGTGGCCTCGACATAATCAACAATGTGGACGCAGATGTACTCATAGAGACCACTGCAAGCAACTACAAAGATGCAGAGCCAGGCATGTCACACATAATAGCTGCAATGAAAAAAGGCATGCACGTGATCACCGTCAACAAAGGTCCTCTTGCCATTGCTTTTCCTTCACTTATGGAGCTTGCAACGTACAATCATGTATTACTCAGATTTAGTGGAACAGTTGGTGGCGGAACACCGATTTTAGATTATGCAAAAAACAGCTTGAGAGGCGAGCAGATCACATCATTTGCCGGCATCCTAAACGGTACGACAAACTACATACTGACAAATATGGCAAAAGGCATGAGTTTTGCCGCGGCGCTAAAAGATGCAAAATCCAAGGGCTATGTGGAAGCAGACGAATCGCTAGACTTGGATGGATACGATGCCGCAGCAAAACTTGTAATTTTGGCAAACTGGATCATGGGCATGAAGGTGACAATGCCGGATATAAAAAGAACTGGGATTCGTAAAGTAACCTCTGCAGACATAAAAAATGCTGCAAGGAGAAAAGCAGCAATAAAGCTCATCGCCTCCTGTAACAAGGACTTGATAGTAGCGCCACGTGAAATCCCACTAGATGACCCTCTTTGTGTTAATGGTACCTTAAATGCAATCTCGTTTACTTCGGAACATTCCGGAACACAGACCATCATCGGAAGAGGTGCCGGTGGCACAGAAACTGCCAGCGCAATACTGCGTGACTTACTAGACATTCGTCAGGAACTAAGCCGAGATTGAAGTCAAATTTAATTTCCAAGTCAGATACTGCGAAAGCACTCCACGAGATTAGCAAACAGTGGAAATTCGAGCTCCCAAAAATCAAAAACCTCAAAATTTACGAAATAGATGATGCCTCAAACATCATAGTTGGCGATGGCCTCACCATATTAAAGATTGCAGACACATATCTTCCGTTTTTGAGCGACATTACAACACTACAGAAATTTCCAAGTGTGACAGTAGACATGGGGGCAGTCAAATTCATGTGCAATGGTGCAAACGTCATGAGGCCTGGAATACGCAATTTTACGGAATTTGAGAAAGGAGATCTAGTCTGTATTGTGGAAGAGTCACAAAGAAAATTCCTTGCGGTTGGCAGGGCACTTGTTTCCAGCAAGGAATTACAAACAATGTCAAAAGGTGTCGTAATAGAAAACCTTCACTATATTTCAGACAAATATTGGGAAATTAAAAAATCAATTAAAGATTAGAGTTTTTCTGTGAATTCCTTCGTGCCTTCTTTTGTTATAACCAAGACATCAATGCCATCGCCTGAAAATGAGTCCCTCATCGTTGCAGCTTTGACAGACTTTATTGCCAAGTCCACTGCTTCTTTTTCTTTCATTCCAGGTTTGTACTGCTGATCCAAGACGCCAAGTGCCATCTCTGCACCTGTACCAACAGCCGCATATTCATCGGGCAAAACCGAGCCAAGTGGATCAAGCGTGTATATTGCAGGTTTGTCAACTACACCACCCACTATTACCTGTGTCAAAAGTGGAAAGAATCTTCGTTCATACATCAGGTTTGACATCATTTTTGCTATCGAGTTTGGAGGCACATCGCGCTTTAGCTCCATTTTACGGATTTTTGCAAGTGCCTTTATCTGTAAAACCAAGATCTGCATATCTGCAACAAGTCCTGCTATGGTGGCACCCACTTTTTCGGTTAGAGGGAATGTCTTCTTTGTGGTTTTGCTTACCAGAAAGTTTCCATAGGCGATCCTTTTTTCGCTCGCAAAAACAACTCCACCATCAAAGGTTATTCCCACAGCGGTTGCGCCAGGCATATACATAGACATGATCAGACTCCTTTTGAGGCGCATTAAAGTCTTTTTAATTATGCGAAACCTGGTTTAAACTAGTGTCATAATGTAGAATCTAAATAAGCATAAACTCATCAAA
>JBDUUJ010000004.1:0-24844 GCA_039938575.1 Nitrososphaera sp. | reverse complement strand
CATACCATACCCTAAAAGACTATCAGATCCAATCAAAATACAAACTCACTGCCATATCCCAGGCAGCAGGCAGACTGGCACAACTAAAAAAAGACATCAAAAAAGGCAGAAAGGCAAAATCACCATTTATCAAAAAACCATACCTTGTATCATGTTATGGATTCAAAATCAACGGCATGTTGCTATCTTTTCCCGTATCAAACAGAGAGTTTGCAAACATTCTACTAAACAATCATACCACAACAATCCTCTCAGATAAAACATTGCAGCCAAGATCCTTTGCTATTACGCCAACCACACTGTCCATCACTGTTAGAAAAAACATACAAGAAATCAAGCCAGAATCCATAATAGGAATAGACAGAAATCTCAGAAACATTACCATGTCCACACCGCAACAAGCCATCATGTATAAAACAAACAAAATTCTTTCAATCAAGGAAAACTCTCAGTTTGTCAAAGCTTCTTTCAGACTCAATGACAGGCGTCTCAAAAATAGATTCTTTGCCAAAATCAGAGCAAGACAGACAAGGCGTGTCAATCAATACCTGCACAAGATAACCAAAGACATTGTACAAAAAGCCAAAGAAACCAAGTCGGCTCTTGTCCTTAAAGACATCAAGGGCATTAGGAAATTATACAGAAAAAGTAACGGTCAGGGAAATAAATTCAGACGAATGATGAACTCGTGGTCATTCTACGAATTTCACAGACAGCTACAATACAAGGCAGCATGGGAAGGCATTCCCGTACTATTCATTGATCCTAAACGCACCAGCCAGCTCTGTCCAAGATGCGGGGGGCAACTCCAAGGGGACAGACTATACCGCCGTAAATTGTGGTGCAGTAATTGTATGCGATTCATGGACAGAGATGTAGTGGCATCCATGAATATAGCATACAAGGGGTGGACTAGGTTTTGCCATCCTCGAGGGCTTCCAAGTGAAGCAATGAGGGGGAACGTGGATTTTGATAAAAATCCACTAATCCTCAGAGTCGATGGAAGCAAGTTGGTTGTTGGGTAGCACCAGATGACAAAATCATTGGCCAGTACCCGTCAACACAAAACTCATAGAACCTGAATAAAACGAGAAGACCACTGGATGAAAATTGAAAACCTTAGAATAGTTGTGGATGAACGCGAAAAGAAAAGCGGCATTCCGGACCTTCTCAAGGCAGTGGGCATCAATTTAGAGATAAAGACACTCCAAGTGGGTGACTATATCGTTGCACCAGAAACTATAGTTGAGCGAAAAAGCGTCTCGGATCTAATATCGTCAATATTTGATGGGAGGCTTTTTGACCAATGTAACAGACTCAAGGAGCACTTTGCAAATCCCGTGATCTTAATGGAAGGAAATGTAGATGAGATAGAGCAAATAGTGGAAAATCCACTTGTTTTTTACGGTGCCCTTGCATCCATCGCAATTGATTTTAAAATACCAATCATTCCTACACCAAACGCAATGCACACAGCAAAACTGCTTGTCTCTATGTGTTCAAGAAAAGAGATGACAAAAGGACCTTTTCTCAAAAAAATAAAAAAATCAGACGACTTGCACAGACAACAACTTGCAGTCTTGTGCAGCCTGCCAGGCATAGGCGAAAAGCTTGCCACAAGAATGTTGCAAAAGTTTGGCTCACCTGCAAGGACACTAACTGCGTCATTTGCAGAGCTGGCAAAAATTGAAGGACTCGGTGAGGCTCGGGCCAAAAAAATAAAACAAATGCTTGAGCACCAAAGCACGCTAAAAAAAGAATCAAACCAGAGCACATTAGAGTTGTAAAAGATGCTAGTTTCATCTAAATGGCTTAGTATGCACCTCGAAGATCCAAATGTCGTCATAGTGGACACGCGACCAAAAATAGCTTACATGTATGGCCACATACCTGGCTCTGTGTCTTTGGAAGTAGATCAGCTAATAAAAGTAAGCGAACACGGCGCACATTTGGCCCCAGAACCGCAGGATGCAGCACAATTACTTGGTAATCTTGGCATCGATTCGTCAAAGACGGTTGTAGTCACAGGCGAAGTAATGGATCCTTCGGTGGCACGAGTGGCATGGACCTTGGAGTATCTAGGTCACAAAGATGTCAAATTGCTTGATGTGGGACTGACTTGTTGGCAGAGCAAAGGAGGGCAGTTGGTAAGAGCACAAAAAAAGATCGAGTCCGCACAATTTGTCCCAGATGTGAGAGCCCAGATGCGAATCGAGGCACAAGAGCTACAAAATCTCATCGGCAAATCTATCATAATGGATGCAAGAACTCCTCAAGAGTATTTTGGCGGACACATTCCTAGCTCAATTTTGGCACCTTTTACAGACGGTCTTGGGCAAGATGGGTTCTTGTTTGATGGCAAAGAGTCTCTAGCAGAACATTTTGCACAAAAAGGGGTCACAGGGCATGATCAGATCATCTGTTATTGCATGCACGGACACAGAGCATCATCATTGTATTATCAGTTAAAAATCGCCGGCTTTGAGCAGGTGAGGCTCTACGACGGCTCATTCATTGATTGGCATTCACGAAGACTTGCCCTTGAGTAGCTTGCGCCTCAGTCTGTTTGCACAAAGTGGGCAAGTGTCTAGTGTGGAAAACTCTTTTTTGCAGGCAGGGCAATAATAGATCCAACTTCCAACCGCCTCTATCCCCTTTGTCATTATTGGCGCCACCTCCAATCCAAGATTTTTTGCCAAGTTGGAGACTGCAAAGTCATCGGTCACAAGCTCAGCTTTGAGTTGAAACGCTAATGCGACAGCTGAGATATCTGCCTTTGAGAGCATTTGGTAATCGCCTGTTTTTTTAGAGTGTTCAATTACGGCATCAATTTTTTCTGAATCGGGCTCGATGATTTGGAGCCTGCCAGCATCCAGCAAAGTGTCTAGAACGCCTTGGTGTTTCTTGATGTGTTTTACTTCCTCAAATACAAGTGGCGTGGTATACCCAGGAAGCGGTGATGAAAATGGGATGCCTGCGTAAAAAGCACTTGCATCGTATACTTTAGAGTCCAAGCTTGCTCATCTGTCGCAGTCCTCGCTTTTTGAATCTAACAAATACTGCGCGTTTGCTGTGTTTTTTTATGACTATTGGCTCCTCAAAGCTTGCTGTCTTGATCACCTGCGCGTCCATGACTATGTTGGTGTCGTGTGAACAGATCACTTGGATTTTTTCATCTGGAACTACAATCGACGGCAAGAGCCGCAAAACTGGAGCCACTGGAGTTATGATCAAAATATCCAAACTTTCATGTAAAATGGGGCCTCCAAGAGAAAATGAATGGCCGGTAGAACCACTCGGCGTAGAGATCATCACGCCGTCCATTTTATGCTTTACAATGTCATTTTGGAACTTGATCTCATAATCTGCCGTCTTTGTGAGATTTTGCCTGTTGATGTAGATCTCATTTAATGCAGGCGGGAATTCTTCACCACCAGCTGATGCGACAACTCTGGTTCTTTTGTCAAGCCAGATCTTGTTTGCCTTGATGTCAGCAATTGCCGAATCAATTCTCTCAAGTGTGATCTCAGAAAGAATTCCTCTGTTTCCGCCCACGTTGATTGTCAAAAGAGGAATCTCGTTTAGGAGGCTACGGAAAGTACGCAATGTCGTGCCGTCGCCACCAAGTGTGACTACCAAGTCGAGCTTCTTACTATTGAGGTCTTCAACAGACTCGACTTTTTTTGCACCCTCGACAGATACAGGAGCTATTGTGAAAACTTCGGAACGATGTGCAAGAAATTTTTTTGCAACCTTTCTTGCCGCATTCTCTGACTCTTCGGAGCCAAATTTACTCACAATGCCGACACGACTTAGCTTCAACCATTCCTTTTGTACTGCTTTGTTTAAAAAACATAGTCTTTTGAGGGTATGGAAAAAATTAATTATGTAACCGTTTTTTCACATGGTGAAATGAGTTACGCTCATCCGGAAGTACTAGTGGATACAGAGTGGGTATCAAAAAATCCTCCAAGCGACAAAGTGAGATTAGTTGAAGTAGATTACGATCCTGAAAACGGTTACAGAAAGGGTCACATCAGGGGAGCCACACTGATTTGGTGGAAACGCGACATCAACGACCCGATAACAAGGGACATCATAGACAAAAAACAGTTTGAGGCTCTCATGTCAAAAAACGGCATCAGGACAGACAGCGAAGTTGTGCTGTATGGAGATTTTAACAACTGGTTTGCCGCATTTGTGTTCTGGGTTTTCAAATATTATGGACATAAAAACGTCAAGATAATGAACGGGGGCCGAAAGAAATGGGAGCTAGAGAAAAGGCCATATACCACAGAAGAGCCCCAAATCACACCAACAAATTATGTAGCGCTACCTCCAGACGAAGGACTTCGTGCATATCTTTTTGATGTAAGACGTGCGTTAAGCAAAAAAGAAGTAGCACTAGTGGATGTCCGTTCTCCAAAAGAGTTCACAGGAGAAATTACAGCTCCGCCAGAATACCCAATGGAGCATGCACAACGAGGAGGCCACATTCCAGGTGCGCAGAATATTCCATGGGCAACTGCTGTAAACGATGCAGACGGGACATTCAAGTCGGTTGCAGAGTTGCAGCAAAATTACGTATCAAAGGGAATCACACCAGATAAGGAAATCATTTGCTACTGCAGAATCGGCGAACGTTCATCACATTCTTGGTTCGTACTCAAATATCTGCTTGGTTACCCCCAAGTCCGCAACTACGACGGATCGTGGACGGAGTGGGGCAACATGATTGGAAATCCAGTAGAAAAATAAATTGAGCCAGGAACTTCCAATATTAAAGAAGGGCTCCTTTTACACCATACGTGACGCCCAAGATGTTCTCATCATGGAAGACAGGACAAAGCGTGGCCTCACTGTGAGGGAAAAATCTCTTGATGAAAAACTACATGTGCTTGCAGACAAGGGGATGATCCACGACATGGACGGCATAGGGCACTGGGTTCCAATTAGGTGGTATTTTCCAAAAAAAGAATATGATCTCCAAAAGGTGTTGATTCACGCCGAAGACATGGAAAAAAGGTATACAGAGCTTCGTGAGCTTACCTGTCCGGACGATAACGACTAAAGAAGATTTTTAAGTAATCTGGACTCAGATCAGCTATATGTCACTCTTACTAAAGGATCGAGTTTACACCATGGAATCCCCGACTGCAAAAAGGGGGGTATATCCTCTACATGGATACAAACTGGGTCTGTACCGTTTACCGATCAAACTCGAAGAGCCTGCAGAGATGAAATCGATAGTTGAAGGCCTAAAGAAGACTTTCGTAATGGACACATTTGCTGACCGAATTTATGCTACATACACCTGGACTGAAGAAAACATGCCAGACCCTCACGCAAAAGGATACGAAAAGGTGGATCTTTCAGTCACAGTTGAAATCGTCACAGGTGAAGTAGTCGATATAATTTACCAGATATTCCCAATTGAAAAGTTCGGCGACCCGCAGTGGGTAAAGGATTATCGAAAAAAAGCGGACTATTATGCAAAGATGGTAATTGACACGATTCTTCGAAATACGATTCTTGCGGACAAGATGATTGAAAGCCTCATGAAGACAGAAAAGCTAGATCAAGAAGCAGCTGTAAAGAGACTAGAAGAGCTCACGCCACTTGCAAAGATAGTTCCAAACGCAAAACCAAAACCCAAGGTAGAGACACCACAGGGAGCAGCCGCAGCAACACAAGTGGACGAAGTCACCGAGGTGCCAGAGGGCGCAAAGCCTGGGCCAATCGATGTCGACTACAAATCACACATGCCACCAAGTGCACCATTCATCGTGCCATCAAACAAAAATGTCATCAAGACATGGGGTAGAAAGGGAACAGACAACAAAGTATTGGGCGTGTGGGGAGAGTTTGTCGCAGTAGATTTTGACATCTGTATTGCAGACGGGGCGTGCATAGATGCATGCCCAGTTGGTGTCTACGAGTGGTTTGACACACCGGGAAATCCTGCCTCTGATAAAAAACCGCTGATGGCAAGAGAGCCTGATTGCATATTCTGCTTGGCATGTGAGGGAGTATGTCCACCACAGGCGATCAAAATCTTCCAGAGAAAATCATAGAAGTCATAAATAGGTAGCCGCGGCTGAAAAGACGATGGCAGTAAACCCCTTTACTCAATTTATCTTTGATATCTTCATAATTTCTGCTATTTTGCTAACCGCGTATACCTTCAACTTTTACTACCTTGCGTTCATTTCGCTTAGGCGCAAAGACAAGTACCCAATAGCGCCTCTTGGGACTCCATCAGTGACAATTCAGCTCCCAATATACAACGAAAAATACGTTGCAGAAAGACTGGTGAATGCAGTCTGCGCAATGGACTATCCAAAAGACAAAATGAAAATAATGGTTCTTGATGATTCTGACGACAACACAACCGATTTGTTGCACAACTTGGTAAACAAGCACAAAAAAAATGGCTTTGATATAACTCACATCAGAAGGGGAACGCGGCGTGGATACAAGGCAGGTGCACTCAAGTATGCTATGACTCTTACCAACACAGAATATGTGGCAATCTTTGATGCAGACTTTATACCGCCATCTTGGTTCCTAAAAAGAGCAATCCCGTACTTTGCAAAACCAGACATAGGGCTGGTACAGTGTAGGTGGGGACACATCAACGAAAACTATTCTGCAATGACACAGGCACAGGCACTAAGCCTCGACTTTCATTTTCTTGTGGAGCAAAAAGCCAAAAGCAACTCAAAAATGTACATGAACTTCAATGGAACTGCGGGCATATGGAAAAGAGACTGCATTGAAGATGCAGGCGGCTGGCACACATCAACGCTGGTCGAAGATCTGGATCTAAGCTACAGAGCCCAGATGAAAGGCTGGAAATGCATCTTTATTGAAGACATCGTAGTGGAAGCAGAGCTCCCAGTACAGATGAATGCTGCAAAAAGGCAGCAGTTTAGATGGGCAAAGGGTGCCATACAGTGTGCAGTCAAACTACTTGGCGACATACTGGTAAAAAGACACATACCATTTGAAGCAAAGATACAAGCATTTGTGCAGCTGACACGACACATTGCATATCCATTACTTTTGATCCAATTTCTGGCACTTCCGATTTTGCTTGCAGCAAACTTTAACTTGTATGTGGTAAAGTTCATTCCAGCAATTACAATTGCAACCTATCTTGCAATGGGGCCGTTTGCGTACTTGATCGTAATTTACAATCTTTGGGGCAAGAACTGGAAACAAAAGGCAAAGATACTACCGTTCCTGCTGATTTACGCAGCTGGCCTTTCGGTTAATAACACGGTTGCAGTATTTGACGGCTTATTTGGTAAAAAGAACGAATTTTTAAGGACCCCAAAATACGGAATCACAAAAAGATCGGATGACTGGAGAGACAAAGCATACAACCTCCCATTTACAAAGACTACGCTTTTGGAGATCTTCTTTGGAGTCTACGGGATGATTGGAATACTCATTGCGATATTCTCAAAGAATCCGGTTTTTGCACCAATCATCGGAATCCCGACAATAGGGTTCTTTTATGTGGCGTACCTGAGTCTGTCGCACTCAAGATTTAAAAGAAATAAATCAAGCAAGCAAAGATCAAGGGCAGAACGAATGGCAGACAACTACTACAGAGGAGCAGTAATAGGAATGTTCGCGATAATTATTTTTGGCGCATACATGGCGTACAACGGCTACAAGACAGATGTCTACCCACTAGATCTTTCACGTGGTGCGCTGGACAGAATTGCTGCAGGTGGAGACCCACAAGCTATGCTCCAAGACCTCAATGCCATAAAGACATATCTGCCAAAAGAGGGCAACCCTGTATGGATCTTCCCAACAGATACTACAAACTTTGAGCGAATACAAAAAGACATTGACTCTCTAATAGAATCGATGAATGCAATCAAAAATGAGCCAAAGAACTCAGTTGTGTACACTACCGCAATGTCGGATCTTCACCTCAGGGCCATCCAGATACGGCAAAACATCATGGACGCTACGCCATACATGTACGCAAGCTTTTCAAATATTGTGTTTAGCTCGATATGGGTCGCAGCGATACTTGGCATATTTGCGATTCTGAAGCGAAAGAAAGAGCACCTCAAGTCCTACGACAAATCAGAAGACGTCTAACTGTGAATTAGGCGTGAAAGAAGGCTGCCTCTTTCTTGTGGTCTTTGTTGAGGTTGCTGGGTATCTGAATTTATCTTGAATTTTGAGATGAGGTTCTGTAACTGAGCTGCAAGCTCAGACATCTGGTTTGCAGATGATGCAATTTCTTGCGTCTGGGCAGTCTGTTCTTCTACTGCGGCTGATGCCTCCTCAGTTGCAGCTGCATTTTGTTCTGCTACTGCAGCAATCTCGTTTGTGTTTGCAGAGACAGACTTTACCTTGTTTACTTCGACTTGTGCAGCATCAGACAGTCGCTTTACGTTTTCGGAAATGCTCCTGATCTGAACTGCAATCTCGTCAAGCGACCTTAATGATGAATCAATTATGAGTTTGCCTTGGTTTACCTCATTTGCGCTCGTCTCTATGTCTCCGACTACTGCCTGCGCGTCTTCTTGAATTTGCTTTAGTTTCGCATCTATCTCCTCAGATGATTTTGCGGAGCTTTCCGCAAGTCGCCTCACCTCATCTGCGACCACTGCAAAGCCGCGTCCTGCCTCACCTGCGCGAGCCGCCTCGATTGCAGCGTTTAGTGCCAAAAGATTTGTCTGGTCCGCAATCTGTCTTATAACATCCAGCACCGCTGTAATCTCGTTTGTTTTTTGCACTAAATCTCTTACTTTTTGCGCAGAACCATTTGTTACTTTGATTATCTTGTTCATCCTCTCTCCTGCCTCTTTTGCCGATTCAGAACCTTTTTCTGATAGGCTGCCTACCTTTCTTGTCACCTCAAATGATTCTACTGCATTTGCTGCAAGCTCATTCATGGTGTTGGAGAGATCCTCTACGAGCTGCCTTGCTTTGGCCAGACTTTGTGCCTGTGACTGCGAACCCTTTGAAACTTGATCCACTGTGGATGCGATTTGTTGGACAGACGAACTCAACTCGTTTCCTGAAGCGGCAATCTGTTGCGCGCTTGAGGATACTGATTGAGCTGCATAATTGACTTCGGTGATTATTCCTTTGAGGTTTGTTACCATGTCTTCTTCTGCAGTAAGGAGTCTGCCGATCTCATCGTTAGATTTTGACTTGCCTACCGACACGGTAAGATCGCCTTGGCTTAGCTTGGTTGCCACCTCTGTTGCCTTGACGATTGGTTTGGTAATTGTGCGTGACATGAAAAAAGCAAAGACTCCTACACCAACATTGACTATGAGGCCTAAAACCACAGCCTGAAGTGCTATGGAATCGAGCAGCTCTTTTGCCTCTTGGCCGCCTATCTTGTCTGCAAGTTGATTTGCCGATGTGTACCCACCAATGGATATCACAACTACGGAAACTATGGCGATCGCATTAAAGAGTAACTGTAATTTCCAGTTCAGTGAGCCAAATCCTTTGAACATGTAGTAGATTTTTTGAAGGCTGAGATTATAGGTACAAGTGTGTTTGCTCTAAACGAAATATTTTCCATCATGCATGCGTCTAAGGGGTAGTTATTATGAAATTACCTAGCTATTATTAGTACGGTACAGTACCGTACACCATGATTCACTGCGAATATTGTACAAAGCAGTTCGTCGAGTCTCTCAACGGCTTGACGGAAAAAACACTGCACGAGATACTTCATGGACCAGAACTGGTCAATGAGTAGCTACTTCTTTTTTATCTTATTTTAGTCCGAACCTTTTATTATCAATGCTCAGACATAAGATTAGTGTCGACAAAAAAACAAACTAGAGAAAAATCATCTGGTATTACACTCAGCAAGAAAGATTCTAGCGTACTAGTCAAAAAGATAGGTGCCGTATCTGATTCCACAAAGGCGCTCTCAAAAGAGCTCAAATCTATGTCAAAGATCTTCGCTGACAATCAAAAGGTTCTTGTCTCAATGAAGGACATGATTGACTCACTTACAAACACCCTTGAGCAGATCCAAAAACAATCAAAACAGATAAACATCATAGAAGAAGACACGCAAAAGTTGTTTTCAGGACTCAACCAAGTGAGAGCGCAGGCGGGGCTGATTACAAAGGTAAGCGAGCAGGCAAACAGACTCCAAGAACAGGTAAACAGAATAAGCCAGGCACAAAAAGAGGCGCCAGATCCACAAAGCATCATGAAAGCAGTGGAGGAAAGCAGGAACTCAATTCAAAATAACACCCACATGATAATCAAGATGGCACAGAGAATAGACAGCATAAAAGAGGAGCTCGCAAATATCTCATCAAAAACAGACGCAAGCAAGCTCACAGACGAAATTCTTTCTATAAAACAAGACCTTGCTGCGCTTGTTGCAGACGGTGCAGCAAAGGCAGAAATGGTGACACACCTACGTGGCGAGATACAAAAAATAGAATCGGAGATTGGCTCGCTCATCAAAAGGGCTGACTCGACTGCCTTCGTCGGAGAAGGACTCAAGTCGGTTCAAAGTGATCTGTCAACACTCAAAGAAAATGTCTACAACAAAACAAACACGATAGATCAAAAGATCTCATCTCTTTCAGAGATGGTCAAAAGGTCGGAGGCATCAATGGCAGAGTTCCACAAAAAGGCAGACAAGTTATTTGTGGATCTGCAACAGGTTCAAAGCGCGACTAACAAGTCATCTGAGCATACCTCAAAGGAGGTAGTTAGTCTACTCAAGTTATCAGAGTATCAATCAAATGTAAGGATACTTGCAGAGTCCAAGTATGGCGATATAAAAGACATTGAAAAAATGGCAGAACAAACTGCTACAATTGTCAACCTGTTTGATAGCTTGGCAATAGAGACGCAACAAAAAGTTGCCTTGCCACAAGAGGTACGTCAGTGGGCAATAAGCAAAATGCTGGACTGCGCAGACAAGTGGGAGATTCGGTTCTCGGATCTGTTTAGCGTACTCATAAATAAACTGGGCAAAGAACTAGTTAGGGAAAACATACGACTAAACCAAGTACGTGATATCTTTGGAATACGCGGCGTAGACGAAATTAGAAAAGAGCTTAACTTGCAAAGCTCAAGCTAACTTGCAAAAAGCAGTCAGATACCCCAGGTCTCATTCCACATTTGTTTCAGCTGACCTCATCATCACCCTGCAAAATGCAGTGGATCTGCATGCCTAATAATTCTTGACCACACATCCGAGATTTCCAATTCAAGACAATAATTTTTCACAAATTTGTTATACAAGTCGACATGCTCTATTAAAAAAAATTTTAGGGATTTGTAAACATGAATTCCCAGATTCTTGAGAAAGTAGCAGCATCAGGAATCTGTGGAATAAAAAAGACAGAGCTCAAAAAGATATTTGGCACAGAATGCGATTCCTCTCTTGAGGAGCTCGCAAAACAAGAAAAAATCATAATTGACAACAAAGGCATAGCTCACTATGTCTGGAGCAAAGACAACTATCTCTCACATCTGTCCCAAAACGACCCAAAATTCAAGATACTTTCAAGGCTTGTGCAAAATCTAGAAAATGCAATAAACCAGATTCGTAGCGAACGCACCAATTCTCCAAGTCAGACTCCAGACTTTCAAACACATTTTGACACATGCCTAAACGAACTATCCACATCACTTGGCTGGGTACCATTTTTGAGCATCAGGCAAAGGCTATGCGCACAGTTGAATATCACATCTGAGCAGTTCTACTCTTTGGCGTCTTCACTAGTTGAGTCAAATCAAAAGTATGAGGTCTCTACGGGGGGTCAGGAGGGTATCCAAATGCGCGGAATGCTGCATGGATACGTACGAAAGCTATGACATATCCATATGGGCTGAAAGCAAATCCATATCCAAGTAGCCCAACTCCAACTGAACATGACGCAAAGATCTTGGGAGGATCAAAACACCAGGAAGCCAAAGCCGCAATAATTGAGTGCATTTCAGATCTTTACAAAAAGACCTCACGAAGGAACTCAACTGAAAACGACTTTAGGCTGATCACAATCATACAGGATGTAGGATCAGGCAAGACGCACCTTGCGTTACACATCAAGACCCTCAAAACAAGGCAGGACATTGTGACTACCTACGTCGACCTTTCAACTATTTCACCAAAAACCAATGAGGGCATCTACAACGCAATAATGCGGGGCTTCAACAAAGATCTGTTTTCCGAGCTCAAGGCAAGCTTTTTGGCACAAATTGCTGAAAAGGCTCAAAGAGGGGACTCACTTGCCAAAAGAGCACTTGGCTACGGCTTTGTAGATAAGCTCAAAGGAATCACAATCAAACAAAAGTCAGAAGACATACTTTACGACAAAAAGCAAGTACACGTTGAGTCGCTACAAAGCTACCTTGCGGCAAACTACAACCAGCATGAAGCCGTGGTGATTAAAAACATTCTTTGCAACTGTTTTGATAAAGTAACAAACCTTGATGAAATGCACGGAAGGCTTGCAGCCATTGCGAAATTCAGCCACGACCTGCTCGGCAAAGTGATCCTCTTTGAACTCGACGAATTTGACGCACAGGAAGCCACCATGGAGTTTGTCAAATCGCTTATCAACGCACACATACCTGCATCAATTCTCTTACTGATTACGACACCATCTCTGTACTTGGACGTGCAAAAGGCAAACCCATCAGTATTTGATAGATTGGAAAAAGCTAACTACAAGATAGATTTAGCGGGGGCAAACTCTATTGAGGAGCTTATTGAGATTGCAATAGAATACATCAAGGAGGCGGACAAAACTGAGAGATTCAACAAAAAAGAACAACAAGACCTTGCATCAAAGATTAGGGTGTTGTGCGACGAGTTCCCAGAATTTAGGAATGTGCGCTCTATCATCAACATATTAAACCACGCCATAGAAAAAGCAGCAGAGCTCAACGCATCAGAGATAACTGAGGCAGTAATTGACGAAACGATCAAACAGACATACCCGGGTCTTAAAATTAAGGGAAGCATAATGGAAGTGCCTATATCTGAATTCATAAAACTAAAGAGGACAAACGGCACGACACAAAACCAAATAAAGCAAGCCGTATCAAATCTGGTCAATTTTGCCCACGAACTAGGGAATGTCTCAAAGGCAAGCAAATCAAATCCATCATTTGACGTTGTGTATTCGGATCCTTACGGCACAAAAATAGGCATCACCGTAGTCATGGACAGCAACCACACAAAGAACTTTGAGACAATATCAAATGTAGTCAAGTCGTCGGCATTTGTGGATAAATTGGTGATTCTGACCAATACCAGTATTCCGCAGTCCGGCCAAGCTACCATAGTGAATGTGGACAAGTCAAAGCTAATCGACCTCCTTTACTTTAACACAAAATACACCGAACACAAGATAGATGAACCAGAAAAAGTCAAAATGCTGGCAAAAACTATCTGTGTCATCTAAAAACCCAAACTAATTTTAATGATCTAATTCACAACTAAATAATGCAAAATTATTTTTTGCAATTAGAACAAAGCACAGTCAACAATCAAGTTCGAAGCATAATAGATCAGATTACGCCTGAGATCCCACATTCATCGTTTATCACGGATTTGGCAATAATAATGATCTTGGCATCGATTGTGACTCTGGCTTTTTTCAAGATGCGACAGCCTCTCATAATTGGTTACCTTGTTGCAGGCATGCTGATTGGCCCACTTTCTCCTATTTGGGGCTCGTTTATAACAGAAAATGGTGGTTTTATGGGAACGGGGAGAGTCGGTATACTCTCCGATGTGGCGGTCCTCAACATATTCTCAGAACTAGGCGTAATCTTGCTTTTGTTCGTAATTGGAATCGAGTTTCCGTATTCAAAGATCCGCTCGATCGGAAAGGTTGCAATCGGCGCAGGCACAATTGGTCTGATTTTGACATTGGCCGTTGTCTTTTACGTTTCAACTCTCATGGGGCTCAGTTTCATGGATTCGCTTTTTTTGGGAGCTGCATTATCGATTAGTAGCACTGCAATCCTTGTGAAAATTTTGGAGGATGCAGGCAAGATCAAAAAAGAATCATCAATTCTTGTGTTAGGCATACTGATAGTGGAAGACATCATAGCTGTGATTCTAATTGCGACACTGGAATCAGTTGCGCTTGTTGGAAACGTTTCATACGAAAGCATAATGATAGTCGCAATTGTTGCAGGCGCGCTCATTGGTGGGACGCTTACTGTTGGCACTAGAATAATTCCAAGACTCATAGACAGAGTTGCCGCGACGCAGCACAAAGAGATTCTACTTTTGTCGGTTCTTGGGGTCTGCTTTGGATATGCATTGCTTGCAAACATAGCTGGACTCTCAGTCGCAATAGGCGCATTTTTAGCAGGCGTTCTTGTCGCAGAATCAAAATCCGCCGAGGTATCAAAGATTCTATCGAGTCCAATCAAAGACATGTTCGTCGCAATCTTTTTCGTGTCGGTAGGCGCACTGATGAATATAGCAGAGCTCCAGAACTACATTGTTTTAGCCTTTGTAATGGTGGTCTTGGCAATGACGGTGAAATTCGGAGGCGCCATGCTTGGCACGTATTTGTTCAGACAAGGCAAAGGCAAATCACTCCGCTCTGCTTTTGCATTGGCAGGGCCACGAGGTGAGTTTTCGATTGTCATAGTCAAGTCTGGCGTAGATATTGGGGCTGTGAGCAGCTTCATGTTTCCACTTATTGGTATAATATCAATAATTAGCGCATTTACCTCACCATTCTTAATTAGGGCAAGTGACAAAATCGTTCCAAAGATGGAAGGGAAACAAGATGTCTGAAGACGAGATGAAAAAACTAATGGACAGAGTGCACCTTGGGGTGACATCCTTTAATTACAATGGCATCAAGGTACCGTGCCTCATCCTTTCGGAAAAAAGATTTGATGAAATAATGGCTCAGGTTGCAGGAAAGCCACTTTCCGTTGAGACCAACCTTAACATACTTCAGGACGGCCAAGGACATGTCTTCGTTGAGATCTCACTAGTGTTTTCCTCTGGGGGGATTGAAGAAAAACTACTACTATATGCAAATGAGTCGCTGGAGTTTTTTGAGTCGATGGCAAATTGCTCTATGCTTGCACTTTCTTCGCCACACTCACAGATCGGCAAGGATAATGTCTTTATGATTCAGTTGCCAAGGCCTGAAAAAATTTCAAACGCTTTAGAGATAATAAAAAAAGGACTGCAGACAAGTTAATACCAGATTCAGATTTCGCAGAATACAAAAAATCCTTTAAATGTATACTCTGGCGTAATAACCTATGAGCAACAACGGCGGACTGACAGATCCAGATGTAGATATTTCTGTCTGCGACATACTAAAAGATAACACATCAAAAATAATCAAAAAATTAGAGTCTCAAATCCCATTTTCTGCTCAACACTACTCAGATCTTTACACATTATTTTTACACTCAGTTGACGACATCTTCGGCACATGCTATCTTGCAGAAAAACAGTTCTTTGATAAGCTAGGTTTTGATCAAAACGCACTCAAGTCATTTAAGATGCTATCGGATCAATTCACTACCGCGTTTGTGACTCAAATTGAAATGACAAACAATCTTCAAAAGTCGCAACTCGAACTTCAAAAAAATCTCCTACATATGTATGAGCAATATCTGCACTCACTTGTTGATTCCTACTGGAAGTCTGTAGTGGATCTCAATAAATTCCTATCTGGCACAAAGACATGAACCAGAAAATCACCATAAGCACAATTAATCCTGCAACGGAGGAGGTAATCTCAACATATGATTCTATGACAAAAGAGCAAATCCAAAACCAGGTGGCAAGAGCTAAATCAGCATTCCTAGAGTGGCGAGAAAATCTGGAAAAAAGGAGAAGCTGCCTTTACGCACTCACTGAATATTTGCGTAAAAACAAAATCAAGCTTGCCGAGGTTGCTACACGAGAGATGGGCAAGGTGGTTAAGGAGGCCATCTCAGAAGTTGAAAAATGCGCCTGGGCATTGGAATTTTATGCAGACAATGGAGCAAACTTTCTATCAGATGAGGTGCTAAACACTGATGCACGAAAAAGCTTCATCACATTCGAACCGCTTGGTGTTATCGGCTCAATAATGCCGTGGAACTTTCCATACTGGCAGGCGCTGCGTTTTGCGGCCCCAAGCTTGATTGCCGGCAATGTCATAGTCATGAAGCCTTCCAGTGTGACAATACAGTGTGGCCTTGAGATGGAAGCTGCATGCAAACAAGCCGGATTTCCAGACGGAGTATTTCAGACTTTGGTGGGCAGCTCGGAAACTGCGACACACCTAATTGAGGCGGACACAAATGCCATTACTTTTACAGGTAGTACCAAAGTGGGTGCGGCGGTGGGGCAAAAAGCAGCATCTCTTCTCAAAAAATGTGTCCTTGAGCTTGGAGGAAGTGACCCATTTATAGTTCTAGAAGATGCAGATGTAGAAAAAGCAGCAAACGGTGCAGTGAAAGGCCGCTTCATCAACTGCGGCCAGAGCTGTATTGCATCAAAAAGATTCTTTGTATCAAAAAAACTCGCAGACAAATTCATAGAAAAGTTTGTTCATAATGCATCAAGACTGCAGATAGGCGACCCTATGTTAATTGAAAATGACATGGGTCCGCTGGTAAATAAGGCAGCACTGGAAAACATCACATCGATCGTAGATGATGCAAAAAAGAAAGGAGCCGAGATACTACTTGGCGGCGAAAGAAAGGGCGACAAGGGGTATTATTACAAGCCCACCATTCTCAGGGGAGTCAAGGCAGACATGCGAATAGCAAGAGAGGAGACATTTGGCCCAGTGGCGCCAATCACCGTATTTGAGGACGAAAAAGAGGCAATTCGGATGGCAAACGACAGCGAATACGGTCTTGGTGCAAGCATATGGACTGAAAACCTCAACAAGGCCGAATCGCTCTCAAAGAAAATAGAGTCAGGAATAGTCACAGTAAACAATGTAGTGATATCGGATCCACGAATCCCATTTGGCGGGATCAAGCACAGCGGGTATGGCAGAGAGTTATCAAAATACGGTATGTTGGAGTTTGTCAATATCAAGTCAATCAGATTCTATGATAATCTCATACACCACCATTATGTAGAATGATTTTTGTGAATGCGGCTGCCGGGATTTGAACCCGGGTCACGGAATTGGCAATCCCGCATATTAACCAGGCTGTACTACAGCCGCATGATTGTTTAGACTAAACCAAGTCTATTAAAATGAATTGTTATACAACATCTTTAATCATGGATGGCGTCTATGTAAAACATGGATGGTAGATTGGAACAAAAAATAAATGAAAAAATTCAAGAAACGCTCTCAAACATAAATCAAATTCAACAAATTGCAAAGACCTTGGATGAAAAAAGGGCCGACTCACAGAATTTCAAATACGGTATAATAATTGGGAGATTGTACAATTCATTTTATTATCAGTCAAGAAGGATTCTCAAGCGGGATCCAACAGAGCGAGAGTTCTCAGAATTTTTGGAAATTCTATCAAAAAGACGAGATGAGATTCTGCAACATCTCTAGTTTTTCTTAAGTGGGATTACTTTGATTGTTGGAGTAACTGGTAGCTTGACACATGCGCCACTAAGTGCTTTTTTTGCCAAATCGAGATGATCCTTTTTTACATGCATCTCCATGAGGACCTGACCTCGTTTTACACGCGCAGCTAAGCTTACCGCCTTTCCAAAAGCACGCCTCATACCTTCCTGAAGTCTGTCTGCTCCGGCGGTGGCAATCATCTTGTTTTCTCTGAGCAAAACATGCGGGTATATTCGAAGTACAGAATAGTATCCGCTCTCACCTGCTACCTGTTCTACTGCTTTGTTTGCAGCAAGTCTGGCAGACTCGATTGCCATGTGCCTTATCTGCATTTTCTCATTTGAGCACAATTGGACACAGTAATCGTAATCTCCTCTCTTTCCACCTTGATATTTGGCAATCTTTGGCTGGGGTTTTCCTTTTATGAATTCCTTTCTTGTGTATGGTTGTCCGTTTCCTATTCTGTAACATCCGCCGTGCATAGTATCACTGTTGAAAACACAAAATAGGCACATATATTTTAACGGTGAGATATTTGCGCGATTTGATGACTTATATGGAAATCATCATAATTTCTGCCAAATGAGCTCTGATGCAGAACCAGACATTGAAGGCACATTAATTGACGACCACACACTTATCACAAATAAGGAGATGCAAAACCTCCTCGAACAAAAAGGATACGGCGAAACTAGGCAAGGTAGATTTTTTCTCAAACCATTTGAGTCATTATATTTTCTCTTCTACAAGAAACTACATCTTACCAAAGGCAAAAAGATAATCGGGTTTGACGAGCTTTTGCAGATCTGCAGTAAATTCGACGAAAATGCGTTAACAAAATTTCTAATTTACCGTGATCTAAGGGTGAGGGGATATGCGGTAAAAGATGGCTTTGGATTCGGATCGGATTTTCGTGTATATGAACGAGGGCAATTTGGAGAAAAAGGCGCAAAATATCTTGTGTTCGGACTTGCAGAAGGCAAACAGGAAAAGATAGGATCTTTGCAAAAAAACATCGAAGAGATAACAAAGATGGGCAAAGAACCAATCTTGGCAGTAATTGAGAGACGTGGCGAAGTAATTTATTACAAGATATCTCTTGTCAGGTTTGTTGAAAATACAAAAAACATAGACTCGTCTGGTTTTGTGCTCAACTGATGGTTTCTACTGCCCACTTGGGGTCATACTTGAGGAGGTTGTTCTTGTAAGCATATGCAAAGTCGTACACTTGGACATACTTGGTTTCATTATTCCACAATCTCTCGAAATCTATCAGCTTGATATCCACACGCGGCCTATCATTCCAAGTAGTAAACACATCGATTGACTCAAAATTTCGATTTTCCACATTGAAGGTCTCATTTGACGTTCCAGTATATGCTACCATTTCGCCTTCTTCGTCCCGAAATATGCCTATTCTTT
Source organism: Nitrososphaera sp. (assembly GCA_039938575.1). Lineage (GTDB taxonomy): Archaea > Thermoproteota > Nitrososphaeria > Nitrososphaerales > Nitrosopumilaceae > Nitrosotenuis. The sequence continues at coordinate 5,867 of JBDUUJ010000004.1, read as the reverse complement.
CTGAAAAAGAACCGACAACATGTTCTGAGTTTGGTATTGCTATTTTGATGAGGATTTTACTTTTTTGAACCAATTTCTGCAGAATGTCTATCTTGCTGTTGTGAATTGAGATGGTAGAAACCGCAGCATTTTTGCCGGAGAAGATCTTTGCAAGAATGTCAAGGTCAGAAGATGCGTACCTATGACCGGTGATCAGACGGATCCTGCCTTCATGATTCGCAAAGTTTTGCAGACCCAAAGAAAGAGTTGAGATGCTCTTTAGTGTCATAAACTCCACCGCTCTGTCATACTCTGTAGAATTGCTAAGACATGGAATGAAAAAATCTGTGACTAGGTCGTCCCTGTCTGTTCGGTATTGTAGCTTCAATGGAAGATCTCGTAGACCCATGTTAATCTGAGGACGTCATCTTATTTAAGTAAAAACTATTTTTTGTTGAAGTTCTGTTGGCATTTTTTACGATTTTGCGGCGATGATCACTCTCTGATTATTTTCAAAACCTAATGCACACAGTTATATAGAAAATTTCTTCTAGTTGTATAATTGGGAAAACGTAAGGTTCTAAATGAAAGTGAGCTAAAAGACATCCAGCTCCCACAACAAGGTGAGCTGCTAGGAAGAGTCATCAAGCTTTTGGGCAGTGATCAAGTTCTAGTCAAGTGTACTGACGGTAAGACTCGCCGCGGTAGGATCAGAGGTAAGCTAAAAAGGAGAATCTGGATTCGCGACAACGACGTAGTAATTATTGCGCCGTGGGACTTTAAGCAAGATGACCGCGGGGACATTACCTGGAGATTTACCCTTGCACAAGTAGACTGGCTCAAAGACAACGGTCATCTCCCAAAAGATTTCTAGGTATCATGTCTTGGAAAAATGAAAATGTCTTCTGAGGATTTTCCAGATTTTGATGATGATATAGCGGAAAAATTCGAAAAGATATTCCCAAAGAAAAAAAAGTCTTTGCATGACGGCTTTAAAAAAGACAAAACGGTCAACCAAGTCCTAGATAGGTCTACAATGTTTACCATGTATGAAATGATAAACGACAAGATAATCGCATATGTAAATGGCATAGTCAAGGCAGGAAAGGAATCTGTTGTGTTTTGGGCAGTAGATGGTTCTGGCAAGGATGTTGCACTGAAAGTGTACCTAGTTTCAACATCGAGCTTCAAAAAACGCATGCCTTACATTGTTGGCGACCCACGATTCGCACATGTCAAGTCGGGCACAAGGAACGTGGTCTTTTTGTGGGCAAAAAAAGAATTTAGGAACTTGCAACAATGCTTCAAAAAAAATCTGCCGGTCGTAAAACCACTACACGTGTCAAAAAACGTACTTGCTATGGAGTTTGTAGGCAAAGGCGGAGTGCCGGCACCAACATTGCACGAAACCGAAGTTGACGAAAATGATTATCTGCAGCTTCGAGACATAGTCTTTAGGTTGTATAAGGACGCGAGGCTGGTTCATGGTGATCTCTCAGAGTATAATGTTTTTAAAACGGAGAAAGGACTAATTCTCTTTGATCTAGGATCAGCAGTTGACACAATGCACCCAAATGCTCAAAACTTTCTTCAAAGAGACATTAAAAATATGTCCTACTTCTTTGCAAAAAGAGGATTGACGGTTGAAAACCCTGCCGATGTGTTCTCAAAAATAATAGCATGAGCTTTGAAAAAATAGTAAGAATACCAGTAGACCGAGTAGGCGCACTTATTGGCAAAGCTGGCAAAGTCAAGATGCAAATAGAAAAAAACTGTTTTGTCAAGCTCGAAATTGACTCGGAGACTGGAGAAATAGATATTGTCAGCGACGGCTCGATCAGTCAGATTCAACCTTTCAAGGCAATCGAGATCGTCACAGCTATTGGACGGGGCTTTTCACCGCAAAACGCAATGAAACTTTTGCAAGAAGAATACTCACTTCATGTAATAGATCTCAGAGATTTTGCCGGAAAATCTCCACAACAAATTGAAAGGATAAAAGGAAGAATTATCGGAGAGGGAGGTAGAGCAAGGACAAACATGGAAAATCTTACCAACACTTCAATCTGTGTCTATGGAAAAACGGTTTCGATAATTGGGGATTCACATCACATTAAACTAGCTATATCTGCCATTTCCTCACTTTCTTCTGGAAGCAAGCACGGCTCCGTATATAGCAGACTTGAGGCAAACAGGCGCAAAGAAAAGTTGAACAGGCTACAGCTGTGGGAAAAAGACGATGTCTCTTAAGGAAACCTTCTCTCAGATATCTCCCTCAGAATTCTTTTACAGAAACAGGGATTTAGCAGGCTTTAGCAACCCGACCCGCTCACTGTACACTGCGGTTCGCGAATTTGTAGAAAACGGCCTTGACGCATGTGACCAGCGTGGCATACTGCCAGACATACATCTTACAATTAAAGCAGTCGACCCAGAAAAGCCTGACCCAAAGCCATACATTCTGACAGTAAAGGACAACGGGCCAGGCATGGAGTCAAAGCAGATTCCGATGGCTTTTGGAACCGTCCTGTATGGCTCCAAATTTGGATTAAAGCAGGCGCGTGGAATGTTCGGCCTTGGCGCAACGATGGCAATTTTGTATGGCCAAATTACTACAAATAAACCTGTGATAGTGTCAAGCTCCGCAGATGGAAAGACAAACCATGAATACGAGATGATGCTAGACATTCAAAAAAACAAGCCAATAATTAGAAAACACACTACAAAAGAAACAAACAGAAAAGGACTGTCTGTCAGCATCACACTTGAGGGAGACTACTCCAAGGCTGGCTCTAAGATCAGAGACTATGTGTACCAGACTTCACTGATTACTCCCTACGCAACCATAACATTTGATGATCCAAAGGGAGAACGATTCCAGTACAAAAGAATCGTCAATACGATGCCACCACCTCCGACTATAATCAAGCCACACCCACATGGAGTCGATGTTGAAACAATACGACGCATGATTGTTGATACACACTATCAGATACCTACACTCGATGATGCCATGATTGACAAGGTGCGAAAAGAATTAGGACTCTCAAAAAAGAATCTGAATTTTGAAGGTATAATGGCAAGAGCCGAAAAAAAATGGCAGAACCTCTCAAGGCCAGTTCGGGTTATAGTGGCATTGATGTCATTTTTGAAGATGGACTTTGAAAAGTTGAGGAGAATAAGAATCGATGATGTGGACCTGATGCACAAACATCTTACATATTGGGATTATGGAGAGGCAAAATCGTTTACAGTCGACATGCCAAAATCCAGTCCGTATTACAAACAGCTTGCAAATACCGTATCCGGTGAGACACTGGTGACATTTCTTACCAAGAGATTTCAGAGGGTAGGTCAGGCAACCGCACTCAAATTCTGTGAGTTTGCTGGATTGAAAGCGGAAAAAAGGATCGGCGCCTTTACAAACGAGGAACTTGTCCAATTATCAGATTCACTACAAAGATACGAAGAATTCCTCACTCCGGACCCAAGCTGTCTTGCGCCTCTTGGAGAAGAACCATTAAGGAAAGGAATCGAGCAGTTCTTCAAACCTGACTTTTATGAAGTAATCCAGCGAAGTGCATCAGCATATTCGGGATTTCCGTTCATAGTTGAGATGGGAATAGCGTACGGCGGCCAGATTCAACCAGGCAAGATCACAGTGTACAGGTTTGCAAACAGGATCCCGTTGTTGTATGATGAAGGAAGCGATGTAGTGTTGAAGGTGGTAAACGAGGTAGATTGGGGAAGGTACAAGGTAAAAAATGACGCCCCGCTAGTCATCGTCAGCCACATCTGCTCTACTCGTATACCATACAAGACGGTAGGGAAGGAAAACGTCGCAGACAGACCGGAGATTGAAAAGGAGCTGAGGCTTGCACTACAGTATCTTGCCCGCAAATTGTCTGCATACATGTCAAAGCGTGGACTTGCAGAAATTGAGAAAAAGAGGACGAATCTCTACCAAAAGTATCTTCCACTTATTGCCCAGTTTGCAACCGAGCTTGCAGGTAAAAATAAAGAACCTGACTACAAAAAACTAATCAAGGATTTGAGCACAAATGTCGAAACCCAAGAGTAAGTCAGAAAAGGTAGCAGCGGCAAAGAGGGACTCACTTCTTGAGCTGCTAAAAGCAGAAGGTACAAAGGTCTACAACGATCTCGAAAAGGGACAGTTCCCACAGTTTTACGTACCAAGCAGGTCCGTCAACAACATCGTGTATGATAAAAAGTTGCGCCAGTATGTTTTGGGCAAGGCGGCAGGACTCCGTAGCTCAAGGAACATGGCACAGCTTCGTTCTTTTACTCAGTTGATCTGGCTTGCGTTTTTTGCAAACAGGCTGGTACGCGAGAAAAAATCTTCAACATTGAGAGACATTTACTATTCCTCTCAGGCCTTTGCAATCGACTTTGAGGATCAGCCAGAGTCAGATAACATCATAGTGGATTTGGAGGCGGTTTTGGCAAGGCCGCGCGAGGACTTTCACATATTTCCTGAGGAGCGAAGTAGTGTCTTTGGCGATTTGACCATAGAGTACACTGTACCTGGGTACGAAGGAAGAAGGACGAACTTGTCTGACCATCCCGACGGATACCTGATTGGCCCAAGCTTGTCAAGCGCGGAGCTTGTTGATACCAGCGCAGAGCTGGTAATTGCAATAGAGAAAGGTGGTCTTTTCACAAGGTTTGTCGAAGAAAAGGTGGACAAAAAGTTCAAGGCAATAATTATCGATACTGCAGGACAGGCGCCTCGATCAACTAGATATCTTTTGAAGAGATTGCATGATCAGATGAAGCTACCAGTTGTTATACTGACCGATGGTGACGTGTATGGCGAACATATTGCAATGGTGATAAAATCCGGCTCTGCAAATGCCGCTCACTTGAGGGAGCTTACAGTACCTGATGCAAAGTGGATTGGCGTGTGGGCATCTGACATTGAAAAGTACAAGCTGCCAACCATACCCATGACAGAGTCAGACATTAAAAGAATCTATGATCTACAAAAAGACCCAAGATACCAGGAAGGAATCTGGAAAAAAGAGCTTGAGATATTTTTGAAATTAAAAAGAAAGGCAGAACTTGAAGCATTCTCAAAGTACGGCCTCACAAACATTACGGACAAGTATCTTCCTGAGAAGCTAGAAATTGCCAAAAGCATGTAGATTTATACGGAATTTTAATCAAATAAAACCAATTTTAGGGTAAATATGTGCTAATGTTTCAAGTGAATGCTTGTTGAAGAAAAATTGAGTCGCTTCTAACCTCTTTGTAATAATATTGAATTAAGGTTTTGTGTAATTGACGGGGGCTGACTAATGATGTTTACCATCGGGTGCCACTAAAAAATGAGCATACAAGTTATGTCAAGGCCAACACCGCTTGCAACAAACATGTTAAATAATTACACTCAATACCTACAACACAATTTGCCACTCAAATCCATCAAACAAAAATTCACACCAAACACAGAACAGCTAAAAATGATGGAGACCTTCAAAGATATGGTAAACCACTGCATCAGAATCGGCCTTGAGAACAACTGTTCCACAATGAAAAAACTGTCACTGCTTTCATACCATACCCTAAAAGACTATCAGATCCAGTCAAAATACAAACTCACTGCCATATCACAAGCGGCTGGCAGTTATCTCAAATGAAAAATGACATCAAAAAAGGCAGGAAAGTAAAATCACCATTTATCAAAAAACCATATCTTGTGTCATGGTGCGGATTCAAAATCAACGGCATGTTGTTATCATTTTCTATATCTGAGAGGCATTTTGCCAATATTCTACTAAACAACCACTACAGAAATCCTCCGACAAGACACTGCAGCCAAGATCCTTTACTATTACACCAATCACATTATCCATTACTGTTAGAAA
>JBDUUJ010000003.1:0-10876 GCA_039938575.1 Nitrososphaera sp. | reverse complement strand
GGCAAGACCACCGGATCTGTCCTGTATTTAGATAACATCGTAAATTGTCATCAACTAGACCATTCCATGTCATACTTCCGCCACATCGCAGACGCATAAAAAGAATCATGGAAGAGGCGGTTCTGTCTGGTTGTCGAGGGATAAAATGTTGATTAATTACACTCAATACCTACACAAAACAACCAAAGATATTGTGGAACTGGCAAAGGAATCCAGATCTGCCATAATACTTGAAGACGTCAAGGGTATCAGAAAACTATACAGAAAAGGCAATGGCCAGGGAAATAAATTCAGACGAAAAATGAACTAGTGGTCATTTTACGAATTTCAAAGACAGTTACAGTACAAGGCAGCATGAGAAGGCATTCCGGTTTCATTCGTTGATCCTAACGCACCGGCAAGCTCTGTCCAGGATGCGGAGGGCAACTCCAAGAGGACAGACTATGCCTCCGTAAATTGGGGTGCAGTAATTGTATTCGATTGATGGGTCGTGACGTTGTCGCATCCATGAATATAGCATACAAGGGGTGGAGTAGGTTTTGCCATCCTCGAGGGCTTCCAAGTGAAGCGATGATGGAGAACGTAGGTTCATTTGAACCACTAATCCTCAGAGTCGATGGAAGCAAGTTGGAGGTCGAGAGGTAGTACGCATTATGATTATCCCTCGACAACCAGACAGAACTGAAGAGGCAAAGCAATATCAATGACAATAACCTGACAGAATCATTTAGCATAATGAACAAAAAAGTAGCAACACTCCTTGCAGTCGCCATAACTATAAGTGCACTTGCAGTGCTAGTTTCTGCACCATCAGAAAAAAACCAGCGGCAAGAGGTTTACCACGTAAGACTTGCCGATCCCAACCTTTACCAAGATGGGATTTTTGCAGACACCTTTGCAGTCAAGAAAGGCACATACCAGTTCAGGTTTGTTCCAAACGGTGACAGCCCACAGACATTGTCAATCGCACTAAGGGGTCCTACCTTTTCATTTGCCGAGGATTTCAAGCTGAAAGGAACACCACATGAGACTGGGATTTCTACATACTACACCTGGGAATATTTGGGCCAAAACACAATCGAGATCCCCGAAGATCAGGAACTTCAGATAATCATCGACCCGCACGGAAACACACTAGGTCCGGTTTCTGTTTATCTCATTGAATAACAGGTGGGCGTGGCCCCAAGCGTAGAATGTTGAGAGAACACCTCTCATTCCCATAACGCCAATGCGTTGATGGACCACCTAACTATTCTACTGGGCCACGCGTCCTCAGTCGATAGGATTTATGTCCTTTCGCATTGTTTTGTATAGGAATTTATCTTATTTAAGAATTAGTGTTGATTTTTTTAATAAAGAACCATATATAATCAAAAATCTTCTGAATAGTTTTTCAAAACCAATATTACGAATGCTGCCAAAAACACCACATGAGGCTTGCAAACAAAGTAGCTCTGGTGACAGGTGCAAGCCGGGGGATCGGAAAAGCAATAGCTGCTCTTTTTGTAAAGGAGGGCGCGTTAGTTGCAATTACCGCAAGGGACCAAACCAAGTTGGAACATACTGCAAGAGAGCTTGGGGCCTTTGCAGTTCCGGCAGACATTAGAAGATATGATGATGTTCATTCAGTAGTCGAAAAGACTGTCCAAAAATTTGGCAGGCTTGATATCTTGGTAAACAATGCAGGCATATTCCCAAAGATAAAACCGCTTCATGAGATCTCAGAGGCCGAATGGAATGAGGTAATTGACATAAACTTGACTGGGCAGTTTCGCTTTACAAAAGCCGCCATCCCACATCTCCAAAAAAACGGTGGTGTTATAGTCAACATAGCGTCCACTGCAGGCCTAAAGGCATACCAAGATTTTAATGCGGACGCATACTCGGCATCAAAGGCAGGCCTAATTCTGCTCACAAAGTGCATTGCAATAGAGTATGCAAAGTATAGGATTAGAGCAAACTGTATCTGTCCTGGCGTCGTCGAAACCGACATGACTGCAGAGTTCCTTGCGACACCAGCACTAAGGGAGATGATGAATCTTGTATATCCGATTGGCAGATTCGGTACAGTCGACGACGTAGCAAAAGCAGCTTTGTATTTTGCATCGGATGATTCTTCGTGGGTCACAGGCTCAGTTTTAGCACTGGACGGCGGCGAGTCGTCAAAGTAGCTTTCCCAAATCAATTTAAAATCCCATTTGTGAGTCAGAGTATGGAACCAAGAAGAAAGAAACGCGCCCAGACAATTGCGTTGCTGGCAATCATATGGTTTGTGATATCATTGCCACTTCCTTGGCTTTGGACAACACCGCGAGAAGCGATGCCCCAGCTCATGATCTTATTACAAATAATTGGATTGATCTCGATTCCGTTTATTGTGCTTGCCATAGTTTGGACGATAAAGCCAGAGCTTACTACATAATGCAACCAGAACTCCCATTTTCAACGCCTCTTAAAGAGGCAACACTCGCACTCAGGGCAGCGTCAAAAGCAAGCAAGGCAGTCATGCAGATATACAGCAAAGAATTCACCTCATCACTCAAAGACGACGACTCGCCCATAACCAAAGCTGATCTTGAAAGCAACGAGATAATTAAAAAAATACTTTCACCATCAGGTCTGCCAGTTTTATCAGAAGAAGACGAAGATCTCAAGTCGCGTCTTGATCACGACAAGATCTGGATCATAGACCCACTTGATGGTACAAGCGATTTTGTAAACAGGACCGGTGAGTTTACCATTATGATAGGTTTGGTGGAACACAACAGGCCGATTCTTGGTGTGATCTGTAGACCTACTACAAACACCATATTTTTGGCACAGAGGGGAAGTGGTGCATACAAGCTTGAGAACAATGCTTGGAGCAGATTGACAGTAAGCAAGACAGACGAGCTGGCAAAATGCCGGGCTGTTGGAAGCAGGTTCCATCTCTCAGAGCAGGAAAAAGAATTCTTCAAAAAACTTGGAGTTCTAAGCTTTGAGAGCAGGGGAAGCTCGCTAAAGGTTGCCGAGATCTGTATGGGCCAAGCAGAGATCTATCTTACAACATCAAACAAGATAAAGCAGTGGGACACATGCGCCTCTTATTGCCTCGTCAGTGAGGCCGGAGGCAGGATGACTGACGTACGGGGCAATGAGGTTTTGTACAATACTGAAAAGCTAAATCATGAAAACGGGCTGCTTGTTACAAATGGCCTGGTTCATGAGCAGATAATTAAGCAGTACCGTTGAGGACGTTTTTGGATTTTAAGAAGTTGAGTAGGTTTTGGACGCTTTGTTCCAGTGATTCTTTTTCTGTGTCCAATACAAGATCCGGATTCGTCGGCGCTTCATACGGATCGCTTATACCCGTAAAATTCTTGATCTCGTTGTTGCGCGCCTTTTTGTACATTCCCTTGACGTCCCTTGTTTCACATTCCTGCAGTGAGCACTTGACGTAGACTTCGAAGAACCGTTTGTCGTCTGCGACTATCTTTCTTGCATCCTCCCTGTTTACAATAAAAGGGCTGACAAGCGATACGCCGCATGGCACATTGTGTTTGAGGAGGAGTTTTGCAAGATGGGCAACCCTCTTGTTGTGCTCGATTCTTCCCTCTTTTGAAAAGTCTTTTGGTGATAGCCATTCCCTAAGCTCATCACCGTCTAGGATTGCCAAGTTCGGAACATATTTTTGCATAGCTCGAACTATTGTTGTTTTGCCCGAACATGGAAGTCCTGTCATCCACACTACAAAGGCCATTTTCAGTTTTACCTCAAATTTAGAGTTCTTAAAGACTTTACGACCGAAACCAGTCTTGTTGTTCGAGGTACTCGATCTGTTTTAGGACGATCTCGATCTTTGTGGACACGGCCATGACGGCCTGAAACTGCTCATACATTTCTTTTTCTTCTTCTTTGGTGAGAACTTCGTTTTGGGCTTTTTTGAAAAACTCTTCTTCTTTTTTGAGGTGGTCGCCAAGATATATGACATACGTCCTCAAGTATCTTGCAACCGGCTCTCTTGAGTCCTTGCCTGCCTTCCAATCCTGCAGGTACTTGGCGATGTTTTTTGCGATCCTTCTGCTGAACTCGTGTTCTATCATGAATTTTCTGATTTCATCTTTTAGTTTGTCATAGCTTGCCACGCACGCAAAATACGAGTCTTCCTCGCGGGAATAATGAATCGAGTCCAGAAATTCCGAAATTACATAATTAATTTTCTCAATGTCCGATAGAGGTATGTCTTTGCCTGCGTACAGTTCCTTGTAGCATTTGTCGATTAGCTTTTCAAGTCTCTTTATCTTGAGATGGTCTTGTCTTAGGATCTCTGTTGCGCTCATGACTTTGAACAGGTATCACAGGAACATTTCATCATTCCTGCTTTTCCCATGCACTGGTCATGTTTTTCTTCAAAACACTTGTGGCATGTCACCATGATTTTTTTGAATTTTAGAGATTATTATCGGTTCTCTTTAGAGCACAAAGTTAGAGTTTGCGCCGTCGAAGTTGATGGTGACGCCAGAAAGGTATTTGATTTTGTTTTCCACTATTGATCTAACAAAATCTCCAATCTCTCGTGGCTCACCAAGCCTCCTCATAGGTATGGATTTTGCTAGCTTGACTGTGTTGCCAAGATCCCTGAGCCGATCTGTGTTGATGAGGCCAGGTGCGATGTTTATACAGCTGACCTTTCTTGCAGCAAGGTCCTTGCTGGCAAGCTTGAACACTGCGGTAAATGCAAGTCTGTAAGCGCTTGATATTACTAGGTGTGGATTTGGTTCTTTTATGACGCCGGAAGTAATTACAAAGATGTAACCGCCGTCACGTACCTTGAGGTTTTTGAGTAAAATGCAAAATGACAAAAATAACTGATTGTGATATTTTTGCCATTCTTTTTCTGTGACCTCGTTGAACTTTTTTGGTGGCGGACCACCCGTATTTAGAACCAAGATGTCTGTTTGCCTGTGTTTTTTGATGAATTTTTTGACACTGGCCAGATTTGATGTGTCAATATCTTTAGTCGATGCGGCAACTACGTCGCAACCTATTGAGGAAAGCGAGTTTGCTATTGCCTTGCCGATCCCTTTTGAGCCCCCAAGAACTATTGCCTTCACAGTCTGTGTCTGGGGGCGTAATTGATTTTAATTTACTGATTTTCGACACTAAACAGAACAACTTTTCGTGGCTCGTGCTGAATTATACCAAAGTGGGGCGTGGCAAGTCCACCGCTGTGATGCCCTTGAGGCCCACCAAGCCCAAGACGAATGAGATAGTTTGCGTCTTTTTGTATTTGGAATTCGTGTTTGTGTAGTAGGTATGAGGAGTTCTTTTCTGTTTGGTATTTGAATGACCATATGTTTGTGATCTGATCGCCTTGTTGCATGAGTGCTGCTTCCTCGTGCTGGTGGCCGCAGAGTATGATAAAATTATCAAAGTGCTCTTTGGCTTCACTGAAGGCAGAGGCAGGCCCGTAGTGGTATCCGTAATAGCTGTAAAACTCCGAACCTTCCTGCGATAGCCGTTGCCACGTTCTCTGGTACAACCATGGATCTCCTCCGTTTTTGAGTATTTTTTCTGGGCGTAGCGGGCCCCCGTGTACGCAGAATAGTTTGTTTTTGTTGTCAACTACAAACTGTTCACCATACGTTCCGTCCCTGTTCTGCTTGAAGAACTCTAGATCATCTTCTTCAAGTAGATCGTGGGCACGTATGCTGGCGTACGAGCTACCACTTAGAAACCGCTTGTAGAGAAAGCCTTCGTCATGGTTTCCCATCACTGAGATCATGGGGTATGATTTTGAGAGTTCGTTGAGTTTGTGTAGGACTTGTTTTGGGCCTGTTCCCCGTTCCAAGACATCGCCTAGGTTGATTATCCTCGATATGGTTCCGTATTTTTTCTCAAATTCGGGGGAAAAAGCGATATCAAGTATTGTTTGTAATCCATCAATATCTGCATGAATATCAGAGAAAACTAGATCCATTTGTGTAGATCATTGTATTGCGCGATAATTTAATTTTCTAGATAGACAGTGTTACGCCGTTTTCTTTTGCTTCGTTTTTTATCTCTACGATTTGCTGATTGATGTCCTCAATTTCCTCTATGAGCTCTTTGCGCCTGTCCACCAGGGTTTTTAGCATCGAGTTGTACAAATCGAATAGTGTTTGACTCATTTTTTCATCATTATTCCTTTTTTGAACGGTTCTTAAACCCTTGCTGATCATTTGTCCTATAGTATTAGTCAATAATTGTCTCATGAGTGTGTTTGTGCGTATTTTTTCCGCATCGGAATGAGATTTTTGGCTTTGTGCCAGATCGGTCTTTGTCTATTAATATACTAGGTGCGCAGAGGTTAAAGGCAAAGCAGAGTCGTAGTCGTCCAGAATGTTCGAGGATCTGGTAAGGGAAGCAATAAGGGAACCTACGCAGGCAAGCGCCTCTTCGATCATGAGTGAAAGTCTGCCGCAGGAGGTGCACGGCTTCATTCCCGATCTGGTAGCTCAGATGGACAAGGGGGTACCATCAGACGTTCTTGCAGACCAAGCACTCAACAAGACATTTGACATTGTAGAAAGCACCGTACTTACAGATGCAACAGCCCACGTTCTAGACAAGTTCTCAGAAAGGATAATGGATTTGCTTTTTGGTGAGCCGTTTCTGAATCTGTTGGCTCAGGCATCACTGCTCATCACCAACAGCACCTCACCAGTCTAGGTTTTGCAAAAACTAGTACATTTACAGCCCTTGACAAGGCACAGGCCGCCTTTTTCATGCAGCTTAAAGTCGTGGAAGCATCCGGCTTGGATATTTTTGCATCTCATGTATCATATTGGGTGCGCCATCTAATCCGTTTTGCGTTTTATGCAACTGCGATTCTGATCTGTCTTGATTGGTGATTGCATATGTTTTTGTGAAGTTCAGCTATCGACTCTTCTTTAAACGTCAGATCGCATCTGTAGCATTTCCACGCTGTTGTCGTCATGATATCAAAAGTGAATTTTTTGTATTTAACGCGCGCGTATCTTTTGTATGGATAATTTCTACGAAGTGTCCGTCATCTCATATGACGCCAGTAGCCCTTGCAAGATCAAGTGCTTTTTTCCTTGTCATGTGAACCTCTTTTAGAATGGTATACCGCTCAGGCCTCAATGACTGTGCTATGACAAGGGCCTTGGCAAGTATCTCTGGCTTGAGGCCTATCTGCTTTGCAGTGGTCGGTGCCCCCACATTTTTGAGCGTCTTTGCAATTTTCCGCCAGTCTTGTCCCTGCAGCTTTGCCATCAGAATAGCACCTATACCGCATTTTTCCCCATGCAGTCCTACTTGAGGTGCAATCTTGTCAAGCGCATGAGAAAACAGGTGTTCTGAACCAGAACACGGCCTGCTACTTCCTGCAATACATGACGCTACACCAGCACTTATGAGCGCCTCGACTATCTCTCTTATGTCCGGAAGTTTCTTTTTTTCTGTAGCTTCAAGCAGGATCTTGGCACTCATCGACGCAAGATTTGCAGAGTATCTTCCAAAATACTCGCCTGTTTTATCCCTGCCTATCTCCCAATCCCTTACTGCTGTTATTTTTGCGACCAGATCACCACACCCACTTGCCAGAAGCTTCTTTGGCGCTTTCTTGATTATGTCTATGTCTACAAAGACGCCAAGTGGCGCCGTAGCGACAATTGAGTGTGGTTTTTCGCCACGAATCGATACAAAGGGACTTGCGATCCCATCGTGGGATGCTGCAGTTGGCACACTTACAAACGGTTTTTCGAGCTTGAATGCGATCATCTTTGCGACGTCTACTGACCTGCCGCCCCCTATTCCGACGATGAGATCACTTTTGTCTTTTTTTACCTCGTTTTGCACATGATGGATGGATCTTTCGTCGTTGCCTTTTGGTGTGTGCCAGACGGATCGTATCTTTGATGCTAAAAGAGATTTTTGAAATTTTGCTCTCACTATTCTTTGTACATGGTTTCCTGCGATGACTGATACTTTTTTTGGTTCATTTAGAGAGTCTAGAAAGCTTCCGATCTGGTCGATGTTTTTTTCTCCGACCACGATTAGGCGCGGAAGCTCCATCGTGTGCGAGGGAGTATTTCGCATTACGTAGTTGTCGGTGCTACGCCTTATCAATTTGCCCTCCAACAAAAAGTTATTTAAAAGGGGAGAAACCATTGCAGAGCATCTAGGAGTATTTTCTTGTCATCTAATAACGTAGAAGAGAAAATTCTACATGGAACAACCACCGTAGGTATCAAGGTCAGCGACGGCGTCGTCCTGTGTGCCGACATGCGCGCTAGCGCAGGCTACTTTATCGCAAACAACAACACCATGAAGATCCAAAAGATAGCCAACCACGCAGGCATGACGATGGCAGGTGGTGTTGCAGATGCACAAAACATCACAGATGTTCTCAGATACCACGCAAACATACACAAAGTTCAAAAAAATGAAAATATTCCGATAAGATCCCTGGCAAGGTTGTGTTCACTTTTGTTCCATCAGAACAGGGGTTACCCATTCATTGCGGATATTCTGATTGGTGGTTATGATAAGGACGGCCCGGCATTGGTAAATATCGACATGTTCGGATCTGTAGAAGAAAAAAAATACGTCACGACTGGAAGTGGCTCTCCTGTAGCATATGGCGTCCTAGAAGACGAATACCGCAACAACCTCAAAGTTGAGGAGGCCAAAATCATAGCATTGCGTGCAGTGAAAGCCGCAATAGTGAGAAACATTGGGACCGGAGACGGGATCAATGTTGCAATTATCGATAAAGATGGATTTCGACTCTTAACAAAAGAGCAAAAGAAAGCCATCATAGCTTTGTAGTGATTTAATGCAAAAAAGACAACAAGAAAAGGAGACACAGTCACCAGCCCAAAATGTAATGGCAACCATACTGCAAAGTATACCAAAAGAAGCCCAAGTTACCAAAATAGATTATGAAGGCCCAAGAATCGCTCTTTACACCAAGTCTCCCCTCTACCTGATGGAGCACAACGAGATAATTTCAGATCTTGTCAACATTATTAAAAAAAGAATCGTGGTGAGAACTGAAGAGTCCATCAGAAAGCCAGAAGAGGATGCAAGAAAGATCTTAGCAGAAGCGATACCAAAGGATGCCGAGCTTGGAGGAACTTTTTTTGATACTGCCACAGGCGAAGTCTCATTAGAAGTAAAAAGACCGTGGCTTTTGCACAACAATGCTGCATTTAACATAGCCCAGCTTACAGAAACTACAGGCTGGCGCCTCCGTGTAAGAAAGGCGACCACCAGCCCGTCTAGCACCATCCAGGCCATAAACTACAATCTAAAAATTTCTGCAACAGAGAGAGCAAAACACCTCAAACAGATTGGTGAAAGTATATTCCGACCGCGGCTTGCGCAAAAATCCGAAGTCTCTCTTTTGACACTTGGTGGTTTTGGCCAGGTGGGCCGCTCAAGCATGCTACTTGTCACGCCGGAAAGCAAGATTCTCATAGATTGTGGAGTCAATCCTGGCGCCAGAACCTCAGCTGAAGCGTTTCCAAGACTTGATTGGGCCAACGTGACGCTTGATGAGATAGATGCGGTCGTAATTGGGCATGCACATTTAGATCATACAGGATTTCTGCCGGTTTTGTGCAAGTATGGATACAAAGGTCCTATCTATTGCACCGAACCCACACTGCCTATGATGAATTTGATTCAGCTTGATGCAGTCAAAGTTGCTGCGGCTCAAGGCCGTGCTCCACTGTACGCCGAAAGAGATGTCAAACAGATAATGAGGCAGACCATAACCATTCCATACGGCACAGTCACCGATATTGCGCCAGACATCAAACTGGTGTTTTCAAATGCAGGGCACATACTTGGATCTGCCACGTGTCACTTCCACATCGGCAACGGTGATCATAATTTTGTCTACACCGGAGACATCAAATTTGGAAAAAGCATTTTGTTTGAGAGCGCATCATGGAACTATCCAAGGGTAGAAACACTCCTAATTGAGAGCACTTATGGTGCAAGAGAAGACATCCAACCTACAAGACAAGAAGTAGAATCTGCTTTCATTAACGCAGTAAACAACACACTCGTCGACGGCGGCAAAGTCCTCATCCCCATTCCTGCAGTAGGACGCGCCCAAGAGATAATGATGGTAATTGATCATTACATGAAAGCTGGACAGATGGTCGAAGCACCAGTCTTCATGGAAGGAATGATTGCAGAAGCAAGTGCCATCCACGAGGCCTTCCCAGAATATCTTTCAAGAGAGCTTAGACAAAAGATCCTTGAAACAGACGACAACCCATTTGATTCAGAATATTTCACAAACATAGAGCACTCTGATGCTAGAGAGGAACCACTGCGGGACGGAACTCCATGTATAATTTTGGCAACATCAGGCATGTTGGAAGGCGGTCCGGTCCTAGAATACTTTAGAAATATTGCGCCAAGCAACAAAAATAGGATAATTTTTGTCTCATACCAAGTCAACGGAACTCTCGGCCGCCGGGTTTTGGATGGGGCAAAACAGGTCTCACTTATGGGTAAAGATGGTAAAGTCGAAGTAGTCAACATCAACTGTTCCATTGTAAAGCTTGACGGCTTTTCTGGTCACAGTGACTACAACCAATTATTGTCATTTGTGCATAAATTGCGACCAAAGTTGAGGCGCGTGCTAGTAAACCATGGAGAGCGAAGAAAGTGTGAGAATTTGGCACTCAACATCCGCAGGATGTTTAGGGTGCCGGCACATTACCCTCAAGTTCAAGAAGCAATCAGGCTCTTTTAGCCTAAATCGGTTCTGTTACCTCTATGGGACACGCTTATCCGTGTTACCCATCGGGACATGTGAATGTTATTTCGTAACTTGCATCGGTTTTCGCTTATTGTTGGTTGGTTTTATGGC
>JBDUUJ010000002.1:0-4994 GCA_039938575.1 Nitrososphaera sp. | reverse complement strand
TTGGTGACATTAACAGGTTTGCAGACTCGCACCACCTGTGTTCCTATGCAGGACTTGTGCCTTCGGTACACAGCTCGGGTGGAACCACACACTACGGCAAGATAACCAAATCAGGCAGCAGACATCTGCGATGGATTCTCACAGAATGCGTCCATGCTCACGTCAGATACGAAAAGAGCAACCTGAGCCGATTCTACGAAAAGATTGCAAAAAAGAAGGGCAAGGCAAAGGCGACGGTGGCCACTGCTTCCAAGATGCTTCGCGTTATTTACTGGATGCTCAAAGAAGACAGAGAGTACAGGGACATATCATGACAGTCAAGAGGCAGCTACGTTAAAATTATGAGGGGAAAGCCTCGGTGCAGTAAATGTAGTACACCTTGACAAACGGACAAAGATAGCAATGAGGATGAAAGCCTCGAATGGGTAATTGCCCGACATTGAATCTTCTATCTCTAGCCCCGGCTTTCCCACACCATGTAAAATGGAAGGCAATCTTTAAAAATTATTCACATGGGTAATTGTAGGAAATCAATGGACAGAGATGTAGTGGCATCCATGAATATCGCCTACAAGGGGTGGGCTAGGTTTACCCATCCTCGAGGGCTTCCAGTTGAAGCGATGAAGGGGAACGTGGGTTTATTTGAACCACTAATCCTGAGTCGATGGAAGCAAGTTGGAGATCGAGAGGTAGTACACATTATGAATTATCCATCGACAACCCGACAGAACCCTGGAATGATTTTTTCAACCTTAAATTAGCCAAGATTCTAGTTTACAAAAATGAAGGAAGTATCAGAGCCTAGGCATGCAGAACCACACTTGACTGAGTCAAGTGGAGTCAGAGATTTTGTATTTGGCTTTGGAGATGGCATAAACACCTCTCTTGGCATAGCAGCAGGAGTAGGAGGGGCAGATGTCTCATCAAGCATCATAATTTTGGCAGCACTTGTTGGCATGTTCACTGGTGCAAAGGCAATGGCGGTGCAAAACTATCTTGCAGTCAAGGCACATCGCGAGCTACTCAAATCAGAAATAGCAAGAGAAGAATGGGAAATAGAAAATAAACCAGAACTTGAGCGAAAAGAAATAGAAGATATTTACAAAGCAAAGGGATTTTCCGGCAAAGATTTGGAGATGATAGTCAATAAAATAACATCAGACAAAAAAGTCTGGCTTGACACAATGCTCACAGAGGAGCTCAAACTCAACGTCGAAGTAGTGGGCAGTCCACTAAAGAGTGCATTTAGGATGTTTGGCGCGTTTTTGGTTGGAGGAATCCTGCCAATCATTCCGTTCTTCTTTTTGCACGGCCATGTCCCCCTTGCAATAGCAATAGGAATAAGTCTGAGTGCCTCGTTCATAGTGGGCGCAATAAAATCACGACTTGCGCAAACAAGCATCATCAAGGGCGGCCTTGAGATGGCAGGCCTTGGAACCGGAATAGCTTTGGTGGGATTTGGAATTGGAACAGAATTGTCCGATTTGGGGATTATCGACGTCTAGCTTTGTTTGCAATGTTTGCGGCGACTGCACCTGCTCCTATACCGTTGTCAATATTTACCACAGAAAGTCCAAGTGAACAGCTCTGCAGCATGGATGCAAGAGCGGCAACTCCTTTTTCGCCATACCCGTATCCAACCGAAGTGGGCACGCCAACCACCGGTACGTCTACCAAAGACGAAACAACCGACGCAAGAGCACCTTCCATTCCTGCAGCAACTATGATGACATCTACGTCTTCTTGAACGAATCTCTTCACAATAGGAAACAGCCTGTGAAGGCCTGCAATACCAACATCGTAACTACATATACAAGAACAGTTCATGGCCTCGCAGGTAAGTCTTGCTTCTTCTGCAACACCGATGTCGGAGGTACCGGCAGTAACTATGCCGACTTTGCCACCAAGACTCTTTGGCTCTTTTTTGTACAATAAAAGCGTGGTCGTGTTTTTTCCATCTTTGATCTTGATCTTGTTTTTTTTCGCAAAACTAACTATCTTGGAATAGTCGTGCTGCTGTATTCTTGAAACCAAAACAGAATCTGATTTAGCAAGTACCTTCAGAATTATCTTTTTAATCTCTTCAAGCTTTTTTCTTTCGGCAAACACAACTTCGGGTATTCCTTTCCTGTACCTTCGGCCCATGTCGATTTGTGCAAAATCCTCAATTTTTTCAATAGAGTACAGTGACAGCAACTTCTTTGCTTTTGCCACACTTATCTTTCCGGCCTTTAATGACTCCAAGACATCAAGTGTGTCCAACGTAGTTTGTTTATTGTGGTTGGTTAAAAAAACTGATCAGATTCCTGCAAGGGCAGACTTGACACTCTGTACTCCATTGTCAAACCATTCTCTTTCTTGCTGGTTCAACTCTATTTGAATTATCTTCTCCACGCCGTTTCTGCCGATTACCGCCGGAACCCCAATTGAGACATCTGAATGGCCGTACTCACCGTTGAGTGGTGTTGCAACAGGAATGACCTTTTTTTGGTCTTTGAGGATGGCGCCAACTATGGTTGATATCGCGTTGCCTGGTGCATGCACTGTAGCTCCTTTCAACTCAATTACTTTGGCAGCCACCTGTCTTGTATCTGTAACTAGTTGATCAAGTTTCTCTTTTGGGAGAACAGCTGAAAGCGGGATTCCGGAAACGGTAGAAAATCTTGGCAGGGGGAGCATATTTTCGCCATGCTCACCTATTACGAGTGCACGAATCGAATCGCGTGAGTATCCAGTAGCTTCATGTATAAACTGGACGAATCTTGAGAGATCAAGCATGTTGCCCATGCCAACTATGCGGCTTCGATCAAACCCCGAGGTCTTGTAAGTTATGTGCACCATAGGATCGAGGGGGTTTGTCACCGGAACAATAACGGAGTCCTTTGCGTGTTTTTTGATATTCTCTACTACGTCCTTGACAATTCCCGCGTTTATCTTAAGAAGATCCATGCGAGTCATTCCAGGTTTTCTGCCGGAGCCGGCTACGACGACAACTACATCGGAGCCCTTCATGTCGGCATAATCATTTGAACCACGAATGTCTACATCTATTCCCTGTTCTGAGAGCATGTGATTTAGGTCCATCGCTTCGCCCTGTGGTAGTCCTTTGACAACATCAAGCAGTAAGATTTCTCTGTCTAATTTTTTGAGTGCGCAAAAAAGTGCTGCGTCTCCACCTACTTTGCCAGAACCAATAATCGTAATCATATTTTGCGACGACTTTGCACAATAATTAAATCTATTGAAGAATTTGCACGTTCGACAACCGGTGAGCGGTAGCTCACCAAATCTTGTAGATGATCTGTAAGGTACACAATCAGGAACATCAAAGATTTGGCACTGCTCAAAAATGACAATTTATATGCATTTTTACCTCTTGCAACTCCATGGTTTTAGTAATTGATCCACAAATAGCTGGGATTTCAGGAGACATGATGCTGTCCTCACTTGTACACCTTGGAGCAAAAAAATCAAAGATACTTGACGGTGTTAACACATCACAAGACTATCTGCGTGGATCCTCAATTAAGAAAATTGATTTCAAAAAGGTCGACAAGCACGGAATCAATGCCACCTCGCTTGTCCTAAAACTAGACGAACGCCATCACGAAAGAAAGGGGATCGAGATTCAAAGATGCATATCAAAGACCGTGCAAAAGATAGGGCTTTCAGACAAGGCAGTCAAATTTGCACAAGACAGCATTGGAACTTTGATATCGGCTGAATCGAAAATACATGGCGTCCCAAAAGACTCTGTGCATTTCCATGAAGCAGCAAGCATTGATACCGTAATTGACATAGTCGGAACCGCAGTCGCACTCGATGACCTTGGATGCTTTGATGAAGAAATCTTGACAATGCCTGTTTGTGTGGGAAGCGGCACGGTGAGCTTTTCCCACGGTACAGTCTCGAATCCAGCAGGTGCAATACTTGGCATATTTGAAAAATCAGACATACTGATCAGAGGCAGCAAAGTAAAAGACGAGCTTACAACACCAACTGGAGCAAGCATGCTTTCAAGTCTTGCTCACAGATGTGTCGAGTATTATCCTCAAATGAAAGTTGGTGCTGTGGGGTACGGCGCAGGCCAAAAAAATTTTGATGGATTCTCAAACGTACTCAAAGTAGTGCGCGGAAACACATCAAGCAATCTCAAATCAGATTCTATTGCCATCCTGGAGACAAACGTTGACGATGTCACAGGCGAGGCACTTTCGTATGTTGCAGACAAAATAATGTCGAGTGGTGCAAAAGATATCGCAATCATCCCGACAATTACAAAAAAAGGAAGACCGGGACACATAATCTCAGTTATCTGTGACCACAGTGCAATAAATCAGATTCTGGATCTGCTAATTTCAGAAACTGGGACGCTCGGAGTACGTATAAGATCCTCTGAGAGATTCATAGTGCCACGACAAATTCTAAAGATGAGAATACGACTCTACAACAAGGACTTTACGGTCCGCTGCAAGATCTCTGCAAAAAAGCAATTCAAGGTGGAGTACGAAGACATCAAATCAATTGCGCAAAAACTATCTATGACATTTAAACAGACCGAAGAATTAATCAAATCTGAGGTAAAAAATCAACTAAAATGACAGACTGTGAAATCTTCGTCAGGTGGTCTAAAATGTTAAATAATTACGCTCAATACCTCCAACACAATTTGCCACTCAAATCCATCAAACAAAAATTCACCCCAAACACAGAACAGCTGAAAATGATGGAGACCTTTCAAGACATGGTAAATTGCTGCATCAGAATCGGCCTTGAGAATAATTGCTCAAGTATGAAAAAATTGTCACTACTCTCACAGCACACACTAAAAGACTATCAAATCCAGTCATACTACAAACTCACTGCGATATCCCAGGCAGCAGGCAGACTGGCACAGATGAAAAAAGACATCAAAAAAGGCAGAACGGCAAAATCACCATACATCAGAAAGCCATATCTTGTGCCATGGCATGGATTCAAAATCAACGGCATGT
>JBDUUJ010000001.1:0-3329 GCA_039938575.1 Nitrososphaera sp. | reverse complement strand
GTACTTTGCAACAAGAGAAAAGTTGGCATATCATCCAAGAGACAAATACTTTGCAGGATATGGCCTCAAGGCAGGTAGTGCGTTAACAACAACGGCACCTCCACCAAAGCTACAGACGCCACCTCCACCACCGCCACCGCCAAAAGGTACGTTGCCAGCAGGATACACACAAACTGCATCAAGTGGCGGACAACAAAAATCGAGAAAAGAACAGCTTGAAGAATATGAAAGGCAATACCTTGAACGCGTTCAACAGCAACAACAAGCTAAAGCAGCACCTCCACCACCGCCGCCAAGTGGCTCGACAAGAGGCTCGTTGCCAGCAGGATTCAAACCACAGACACAAGCACCTCCACCAGCACCAAAACCAAATCCAACTAGAGGTTCAATGCCACAGGGATGGAAACCATCCTAGACCTTTTCTTTATTTTCTAATTTGTCAAAGCTTGTAGAACTTCATCTGCATGCCCTTTTGGCTTTACACTTGGAAATACCTTGAAGACCTTGCCTTTTTCATCCACCAGAAACGTGCTCCTAATCACGCCCATGTACTCTTTTCCCATGAACTGTTTTTTTCCCCAGACTCCGAACTTTTTGCATACCTCAGATTCCGGATCCGATAGAAGAACGTATGGAATCCCCATTTTATCGACGAATTTTTTGTGTGATTCTACATCATCGGTGCTGATTCCAATGATCTCCACACCAATTTTTTTGAATTTCTTGTATTCTTTTGTGAACTCGTCTGCCTCTATTGTGCAGCCAGGTGTAAAGTCCCTTGGATAAAAATAGACTACGAATTTTTTGCCCTTAAAGTCGGAAGATTTTACCAGATTTCCATTGGCGTCCTGCAATTCGAATTTTGGTACCGAGTCGCCCTCCTGTATCATGAGTCTTGTTCCACTTGATCCTCAATTAATTATTTTTGCAGGCAATAGTTTAACATGCCATATTTGCAGTTTGCAATAGATATAAAAAATAGATGTCGTAAAGCAAAGCAGGCTATGACATTAGCCTTGGTGTAAACCACCTAAACCGTGTCTATATGACTCTGATAATGTCTACCACAAAAGAGAATGTAGACATGAAAGGATTAGAAATTGTATTTTTGGCAGCAGGTGGAGTATTGGGTACATTTCTTCGGTACCGAATAACAGAATCCCCTATTCTGTTTGGCGCTTTTCAAGTTAACGTACTTTTGGTCAATATAATCGGCAGCTTTATTCTTGGATTGTTTTTTGTTATGTCACAGCAATGGAATCTAGATACCAAATACACGATTTTTGCGGCAATAGGTTTGTGCGGCTCATTGACCACAATGTCCTCGTTTGCCCTTGAATCAAGCAACATGATTGATAATAAGCAGTTTGGTTTGCTAGCAATCAATATAGTTACCAATGTTGGATTGTCAATTGCAGCAATATTGGGTGGCAAAACTTTGATGACCATACTACTAGGAGGATTACACTAGTTGCGAACGCAAAAAATGTGGGCAGTCACAATACGAATAAAGAAGAACGACAACATTAATGGAAAACGAATCCATAACGTCATACTAGAAGTTCTAAAGAAAGGTAAGATTTCTGGCGCAACTGTGTGGACAGGAGTTGCAGGTTTTGGTAAACGCGGCAAATCAAATTTTCAGATCGAAGGGATATCTGTCAACATGCCGTTGCTTATTGAGGTTGTAGATGAATTGTCTAAACTTGAAGCAATTCTACCCCAAATCAAGGAGATAATAGGTGATAATGGCCTAGTCACCTTGCACCAAGTCGAAGTTGTTTAATTTAGCACAAATATTGCTAGCCTGCCTTTGACCCGCATATTTTATATTGAAAGTGACAATGGTGTTTTGATATGGTTAATGGCAGAGCATGGTTTGCAGAGTCAATTGCCACTTTTTGTCTGGTCTTCTTTGGGCCTCTCTCAGTAATAGTATCAGCCTCCATGTTCGGTACTGGGTTGACGCTTGAAGGCATTTTGCTGATTTCGTTTGCACATGGAGCTGCTATTGGGTTGATGGTCTACTCATTTGGCCACGTCTCTGGTGCACATATCAACCCGGCAGTTACTATTCCCATGATAATTACAAAAAAAATTGGAGTGGTGGATGGAATAGGGTATATCGTATTTCAGATAATTGGTGGAATAATTGCAGCATTCTCCCTCAAGACCATCTTACCTGAGCTTGGTGCAAAGGTGAATTTTGGCGTACAGGGCGGACCAAGCGACTTTATTGCAAAATCAGCAATGTCTGGCTTTGCACTTGAGCTCGTGTTTACATTCTTCTTAGTCACAGTCATCTTCATGACCGCAGTGCACAAAAAGGCACCTGCAGGAATGTATGGTCTTGCGATAGGCGGCATGATATTTTTGCTGCACCTAGTAGGCGTTCCACTTACCGGCGCATCTATGAACCCCGCAAGGACACTTGGTCCTGCAATCGCGTCTGGTTACTGGGAATTTCATTGGATTTACTGGGCAGGTCCAATAATTGGTGGAATAATTGCTGGCTTGATAATGAATTACATCTTTGTCAAAAAGGCGGAGAACAGCACATAATTTCTACTGCAAACATTTTTTACAAATCTGATTTCAGCTAGTTTAGTGGACCCGTTGCACAGCTTGGATAGTGCGGACGCTTGCGGAGCGTCAGGTCGTGGGTTCGAGTCCCCCCGGGTCCGCCACCATAAAGTTCTTTTTATGGTTCCAGCACGCATATCGAAGGTGAGTTGAAGATAGACAGAAACGATCTGCAGGTCTTCAGGGAAAGTGCCTTGGAATTATTCTATCAGGGAATAAAGGCCAAACGTCATAATCAGAAAGATAACAAACGGTCACAGAACAGAGGCAGGTGCCGTATCTCACAAGATGCTGATGATCATCAAGGAAACCTTCAGGCTGAGAGGGCTGAATTTTTACAATTATGCTCGAGTATCTTGACAGAATTGCTTCAAAAAGCTAGGCATTATTTGCTCATTTGGAAAAAGTGAATTATAAATATCTTCAAGAGTAATTAGTCTCGGTAAGTAGATTCTGCCTGAAAAGGCAGGATCTTGGTTGAAAGGTCGATGTCTGCGGAGCAAAATGGGACAATTAATCCTAGTCACCAAATTATTCTATTTTTCCAGTCCCCATCACTCTGGACGTGAGTCCTTCCGTTTTTGCAGGACGACTAGTTGTTTGGCAATACGCCAGCGAATTTCCATCTGCGTGAAATCAGCTCTTCTGCCTCAATTGTTACCGCACATCAAATGATGCAACCTACCAATTGATAAAGACATAGAACACTTTACAAAGTATCTCACGCTATTGAAACACAGCCATGG